>JBBDXL010000146.1:0-18608 GCA_040902335.1 Burkholderiales bacterium
AACGCGTCCACCACGCCCGCGGCGAGCGGCGCCTCGGGACCGACCACCGTCAGCGGGATGGACTCGCGCCTGGCGAAGGCGATGAGATCCGCGATCGACGTCGCGCCGGTGTTCTCGACGCCGTTCTCGCGCGCCGTGCCGCCGTTGCCCGGCGCCACGTACACCTTCTGCACGCGCGATCCCTGGGCAAGTTTCCAGGCGATCGCGTGCTCCCTGCCCCCCGAGCCGATGACGAGGAGCTTCACGTCAATGCCTGAAGTGCCGAACGCCCGTGAACACCATCACCACCTTGCGCTCGTTCGCCGCCGCGATCACCTCGTCGTCGCGCACGCTGCCGCCGGGCTGGATCACCGCCACCGCGCCCGCCTTCGCCACGGCGTCGAGCCCGTCGCGGAACGGAAAGAAGGCGTCCGAGGCGACGACCGAGCCCTCGAGCGTCAGGCCGGCGGCCTTCGCCTTGAGCGCAGCGATGCGCGCGCTGTCGATGCGGCTCATCTGACCCGCGCCCACGCCCACCGTCATGCCGCCCCTGGCGAAGACGATGGCGTTGGATTTCACGAACTTCGCCACGCGCCAGGCGAACAGGAGATCGGCGAGCTGCGCCTTGCCGGGCTTTTTCTTCGTCACCCGCTTCAGTTCGCCGGCCTGCAGCTCGTGCGCGTCGGCGCCTTGCACCAGCAGCCCGCCCCCCACGCGCTTGAAGTCCAGCGCGTTCGGTGCGTGCGCGAGCGGCACTTCCAGCACGCGCAGGTTGGACTTCTGCGCGAGCTCGGCGCGCGCTGCGCCGTCGACGCGCGGCGCGATGATCACCTCGGCGAACTGCCTGCCGACCTGCGCGGCCGCGGCGCGGTCGAGCGCGCGGTTGAAGGCGATGATGCCGCCGAAGGCCGAGGTGGGATCGGTCCTGAACGCCTTGCGGTAGGCCTGCAGCGCGCTCTTGCCGAGGGCGGCGCCGCAGGGGTTGGCGTGCTTGACGATGACGCACGCGGGCTCGCTGAAGCTCTTCACGCATTCCCAGGCGGCATCGGCGTCGGCGACGTTGTTATAGGAGAGTTCCTTGCCCTGCAGCTGGCGGTAGCCGGCGATGCCGCCCGCCACCGGCTGCGCGTCGCGGTAGAAGGCGGCCGCCTGGTGCGGATTCTCGCCGTAGCGCATGTCCTGCAGCTTCGCGAACTGCAGCGAGAGCACCCGGGGAAAGGCGCCGCGCGCGCCCTCGGCGTCGAGCGAGGAAAGGTAGCCGGCGATCGCGCCGTCGTAGGCGGCGGTGTGGGCGAAAGCCTTGGTGGCGAGCGCGAAGCGCGTCGGCGCCGAGACTTCGCCCGCCGCGCGCAGCTCCGCGAGCACCTGCGCGTAGTCGGCGGGATCCACCACCACCGCCACCGCGGCGTGGTTCTTCGCCGCCGAGCGCAGCAGCGCCGGGCCGCCGATGTCGATGTTCTCGATGGCGTCTTCCAGCCGGCTGTCGGGATCGGCGACCGTGGCCTGGAAGGGGTACAGGTTGACGACGACGAGGTCGATGGGCGCGATGGCGGCGCGCTCGAGCGCCGCCATGTGCGCCTCCGAGTCGCGCCGCGCGAGGATGCCGCCGTGGATTTTCGGGTGCAGCGTCTTCACGCGCCCGTCGAGCATCTCGGGAAAGCCGGTGTGCGCCGACACCCCGGTCGCCGCCACGCCTGCCTTCTGCAGCAGCTTCGCCGTGCCGCCGGTGGACAGGATCTCGACGCCCAAGCCCGCCAGCGCGCGCGCGAATTCCGCGATCCCCGTCTTGTCCGAGACGCTGATCAGCGCCCGCTTGAGCTTGGTCACCCTTTGATGCGCAGCTGCTGCATCTTCTTGCGCAGCGTGTTGCGGTCGATGCCGAGCATGGCGGCGGCGCGCGATTGGTTGCCCTCGGCGCGGCCGAGCACCAGCTCGATCATCGGCTTCTCCACGTTCTTCAGCACCATGTCGTAGATGGCGGTCGGCCGCTCGCCGTCCATGTCCTTGAAGTAGCGCTCGAGCGAGCGCCTGACCGCGTCGCCGAGCTCGCTGCCGCGGCTCATGCGGCGAGCCTCGCGAAGTAGTCGTTCACCGCCGCGCGCTGCATCGCCGCGGCCTCGAGACGCACCACGGCCTGGCGGAAGCGCTCGCCTTCCGGAAGCGCGCGCGTGTACCAGCCCAGGTGCTTGCGCGCCACGCGCAGGCCCTGCGCCTCGCCGTAGAGCGCGTACAGGCCTTCCAGATGCTCGCGCACCACGGCCTCGATCTCCGCCGCCGGGGGCGGCGCCAGCGACTCGCCGGTGGCGAGGAAGTGCTCGATCTCGCGGAAGATCCACGGCCGGCCGAAGGCCGCGCGGCCGATCATCAGGCCGTCGGCGCCGGTGCGCTCGAGCACCGCGCGCGCCTCGGCCGGGGTCTCGATGTCGCCGTTGGCGATCACCGGCAGGCGCACGCTCGCCTTGACCTCGGCGAGGGTGTCGTACTCGGCGTGCCCGGCGAAGCCGCAGGCGCGCGTGCGGCCGTGAACGGCGAGCAGCTGCACGCCGCAGTCCTGGGCGATGCGCGCGATGCGCACGGCGTTGCGCCGCCCGGGCGCGGGCCCGGTGCGGATCTTCAGCGTCACCGGCACGTTCACCGCCGCGATCACCGCTTCTAGGATGCGCGCCACCAGCGCCTCGTCCTCGAGCAGCGCCGAGCCGGCATACGCGTTGCAGACCTTCTTCGCCGGGCAGCCCATGTTGATGTCGATGATCTGCGCGCCGCGCTCGACGTTGTTGAGAGCGGCCGCGGCCATCTGCGCCGGCTCGGCGCCGGCGATCTGCACCGCAACGGGGCCGGGCTCGCCGGCGTGGTCCACGCGCAGGAGCGACTTTCTCGAGCCGCGCAGCTCGGGGCGCGAGCTCACCATCTCGCAGATCGCGAGGCCGGCGCCGTAGCGCCGCGCGAGGACGCGGAACGGCCGGTCGGTCACGCCCGCCATCGGGGCGGCGAACAACGCGTTGCGCAGGACGTGCCCGCCGAGCTGCATGTGACTTTCAGAGTTCCGCGCGAAGGGAACGGAATTCTATAAAAGTTCAGGGCAGCGCGGAAGGCCCGAAGATCATGCGCCGCGCAAAAAAGCGCCGCGCCGCGGGCAGCAGGTCGAGACCCGTGAGGACGGCGCCGCGCGCGGCGCGCGCCAGCGGATGCGCGCCGAGAAAGGCGTGCGCCAGGAGCTCGGTGACGCCGATCGTCGCCGCGGCGTCGAGGCGGCGCAGCGCGGCGAAGCGCGCGAGCACGCGCGCATCGCCCGCGTCTTCGGCGTCATGCAAGGTCTGCGCCAGGTCCCAGGCGTCGCGCAGCCCCAGGTTCAGGCCCTGGCCGGCGACCGGATGCAGCGTCTGCGCGGCATTGCCGACGTACACCTCGCGCCCCTCGACGCGCGCAGCGCGCACGCGCAGCGCGAGCGGCACCTGCGCGCGCTCGTGCACCGCCGTGAAGCGGCCGGCGCGCTCGCCGCAGGCCTGCTGCAGCCGCGCGAGGAACTCCTGCGGCGCGGCGCGCGCGAGCGCCGCGGCGCGCTCCGGATGCGCGCCCCAGATGAGGGCCCACTCGCCGGCGAGCGGCAGCAGCGCGAGGGGCCCCTCGGCCGTGAAGCGCTCGAAGGCCTCGTCCTGCGGCGCCGGCACGGCGGCGACGCGCGCCACCACCGCGTCGTGCCCGTAACGGCGCTCGCGCGCAGCGGCCGCGGCGCCTTCCGCGTGCACGGTGCAGCGCGCCGGCGGCCCGTCCTCGGCATGCAGGGCGACGCGCGCGCGCAAGGCCGCGAGCAGCTCGGCATACTGCGTCACATAGCCGAGCGCGGGGACACCCGCGTCGGCCGCGTCCATGCGCGTGCGGCCGAAGGCGCCGGCCTGCGAGACGCGGATGCTGAGGATCGGCGTCACCGGAAAATCGCCCCAGACCCCGGCGCGCTCGAGGATCAGCCGGCTGGCGTGCGACAGCGCGATGGGGCGGAAGGCGACGCGCGCCGCGGGCTGCGGGTCGACGAGGCGCACGGCGTGGCGCGAGCCGCGCAGCGCAAGCGCCAGGGTGCAGCCGACCGGTCCCGCGCCGCGGATGAGGACGTCAGCGCCGGCCGTCACGGATCAGCGCCTCGATCTCGGCGATCGCCTTCGGCGCCGCGGCGGTCAGCACCTCGCACTCGCCCGCGGTGACCAGCACGTCGTCCTCGATCCGCACGCCGATGTCGCGCAGGCGCTCGGGCACGTCATCCGCGGCGCGGATGTACAGACCGGGCTCCACCGTGAGCGTCATTCCGGGCGCGAGCGTGCGCCACGCGCCGCCGCGCTTGTAGTCGCCGGCATCGTGCACGTCCAGCCCGAGCCAGTGCCCGGTGCGGTGCATGTAGAAGCGCTTGTAGGTTTCCTTCTCCAGCACTTCGTCGAGGCTGCCGGAGAGCAGCTTCAGGTCGAGCATGCCTTGCGCCAGCACCCGCACCGCGGTGTCGTGCGGCTCGTTCCAGGCGTTGCCCGCGCGCACCTGGTCCAGCGCCGCGCGCTGCGCGGCGAGCACGATCTCGTACACCTCGCGCTGCGCGCCGCCGAAGCGCCCGTTCACCGGGAAGGTGCGCGTGATGTCGGCGGCGTAGCCCTCGAGCTCGCAGCCGGCGTCGATGAGCAGCAGCGCGCCCTCGTCGAGCTGCGCGTCGTTCTGCACGTAGTGCAGGACGCAGGCGTTGGCGCCGCCGGCCACGATCGGCGAGTAGGCGGGGTGCTGGGCGCCGCTGCGCCGGAACTCGTGCAGCAGCTCGGCTTCGACCTCGTACTCGCGCGCCCCCGGGCGCGCGGCGAGCATGGCGCGCCGGTGCGCCGCCGCGGAAATCGCCGCCGCGCGGCGCATCAGGGCGAGCTCGTGCGCGTCCTTCAACAGGCGCATATCGTCGAGCGGCGCGCGCACGTCGTGCAGCGCCTGCGGGGCGGCGATCCCGGCGCGCGCGCCGGCGCGCACCGCGTTCAGCCAGCGCATGGCGCGTGCGTCCCACTCGGCATCGGCGCCGACGGGGTACCACAGCGCGGGGCGATCGGCGAGCAGCTTCGGCATCGCCTCCTCGAGCGCGGCGCTCGCCTGCGCCTCGTCGAAGCCGAAGCGCTCGCGCGCGCCCTCGGGCCCGTACCGGAACCCGTCCCAGGTCTCGCGCTCGGGGTTTCTCTCGCGGCAGTACAGGATGGAGCGCGGCGCGGCGCCGCCGACGAGCACCAGCACCGCCTCGGGCTCCGCGAACCCGGTGAGGTAGTAGAAGTAGCTGTCGAAGCGGTAGGGGTAGTGCGAATCGCGGTTGCGCGCGCGCTCCGGCGCGGTGGGGATCACCGCGACGCCTCCGCCGATGGCCGCGGCGAGCCGCCGCCGCCGTTCGGCGTGCACCGCCACGTCCTGCTTCAGGTCGTTCGCCTTCATCCGCAGCGTTCCTTTTCCAGCAGCGACTCGAGCTCGGCGAGCCGCTCCGCGGTGCCGACGTCGCGCCACAGCCCCGCGTGCAGCTCGCCCGAGAGCCGGCCCTCGGCGGCCGCCGCGCGCAGCAGCGGCGCGAGCTGGGCCTTCTCCCCGGCGCGCACCGGCGCGACGAGCGCCGGGTCAACGAGCGCGATGCCCGTGTAAGTGTAGCGCGGCGCGGCGGCGTTCCCCGCCCTGCCGTGCGCGAGCGAGAAATCGCCCGCGGGATGGTGCGCCGGATTGGGCGCGAGCACCAGGTGCGCGAGATGCTCGCCCAACGCGCGGCGGCGTAGCGTGTCAAGGTCGAAATCGCAGTACACGTCGCTGTTGACCAGGGCGAACGGCGCCGGGCCGAGCAGCGCGCGCGCTTTGGCGATGCCGCCCGCGGACTCGAGCGGCTGCGCCTCGCGCGAATAGGCCACGGCGAGGCCGAACGCGCTGCCGTCGCCCAGGCGCGACTCGATGCGCTCGCCCAGCCAGCTGACATTGATCACCACCTCGCGGAACCCGGCGCGCGCGAGCCGCTCGAGCTGCCAGACGATGAGCGGCTTGCCGCCCGCTTCGACCAGCGCCTTCGGCATTGCGTCGGTCAGGGGCCGCAGGCGCATGCCCAGGCCCGCGGCGAGGACCATCGCCTTCATGCCTGCAGCTCGTCCAGGAGGCGCGCGAGCGGCGCGAGCGCGCCGTAGCGCTCGGCCGCGGCGCGTGCGTAGCCGAGAAAGCGCGGCGTGTCGGCGAGATACTTCGCCTTGCGGTCGCGGTGCGTGAGCCGCGCGAAGATGCCCAGCACCTTGAGGTGGCGCTGCAGCCCCATCCACTCCTGGGCGCGCCAGAACTCGGCGAAATCCGCAGCCACCGGCAGGCGCACGCGCTTTGCGCCCTCCCAGTAGCGCGCCGACCAGTCGAGCACGCGCGCCTCGTCCCAGCTGACGAACGCGTCGCGCGTGAGCGAGGCGATGTCGTAGGTGACCGGCCCGATGACCGCGTCCTGGAAATCGAGCACGCCGGGATTCGGTTCGCACAGCATGAGATTTCTCGGCATGTAGTCGCGGTGCACGTACACCTGCGGCTGCGCCAGCGCGCTCGCCACGAGCGCCGCGCACAGGCCGTCCCACGACGCGCGTTGCGCCGCGCTGAAGGTGCGGCCCAGGTGGCGGCCCACATACCACTCGGGAAAAAGCGCGAGCTCCCGGCGCAGGAGCGCCTCGTCGTAGGACGGGAGCGCCCCCGCGCGCGTCGCCAGCTGCCACTTGATGAGCGCGGCGATGGCGTCGCGCATCAGCCGATCGGCGTTCGCGTCGGTCAGCGCGTCGAGGTAGGTGACGGTGCCGAGGTCGGTGAGCAGGAGGAACCCCCGCTCGAGGTCCTGCGCGTGCACTTCGGGCGCGTTTACGCCCGCCGCGCGCAGCAGCTGCGCCACGCGCACGAACGCGGCGCTGTCCTCGTGCGCGGGCGGCGCGTCCATGGCGATGAAGCTGCGCGCGGCGGCGAGCGTGACGCGGAAATAGCGGCGGAAGCTCGCGTCGGCCGAGGCGGACGCGATGGAAAATTCCGGGCCGCCGAGCGGCCCGGCGAGCCAGCGCCTGAGCGCAGCGAGCCTTTGATCCACTGGGTGCGTTGCGCCTCGCGCGGAATTGTGCGATTTTACACGTACATGGAGCGTTTCCCGCGCCAGCGAGCCGCCCGAGTCGCCGGCTGCGTTCTGCTGCTCATCGCGCTCGCCGCCGCCGCGCAGGAGCCGGCGAAGGAGCCGGCGACCATCGACGCGCAATCCATCGAGGGCATCTCGGGCCTGGAAGTGACGGCGCGCGGCGGCGTCGAGTTCCGGCAGGGCGAGTTCGCGGTGTACGCCGAGTACCTCAAGTTCAACCGCGAGTTCGGCCGCCTCGAGGCCGAAGGCGGCGTGCGCGTCGTGCAGGGCGCCGACCGCTTCTTCGGGCCGCGGCTGACCTACGACACGACGAACGATAGCGGCGTGATGGAACAGCCCAGGTTCATCATGCGGCGCCAGCAGACCGCGCGCGGCGGCGCCGAGCGCATCGAGTTCAAGGGCCGCGGCCGCTACCTGCTCAGCGGCGCGCATTTCACCACCTGCGAGCCCGGCAACGACGACTGGCGGCTCGAGTCGAGCACGCTCGAGCTCGACTTCAACGAGCAGGAGGGCGTCGCGCGCGGCGCGCGCCTGCGGTTCTTCGACGTCCCGATCCTCGGCACGCCGTACTTCAGCTTTCCGCTGGAGCGCCGGCGCAAGAGCGGGCTGCTGCCGCCGCACTACGCGCAGACCACGCTGCGCGGCGGCGAGCTCACGGTGCCGTTCTACTGGAACATCGCGCCGGAGCAGGACGCGACCCTCACGCCGACCTTCATGTCGAAGCGCGGCGAGCAGCTGAAGACGCAGTACCGCTACCTGGGCGCCAGCTACAGCGGCGAGGCGCGCCTCGAGTACCTGCCGGAGGACAAGCTGCTCGGCCGCTCGCGCACCGGCTACTCGGTGCAGCACGAGCAGCGCTTCTCCCCGGCGCTCAGCGCCAAGCTGGACCTGAACCATGTCTCCGACGACCGCTACTTCGTGGACCTGTTCAGCGACGTGCGCCAGGTGACCACCGGCAACCTGCAGCGCGACGGCTACGTGCAGTACGCGCGCGATTTCAGCGGCACCGGCCTCAGCCTGCAGGGGCGGGTGCAGCGCTTCCAGACGCTGCAGGACCCGCTCGCGCCGATCGTGCCGCCGTACCACCGCGTGCCGCAGTTGAGCCTGGCGGTCGCGCGCAACGACATGGGCGGGTTGCTCGATGCCGCGCTGCCCATCGAGTACTCGCGCTTCACGCACCCCGCGCTCGTCGAGGGCGAAAGGAGCACCGTCAACCCGGTGTTTGCCGCGCCGCTTACCGCGCCGGGCTACTTTTTCACGCCGAAGCTCGGCGCGCGCCATGCGCGCTACGAGCTGAGCCGCACCGCGCCGGGCCAGCCCGAGCGCCAGACGGTGAGCGTTCCCTGGCTCAGCCTGGACGGCGGGCTGCGGTTCGAGCGCCCGACGGGCTGGTTCGGCGAGCGGCTGACGCAGACGCTCGAGCCGCGCCTGTTCTACGTGTATGCGCCGTTCCGCGACCAGTCGCGGCTGCCGCTGTTCGACACCACGCTGGCGGACTTCAACTTTGCGCAGATCTTCTCCGAGAACCGTTTCGCCGGCGGCGACCGTTTCGGCGACGCCAACCAGGTCACCTGGGCGCTCACCTCGCGCCTGCTGAACGAGCGCGGCGAGGAGCGGCTGCGCGCCACCCTCGGCCAGCGCTACTTCTTCGACGACGAGCGCGTCGGCCTGACCTCGTCCTCGGTACTGCGCACCTCGAGCGAGTCGGACTGGCTCGCCTCGCTGGGCGGGCGCGTCGCGCGGCACTGGACCTTCGACGGCACGATGCAGTACAACCCGCGCGATGCGCGCACCGAGCGCTACGGCCTGCAGCTGCGCTACGCGCCCGAGATCGCCAGGGTGGTGAACTTCAGCTACCGCTTCAACCGCGAGGTGCTGCGCCAGTGGGATCTTTCCGCGCAGTGGCCGGTCCAAGGCGGCTGGTACGCGATCGGACGCTACAATTACTCGCTGCGCGACCGCCGCGTGCTGGAGGCGCTGGGCGGCATCGAGTACAACGGCGGCTGCTGGGTGTTCCGCGCGGTGGCGCAGCGCGTGCAGGCGGCCACCGACGTGACCTCGAAGGCGATCCTGTTCCAGCTCGAATTCAACGGCCTCGGCCAGATCGGCTCCAACGAAACGGTGAACCTCTTCCGCCGCAGCGTCCCGGGCTACTCGGTGACCAACCCGCGCGACCAGACGCTGGTGCCCCCCAGCCTGCAGCCGCAGCTGCCTTTCGAGCAGGGCAACTGAATGACGCGGCGCGCGGCGTTTCTGCTGCTCGCGCTCGCGGCGCTGCCCGCCGCCGCGCGCGACGGGGTGCTCGTCGATCGCGTGGTCGCGGTCGTCAACAAGGACGTGATCACGCTCACCGAGCTCGCCGAGCGCACCGAGCGCGCCGCGGCCGAGCTGCGGCGCCAGCGCATCGCGGCACCGGAGCGCGCCGTGCTCCAGCGCCAGGTGCTGGAGCGCCTGGTGCTGGACAAGGCGCAGCTGCAGCTCGCGCAGAGCACCGGCGTGCGCGTCGACGAGCTGCAACTCGACCGCGCGGTGCAGCGCGTCGCGCAGAGCAACGGCATGGCGCTCTCGGAGTTCCGCCGCGCGCTCGAGCGCGACGGCGTCGACTTCGAGCGCTTTCGCGCCGAGCTGCGCCAGCAGATCCTGCTTTCGCGACTGCGCGAGCGCGAGGTGGACGACCGCGTGCAGGTGAGCGAGGCCGAGATCGATGCCTACCTCGAGGAGCACAAGGCGAGCCTGGCAAGCGCCGTCGAGTACGACGTCGCGCACATCCTGGTGCGCGTGCCGGAACAGGCGCGCCCCGAACAGGTGGAGCAGGCGCGCGCGCGGGCCGCGCGCGTGCGCGAGGAGGCGCGCGCGGGCGCCGATTTCGCGCGCCTCGCGGCGAGCCACTCGGACGCCGGCGACGCGCTGCAGGGCGGCGCGCTCGGCTGGCGCGCGCCGGGAAGGCTGCCGGAGCTGTTCGCCGAGGCGCTGCGCAACCTGCAGCCGGGCGCGGTGAGCGATCTGCTGCGCAGCCCGGCGGGCTTCCACGTGGTGAAGCTGCTCGGCCGGCGCGGCGCCGGCGACGCGGCGCCGGTGACGCAGACGCGCGCGCGGCACATCCTCGTCAAGACCAACGAGGTCGTCTCCGAGGAGGACGCGCGCCGGCGCCTGCAGGGCCTGCGCGAGCGCATCGCGGCGGGCGCCGATTTCGCCGAGCTGGCGCGGCTCAATTCCGAGGACGGCACCGCCGCGCGCGGCGGCGAGCTCGGCTGGGTCTATCCCGGCGACACGGTGCCGGAGTTCGAGCGCGCCATGAACGCGCTTGCGCCCGGCGAGCTCGGCCAGCCGGTGCGCACGCCGTTCGGCTTTCACCTGATCGAGGTGCAGGAGCGGCGCGCCGCCGACGTGAGCGCGCAGCGCCAGCGCCTGCTCGCGCGCCAGGCGCTGCGCGAGAGGAAAGCCGACGAGGCCTACCAGGACTGGCTGCGGCAGCTCCGGGACCGCACCTACGTCGAGCTGCGGCTCGAAGAGCGCTGAGCGTGGCGACGATCGCGCTCACGTCGGGCGAGCCGGCGGGCATCGGCCCCGAGCTGTGCGTCGCGGCGGCCCGCAGGTTTCGCGGCGCGAAGCTGCGGGTAATCGGCGACCGCAGCCTCCTGCAGGGCTGCCCGAACGTCGAGCACGTGCCGCTCGCGGCGCCGCGCAAGGCCGGCCGGCTCGATCCGGCGAACAGCCGCTACGTGCTCGCGCTGCTCGACCGAGCGGTCGCGGGGTGCCTTGCGGGCGAGTACGACGCCATGGTGACCGCGCCGGTGCACAAGGGCGTGATCAACGACGCCGGCATCGCGTTTACCGGCCACACCGAGTATCTGGCGGCGAAGGCGCGCGTGCCGCACGTGGTGATGATGCTGGTGGGTGGCGGGCTGCGCGTTGCGCTCGCCACCACCCATCTGCCGCTCGCCGAGGTGCCGCGCGCCATCACGCGCCAGGGGCTGGTCGCGACGCTGCGCGTGGTGCATGCGGATCTGCGCAAGCGCTTCGGCATCCGGCGCCCGCGCATCCTGGTGGCGGGGCTCAATCCGCACAGCGGCGAATCGGGGCACCTCGGCACCGAGGAGCGCGCGACGATCGAGCCAGCCATCGCCGAGGCGCGCCGGCTCGGCATCGCTGCCGAGGGCCCCATCCCCGCGGATACACTGTTCGTGCCGGCGCGCCTGAAACGTGCCGATTGCGTGCTCGCCCTGTACCACGACCAGGGTCTGCCGGTGCTGAAATACGCGAGCTTCGGCCGCGGCGTCAACGTGACGCTCGGCCTGCCGTTCGTGCGCACCTCGGTCGACCATGGCACCGCGCTCGACATCGCGGGCAAGGGCCGCGCCGACGCGGGCAGTCTTCTGGAGGCGCTCAAGCTTGCGCGCAAGCTCGCATCGTCCGCGTAAGAGGTTCGGTCAGCATTTCCTGCACGATGCCGGGGTCGTGCGCCGCATCATCGAGGCCATCGCGCCGGCCGCGGACGATTTCATCGTCGAGATCGGCCCCGGGGAAGGCGTGCTCACGCGGCCGCTCGCGGCGCGCGCCGGGCGCCTGGAGGTGATCGAGATCGACCGCGACCTTGCCGCCGCCTTGGCCGCGGAGCGCATCAAGGTGCACGTCGCGGACGCGCTCGAGTTCGATTTCGGCCGGCTGCCGCCGGGCGCGCGCATCGTCGGCAACCTGCCCTACAACATCTCCACGCCGCTCCTGTTCCATCTCGCCCGGTATGCGGAGCGCCTGCGCGACCTGCACGTCATGCTGCAGCGGGAAGTCGTGGAGCGCATGGTGGCGCAGCCTTCGACGCCGGCCTACGGGCGGCTTTCGGTGATGCTGCAGGCGCGCTTCGGCATGCAGAAGCTGTTCCGCGTCGCCGCCGGCGCGTTCCGCCCGCCGCCGAGGGTGGAATCCGCCGTCGTTCGGCTGGTGCCCCTCGCCGAGCCGCTGGACCGGGAGGCGCCCCATTTCGCCGACGTCGTGCGCCGGGCGTTCAGCGCCCGCCGCAAGACGCTGCGCAACGCGCTCGGCCTGCCGCCGGAGGAATTCGAGGCGCTCGGCATCGACCCCCGGCTGCGGCCTGAGAACCTGTCCCCGGCCGACTACGTGCGGATTGCGCGGCGCACCATTTCGCAGCTTTGTTGAGAAGCGGGAAGCGCGCCGAGTACAATCGGTTCGCACCCAGACCCGAGGAGACGAATAGATGAAAGCCGGACAAGTGCTCGTGCTGCTTACGGCGGCCGCCCTGGCGGGCTGCCAGACGATGTCGGATGAACCGCTGCGCGCCTCTGCGGGCCTGGAGCCGACCAAGGGGAACAAGGCCATAGGCGAGGTGAACTTCGAGCAGATGGGCGGCAAGGTGCGCGTCACCGCGCAGCTCATCCGGCTGCCCGGAGATCGCGAATTCGGCTTCCACGTCCACGAGGTGGGCGACTGCAGCTCGGGCGACGGCATGAGCGCGAAGGGTCACTTCAACCCTTACGGCAAGCCGCACGGCCAGGGCGCCGAGCGCCACGCGGGCGACATGCCCAACCTCAAGTCCGACGCCAAGGGCAAGGCGAAGCTCACCGTGGATCTCGATATCATCACCATCGCGCGCGGACCGGCGAGCATCATCGGCCGCGGCGTGATCGTGCACGCCGACCCGGACGATTACCGGACGCAGCCCACGGGCAACGCGGGCGCGCGCATCGCCTGCGGGGTGATCACGGCGAACTGAGCCGCCGTCCTAGCGACGGCGCTCTATGAACTCGATCTTGTAGCCGTCCGGGTCTTCGACGAAGGCGATCACCGTGGTGCCGCCTTTGACCGGCCCCGCCTCGCGCGTCACCTTGCCGCCCTTGGCGCGCACCGCCTCGCAGGTCTTCGCGGCGTTGTCCACCTCGATGGCGACGTGGCCGTAGGCTGAGCCGAGGTCGTACTTGTCCACGCCGTAGTTATAGGTCAGCTCGAGCACCGAAGCCCGCGATTCGTCGTCGTAGCCGACGAACGTGAGCGCGTACTTCTGCTCCGGACGGTCGGTGGTGCGCAGCACCTTCATGCCCAACACCTGGGTATAGAAGTCAACCGAGCGCTGCATGTCGCCGACCCGCAGCATGGTGTGCAGGATTCGCATTCTGGCGAGAGTCTACAACGTGCGCTGCTCGCCCTCGATCCAGGCCTCGGCATCGGCGCTGACTTGTTTCGCATCGCGCCCCGCGGTCGGGATCGGCGGGCCGATGCGCACGGTCACGTTGCCGGGGCGCTTGAGAAAGGCGTTGCGCGGCCACAGCCGCCCGGCGTTGTGCGCCACCGGCACCACCGGCACGCCGCACTGCGCCGCCAGCCACGCCCCGCCTTGCTGGTAGGCGCGCTTCTCGCCGACGCGCACGCGCGTGCCCTCGGGAAAGATCACCACCCAGAAGCCCTGCGCCAGGCGCTCGCGGCCGCGGCGCGCGATGTCGCGGAGCGCCGCGCGGCCGTTGGCGCGGTCGATGGCGATCGGGCTCATGAGCGCAAGGCCCCAGCCGAAGAACGGGATCCACAGCAGCTCCTTCTTCAGCACCAGCACCTGGGGCGGGAAGATCTCCTGGAAGGCGAGCGTTTCCCAGGCCGACTGGTGCTTGGCGAGGATCACCGCGGGCTTCGCGGGCAGGTGCTCGCGTCCTTCCACGGTCCAGCGGATACCGCAGATCGCGCGCGCGAGGCGCACCACCAGGCGCGACCAGCCGGAAATGATGCGATAGCGCGCGAGGCGCGGCAGCGGGAAGGTGGCAAGCGCGATCAGCGCGTAGGGCGGCGTCACGACGACCAGCGCCAGGGCGAAGAGCGCCGAGCGCAGCAGCGTCACGGCGCGAGCTTCGCGGCGAACGCGGCGAGGTCGTCGAAAACCTCGGTGCCGGGCGGCAGGCCGCCGGCCGCGCGCGTCTGCTTGCCCTTGCCCGTGAGCACCAGCACCGGCCGCGCGCCGACCGCGGCCGCCGCCTGCAGGTCGCGCAGCGCGTCGCCCACCACCGGCACGCCCTCCAGGGGCGCGTTCATGCGCCGGCCGATCTCGAGCAGCATGCCGGGCTTGGGCTTGCGGCAGTCGCAGTCCGCATCGCCCGCGTGAGGGCAGAAGAAGATGGCGTCGATGCGGCCGCCGGCCTGGTGCACGGCGCGCTGCATGGCGTCGTGGATGGCATTGAGCGCCGTCATGTCGAGCAGGCCGCGCGCGATGCCCGACTGGTTGGTGGCCACCACCACGCGATGGCCCGATTGCGTGAGGCGCGCGATCGCCTCGAGGCTGCCCTTGATCGGCTTCCACTCGGCGGGCGACTTGATGTAGTGGTCGCTGTCGTGATTGATGGTGCCGTCGCGATCGAGCACCACGAGCTTCATGCGGCGAGCTTCGACAGGTCGGCGATGCGGTTCATGGTGGCGTGCAGCCGGCCGAGGAAGCCGATGCGGTTCTGGCGCACCCGCTCGTCCTTGTCCATCACCAGCACCTTGTCGAAGAAGGCGTCGACCGGCTCCTTCAGAGCTGCGAGCGTGCGCAGCGCCTCGGTGTAATCGCCGGCCCGGAAGGCGCTCTCGAAGCCGGGCTGAATCGCGGCGAAGGCATCGGCGAGCGCCGACTCCTCCTTTTGGCTGAAGAGCGCCACGTCGAAATCCGCCGACACCCGGTCGGCCTGCTTGAGGATATTGGCGATGCGCTTGTTGGCTGCCGCGAGGCTGGGCGCTTCGGGCAGCTGGGCGAAGGCGCGCACGGCGTCGAGCTGCTTCGGAATCTGGTCGAGGCGCACGAACAGATGGCCGAGGACCGATTCGATCTCGTGCGCGCGGTAGCCGCGTTCGCCAAGGTAGCCGCGCATGCGCTCGCGCAAGAACTGCTCCACGTCCGCGTGGGCCTGGCCGATGTCCTTGGGCAGCACATGGTAGGCGGCGTTGACCAGGTCGTGCAGCGACACCGGCAGCGCGCGCTCCACCAGGATGCGGATGATGCCGAGCGCCGCGCGGCGCAGGCCATAGGGGTCCTTCTCGCCCGTGGGCGGCTGGCCGATGCCGAAGAAGCCCGCGAGCAGGTACAGCTTGTCGGCGAGCGCCACGGCGCAGCTCACCGGGTGCTGCGGCAGCTCGTCGCCGGCGAAACGCGGCCGGTAATGCGCCGCGATGGCCTCCGCCACCTCGGCGGGCTCGCCGTCCTGCTGCGCGTAATAGCGGCCCATCGTGCCCTGCAGCTCGGGGAACTCGCCGACCATGCCGGTCAGCAGGTCCGCCTTGGAGAGCTCCGCGGCGCGCTCGGCGAGCTGATCGTCGGCGCCGAGCGCGCGCGCCACCATTCCGGCGAGGATTTTCATGCGCTGCACGCGGTCGAGCTGGCTGCCGAGCTGGTGGTGGAACACCACCTTGGCGAGCTGCGGCACGCGCTCCTCGAGCCGGTGCCTGCGGTCCTGCTCGAGGAAAAAGCGCGCGTCCTCGAGCCGCGGGCGCACCACGCGCTCGTTGCCGCCGACGATGTGGCGCGGGTCCGCCACGCGCATGTTGGAGACGATGAGGAACCTGGGCAGCAGCGCGCCGCGCGCGTCGAACAGGGGAAACAGCTTCTGGTTCTGGCGCAGCGTGAGCGCCAGGCACTCGTGCGGGATCGCCAGATAGGACTTGTCGAAGGCGCCGGCGTACACGCTGGGGTGCTCCACCAGCGCCGTGACTTCGGCGAGCAGGTCGCCGTATTCGCCGAGCGCGGCGCGCTGGGCAGCGGCCTCGGCCGCGAGCAGCCGCTCGATCTGCGCGCGCCGCGCCTCGAAATCGGCCAGCACCGAGCCTTCCTCGCGCAGCTGCGTTTCGTAAGCGTCGGCATCGCGCAGCGCGATCCAGCCCCTGGACATGAAGCGGTGGCCGCGCGTGCGCCGGCCGGCCTCGAGCCCGAGCACGCTGCCCGGCACCACCTTGGCGCCGTGCAGCATCACCAGGGCGTGCACCGGGCGCACGAACTCCGCCTCGCCGTCGCCCCAACGCATCACTTTCGGCACCGGCAGCGCCGCCAGCGCGGACGCGACCTTCTGCGCCAGCACCTCGGCGAGGCGAGCGCCGGCAAGCGTGCGCTCCACTGCGTACACGAAACCCTTCGAGGTCTCGAGGCGCGTCAGATCGTCCACCGCCATGGCGTGCTTGCGCGCGAAACCCGCGACCGCCTCCGGCGGCGCCTGGATCGCCGGCCCCTGCACGCGCTCGCGCGTGTCGCCGGCGCGCTCCAGCACCCGCGTGATCGACACTGCCAACCGCCGCGGCGTGGCGAAGTAGCGCGCGATGCTGCCCGTCGCGCGCAGGCCGGCGCTCTCCAGGTCGTTGGTCAGGTTGTCGCGAAACGCGCGCCCGAGCGCCTCGAGGGACTTCGGCGGCAGCTCTTCGGTCAGCAGCTCCACCAGCAGCGTTTCCGCCCGCGGCGGAACGGCGGGTTTTCGTGCCATCGCCTCAGCGCCGGCCCAGGGTCAAGGGAAAGCCGAGCTTTTCGCGCGACTCGTGGTAGGTCTGTGCCACCGCCCGCGCCAGCGCGCGCACGCGAGCGATGGTGGCGGCGCGCTCGGTCACCGAGATGGCGCCGCGCGCATCGAGCAGGTTGAAGGCATGCGAGCACTGCAGGACCCTTTCGTAGGCGGGAAGGGTGCACCGCGCCTCGATCAGGCGCCGCGCCTCCGCCTCGAACTCGCCGAAGTGCCGGGTGAGGAGCTCGGTGTTGGCGAGCTCGAAGTTGTAGCGCGACTGCTCGACCTCGTTCTGGTGGAAGACGTCGCCGTACAGGATGGGAGTCGACCCGGAGGTCTCCGGCCCGGTCGTCCACACCAGCTCATATACATTCTCCTTGCCCTGCAGGGTCATCGCCAGGCGCTCCAGGCCGTAGGTGATCTCGCCGAGCACCGGCTTGCAGGCGAGCGACCCGACCTCCTGGAAGTAGGTGAACTGCGTGACTTCCATGCCGTCGAGCCACACTTCCCAGCCCAGGCCCCAGGCGCCGAGCGTCGGCGACTCCCAGTCGTCCTCGACGAAGCGGATGTCGTGCTCGAGCGCGTCGATGCCGAGCGCGGCGAGCGAGGCGAGATAGCGCTCCTGGATGTCCGCGGGCGAGGGCTTCATCACCACCTGGTACTGGTAATAGTGCTGCAGGCGGTTCGGGTTCTCGCCGTAGCGCCCGTCCTTCGGGCGGCGCGAGGGCTGGACGTAGGCGGCGTTCCACGGCTCGGGGCCGATGGCGCGCAGGAAGGTCGCGGGATGGAACGTGCCCGCGCCCATTTCCATGTCGTAAGGCTGCAGCAGCACGCAGCCCTGGTCGTCCCAGAAATTGGCCAGGCGCTGGATGAGGTTCTGGAACGTGAGCATGTGGGGCGGCATCTTACCGGCTGCGCGTGCGCAGCGCGACGAGACCAAGGGCGAGCGCGCACAGGGCGAGCGCCGGCCAGTCGCCGAAGCGCACGTAGGGCGTGGCGCCGGCGTAGCCCTGCACGTCGACCTCGAGCCGCCCTTCGGCGAACGGCGGCAGCCGCGCCAGCACGCGCCCGTCGCGGCCGATCGCCGCCGTGAGGCCCGTGTTGGTCGCGGCAAGGTGCATGCGCCCGGTTTCCACGGCGCGCGCGCGCGCGATCTGCAGGTGCTGCGCCGGGGCGAGCGAGTCGCCGAACCAGGCCACATTGGAGACATTGACGAGCAGCGTCGCCGCCGGCAGCTGCCGGATGAGCTCGTTGCCGTATGCGTCCTCGTAGCAGATGTTGACGGCGACGCGCTGGCCGGCGACTTCCAGCGGGCGCGGGCGCGCCGGTCCGCGCGAGAAATCGGCGAGCGGGATGGAAAGCACGCGCACCACCCAGCCGAAGCCCGGCGGCACGAACTCGCCGAAGGGCACGAGATGGGCCTTGTAGTAGAGCTGGCGCGGCGAGACGCCGAGCGAGAGCACGGCGTTGTAGTACTCGCCGGGGGCGACGCGCACGGGCACGCCGACCAGGAGGTCGCCGCCGTTCCTCCTTGCCGCCGCCTCGAGCCGCGCGAGGTAGTCGGGATCGACGCTGTCGAGCATGCGCGGCAGCGCTGTTTCGGGCATGACGAGGAGCCGTGCGCGGCTCGCCTCGGCGAGGCGCGCGTACGTCTCGAGCGTGCGCGCATAGCGCTGCGGGTCGAACTTCAGGTTCTGCGGGACGTTGCCCTGCAGCACGCTCGCGGTGAACGGCGCGCCGGTCGGCACGGTCCATTGCACGTCGCGCAGGACGGCGCCGGCCACACCGATGACTGCGAAGGCCGCAGCGGCGATCCAGCGCGCCTGGCCGAGCGCCACGCACCACAGCAGCCCCGCGCAGAGCGCCGTCGCGAACGATGCGCCATAGGCGCCGCCCAGGGGCGCATAGCCCGCGAGCGGCGTGTCGACGACCGCGCTGCCGAGCGCGAGCCACGGAAAGCCGGTGAAGAGCGTCGCGCGCAGCCACTCCGCAAGCGTCCAGCAGGCGGGGATGACGAGCGCCGCGCGCAGCGCCGGCGGCGCGCGCAGCTTCGC
>JBBDXL010000147.1:0-2660 GCA_040902335.1 Burkholderiales bacterium
GCGGTGATCGGCTGCGGCGGCCTCGGACTCGTCGCCCTCTCCATCCTCAAGGCGAAGGGCGTGAAGAACGTCATCGCCTGCGACGTGGATGAAACCAAGCTTGCGGCCGCCCGCAAGCAGGGCGCGAAGCTGACGCTCGACACGCGCGCGCCCGACGCGCTGCAGCAGCTCGGCGCCTTGGCCATGGGCAACCTTGTTGGCGCCATCGACTTCGTAGGGATGCCCGCCACCGCGATGCTCGGCACCGGCGCGCTCCGGAAAGGCGGGCGCTACGTGCTCTGCGGCCTCTATGGCGGCGAGCTCGTGCACCCATTGCCGCCGATCGCCCAGCGCGCCATCGGCATCGTCGGCTCCTACGTCGGCAACTTGCAGGAGCTCAAGGAAGTGGTGGCGCTGGCGAAGAGAAAGAAGATCAAGCCGACGCCGGTGGAGCTGCGCAGCCCCGACCAGGTGAACGCTGCCCTGGAAGAGCTGAAGGCCGGCAAGGTGCTGGGGCGCGTGGTACTCGACATGGAAAAGGAAACCGCGTGAAGGCTTTCAGCTGGAACAACCCGTACGCCTGGCCGCGCCGGCCGGTGCTGGCGAAGAACGTCGTCGCCACCTCGCAGCCGCTCGCGGCGCAGGCCGGCCTGCAGATGCTCGCCGCGGGCGGCAACGCGGTGGACGCGGCCCTCGCCACCGCCATTACATTGACGCTCGTAGAGCCGGTCTCGAACGGCATCGGCTCGGATGCCTTCGCCATCGTCTGGGACGGCAAGGAGCTGCACGGGCTCAACGCCTCGGGCCGCTCGCCCGAAGGCTGGACGCCCGAGTTCTTCAAGGGCGAGAAGCAGATGACGCAGCGCGGCTGGAATTCGGTCACCGTGCCGGGATGCGTCTCCGCGTGGCGCATGCTCTCGGAAAAGTTCGGCAAGCTGCCGTTCGAGAAGCTGTTCGAAGCGGCGATCCGCTATGGCAAGGAGGGCTTCCTCGTTTCGCCGACCATCGCCTCGCAATGGTCGAAGCAGGTGCCGGAGCTCAAGGAGCAGCCGGGCTTCGCGGAGGCGTTTCTCCCTGGGGGCCGCGCGCCGCAGCCGGGCACGCTGTTCCGCTTCCCCGATCACGCGGCCACGCTGGAAGCGATCGCCAGGACCAAGGGCGAGGCGTTCTACAACGGCCCGCTCGCCGAGCGCCTGGCGACGCACTCCAAGCAGCACGGCGGCGTGCTGCGCATGTCCGACATGGCGGCGCACCAGTCCGACTGGGTGGCGCCGCTGCAGATCGACTACCGCGGCTACACGCTGCACGAGCTGCCGCCGAACGGCCAGGGCATCGTCGCGCTCCTGGCGCTCGGCATGCTCGAGCACTTCGACCTGAAGAGCCATCCCGTCGACGGTCCCGACAGCCTGCACCTGCAGATCGAGGCGCAGAAGCTTGCCTTTGCGGATGCCTGGCGCTATGTGGCGGATCCCACCTTCATGGACGTCAAGCCCGAGCAGCTGCTCGATGCCGGCTACCTGAAGGAGCGCGCCAAGCTCCTCGACCCGAAGAAGGCCCAGGACTTCGGTCCCGGCAAGCCGCCGAAGGGCGGCACCGTGTACCTCACCGCGGCCGACGCCTCGGGCATGATGGTGTCCTTCATCCAGTCGAACTACATGGGCTTCGGCTCGGGCGTGGTGGTGCCGGGCACCGGCATCTCGCTGCAGAACCGCGGCGGCACGTTCACGCTCAAGCCCGGGCATCCGAACTGCGTCGGGCCGAAGAAGCGCCCCTACCAGACCATCATCCCGGGTTTCGTCACCAGGGACGGCAAGCCGCTGATGAGCTTCGGCGTCATGGGCGGCACCATGCAGCCGCAAGGGCACGCACAGGTCATGGTGCGGATCGCCGATTACGGCCAGCACCCGCAGGCCGCTTGCGACGGGCCGCGCTTTCGTTTCGTGCAGGGAATGGACGTGAGCGTCGAGGAAGGCAAGTTCCCCGCCGCCACCCTGGAAGAGCTGCAAAGCCGCGGCCACAAGATCGTCAAGGTCGACGACTACAACCAGTTCGGCAGCGCGCAGCTCATCTGGAAGACCGAGGGCGGCTACATCGCGGCGAGCGACCCGCGCCGCGACGGCCAGGCCGTGGGCTTCTGAAGATGCTCAGGATCTGGGGACGGACCAATTCGGTCAACGTGAAAAAAGCGCTGTGGTGCGCCGAGGAGCTCGGGCTGAAGTACGAGCGCATCGACGCCGGCATGCAGTTCGGCGTCGTCAACACGCCCGAGTACCGCAGGCTGAACCCGATGGGTCGCGTGCCGACGATCGACGACGACGGCTTCGTGCTGTGGGAGTCGCACAGCATCGTGCGCTACCTCAGCGCCAAGCACAGCGCCGGCAATCTCTGGCCGACCGACCTTAGGCTTCGCGCCAGCGCCGAGCGCTGGATGGACTGGGCATTCGCCTTCCAGGCGGCGATGCGCGACGTGTTCTGGGGCCTCATCCGCACGCCGCCGGAAAAGCGCGACCCCAAAGCCATCGAAGCCGGATGCAAGCAAAGCGCCGAGCTCGCCGCCCTGCTCGACGGCAACCTGGCCGACCGGCCCTTCGTCGCCGGCGCGAGGTTCACGATGGGCGACATCCCCATCGGCTGCGAGGTGCAGCGCTGGATGCGCGTGCCGATCGAGCGGCCGCCGCTGC
>JBBDXL010000148.1:0-2643 GCA_040902335.1 Burkholderiales bacterium
CCGGCGCGAACACGCCCAGCTTCATCTCGGGCTGCCCGAACTGGGCGTCGGGCGCGGCGAACAGCAGGTTTCCCGCGAGCGCGAACTCCAGCCCGCCGCCCAGGCACTGCCCGCGCACGCCCATCAGGATCGGCCGCGGCCACTCGAGCATCGCGCCGATGAGCGCGTGCAGGCTGGCGAGCATCTGCTCGCAGGCGCCCGGCAGGTGCTCTTCCACGCTCGCGCCGAAGGAAAAGTGCGGCCCCTCGTGGTCCACGAGCGCCGCGAGCAGCCCCGCGTTGCCGCGGTACTCGGCGAACGCTTCGGTGAGCGCCGCGATCATCGCCGCGTCGATCAGGTTGGCCTTCGGCCGCGCCAGGCGCAGCCGCAGCAGCGCGCCGTCGCGCTCCAGCCAAACTCTAAGTGGGCTATCCGCCACGCGCCTTCCCCGGCTGGATCGCGTCGTGCAATCCCCCGACCCAGCCCTCGCCCGCGGCGAGCTTCTGCCGCAGCAGCACGAAGTCCACTTCGCGGTCGTCCTTGGGCCCCTCGTTGAACGCGGTGAAGCCGGCGCGCGCCTCGGTCACCATGTTGAGCGCGAGCCAGGCGCGCGCGTCTTCCTTGTTGCGGTTCCAGGCCTCGAGCTTGGGCTTGCGCAGCTCTTCGAGGGTCTTGGTGGTGCAGTCGGGGAAGGTGAGCAGGATCTTCGCGCACAGCGCCTCTACGGTCTGATCCAGCATCGAGAGATCCACGGTGCCCTTCTTCACCAGCATCTTCGCCTCGGCGAGCGCCCCGCCCGTCTTCGGCTTGCCGAACACCACGCGCCCGAACTCGTCGTGGACGCGCTCGGTTTCCACCAGCGGATTGGCTACGAACCTGCCTTCGACCTTCAGCGCCGGCACGATGTCGGTGAGCACGCCCATGTGATAGGCCTCGTGCGCCGAGAACGGCTCGCACAGCACGCACGCCACCATGGCGCGCTCGGCGCCGACCATCACCGGCAGGAAGTCGGTGGCGCCGCCGATGGGCGCCGAGCCGTGCTTGGGGCCGGCCTGGCCGAAGCGCGCCAGGTCCTGGGCGACGGAGAAGTCGCAGGCCATGCCGATCTCCTGGCCGCCGCCGATGCGCATGCCGTTCACGCGGCAGATCACCGGCTTGTCGCAGGCGAGGATCGCCGACACCATGTCGTTGAACAGGCGCATGTACTGCCGGTACTCCTGCGGGTGCCCGGCGTAGTACTCGGCGTACTCCTTCGTATTGCCGCCGGTGCAGAAGGCCTTGTCGCCCACGCCGGTGAAGACCACGCTACTGACATCGCGCGCGTTGGACGCGGCGCGAAAGGCGAGGATCACCGCCTTCACCATCTCGGTGGTGTAGGAGTTGTACTGCGTGGGGTTGTCCAGCCAGATCCAGGCGTTGGTCAGGCCCTGAACTATTTTGCCGTCGGGGGTGCGCGCGGGGCGCTTCTCGACCTTCACGCCGCCGCACGAAATGGCCGGCAGGTCGTGGTCCTTGAGGAACTTCGCTTCCGGCACGCCCATGGTGGAGCCCTTTCCGTTGAAATCGGTATCCAGATACCGAATTAGATCCTTTGTACCCCCGGGTAAAGCGCCCCGGTTTGATCCATCTCAAGGTTTGGGCTCGGTGTTGCCCCCCAAATAGCACCATGCACGCAAATGCTTCGATTTCCATGGCGCTCGCCGGCTCGGGCGGCGCCGGCGTCATGACCGCCGGCAACATGCTGCTGGAGGCGGCGGCGCTCGCCGGCTACTACGGCCTGATGACGCGCACCAGCGGCCCGCAGATCCGCGGCGGCGAGGCCGCCGCGATGCTGCGCATCTCGACCTTCGCGGGCGACGGCCAGGACGACGCCTTCCACGTGCTCGCGGCCATCGACTGGCAGAACGTCGCGCGCTTCGCCGCCGAGCTGCCGCTCGGGCCGCACAGCCTCCTGGTCGGCGACCCGGCGCGCGGCGAGCCGCCCGAAGTGTTCACCGCGAGCGGCGCGCGCTACGCGCCGGTACCGCTGAAGGCGCTGGCCGCCGAGATCCCCGGCGCCTGGCCCAACATGGTGGCCTTCGGCCTGCTCGCCGGGCTCATCGGCCTGCCGCTCGCCGCGCTCGAAGCCGCGGTGCGCAAGTCCATGAAGAAGGGCCTGGAGCCGGGCATCGCCGCGGCGCAGCGCGGCCATGCCTTCGCCGCAACGCTGCAGGGCTACCCGCTCCGGCCGCCGCCGCCGCAAGCCGAGCGCTGGCTCATCACCGGCAACGAGGCCGCAGGCTACGGCGCTTTGCGCGGCGGCGTGCGCTTCGTCGCCGCCTACCCGATCACGCCCGCCACCGAGCTGCTCGAGTACCTCGCCCCCGCGCTGGCGAAAGTCGGCGGCACGCTGGTGCAGGCCGAGGACGAGCTCGCCTCCATCAACATGGCGCTCGGCGCGTCCTACGGCGGCGTGCCTTCGCTCACCGCCACTTCCGGGCCCGGGCTTTCGCTGATGATCGAGTCGCTGGGTCTCGGCGTCGCCGCCGAGATCCCCGTGGTGGTCGTGGACGTGATGCGCACCGGCCCCTCCACCGGGATCGCCACCAAGAGCGAGCAGGCCGACCTGGGCACTGCGCTCTACGGCCTGCACGGCGACGCGCCGCACGTGGTGGTGGCGCCCAA
>JBBDXL010000149.1:0-2605 GCA_040902335.1 Burkholderiales bacterium
GCAAGCGTGCGCGCCGTTGATACGAACGTCCTTGTCCGATACTACCTGCGAGACGCTCCGGCGCAGGCACGCCTGGCCGAAAAGGTCCTCTCCGCCGGGGACGTGTTCGTTCCCAAGACCGTCGTGCTCGAGCTCGAATGGGTGTTGCGTTCGGTGGCCGAGCAACCGGCCGGCAAGGTCCTGGACTGCCTTGCGCACTTGACCGCCCTGCCGGGAATCACGATCGAGGACCACGAACAGGTCGAAACCGCACTGCGTCATTGCCGGGAAGGCGCCGATTTTGCCGATGCGCTGCATCACGCAGCGAGCCATGCGTGCAATGAGCTCCTTACCTTCGACGACCGACGCTATGTGCGCCGGGCGGCAAGGCTCGGTTTCAAGCCGCCGGTCCGGTTGCTGGCCGGCTGACCGGCCCCTTTAGCCGCCAACGACAGACCCTATACTTCGCCCATGACACCCCAAGCCCTGGTCTTCGACGCCTACGGCACGCTCTTCGACGTGCACTCGGTCATTCAACGCTGTGACGCACTGTGGCCCGGCAAAGGCGCCGCACTGTCGCAGCTGTGGCGCCAGAAGCAGCTCGAGTACACCTGGCAGAGGAGCCTCATGCGGCGCTACCTGCCCTTCTCGCAGATCACGCGCGAGGCGCTCGCCTACGCCTGCGAGTCGCTCAAGCTGGCGCTGGATGCGGCGAAGACCGAAGCGCTGATGCAGGAATACCTGCGGCTCGCGCCCTACCCCGATGTCCCGGGCGCGCTGGCGAAGCTGAAAGGAAAGAAGGCAATCCTCACCAACGGCTCGCCCGACATGATCGAGCCGCTCGTAGAACATTCCGGCCTCAAGTTCGACGCCGTGCTGAGCGTCGATGCACTGAAGCTGTACAAGCCGGTGCCCGAGGTGTACCGGCTCGCGGTGGACCGCCTGGGCGTGGCGAAGGAGCAGATCGGGTTCGTGTCCTCCAACTGCTGGGACGCGCTCGGCGCAAGATCCTTCGGCTTCACGGTGTACTGGATCAACCGCACGGGCGCGCCCGTGGACCGGCTCGGCTTCCAGCCCGACGCCCTGCTCGGCTCACTCGGAAACCTGCCTGAAGTTCTGCGCTAACTGCGGCGCGCCGGTGGCGCGGCGCGTGCCCCCCGGCGACACCTTTGCGCGCTACGTCTGCGACGCATGCGGCGAGATCCACTACCAGAACCCGAAGCTGGTGGTGGGCGCAATCCCCGAGCACGAGGGGCGCATCCTGCTTTGCCGCCGCGCCATCGAGCCGCGTTACGGCTACTGGACGCTGCCCGCCGGGTTCATGGAGAACGACGAGACTGCGGCAGAGGCCGCGCTGCGCGAGACGCTGGAGGAGGCCGGCGCGCGCATCACCCTCGACGGGCCGTTCAGCATGATCTCGGTGCCGCGCGTGAACCAGGTGCACCTGTTCTACCGCGCGCGGGTCACGGAGCTCGAGTTCAGGCCCGGCGAGGAAAGCCTCGAGGTGGCCCTGGTCGAGGAGGCCGGGGTCCCCTGGAAGGACATCGCCTTCCGCACCGTGGCCATCACGCTCCGGCACTGGTTCGCCGACCGCGCGCGGGGGAGCTTCGGCTTCCACGCCGAGGACCTCCCGCTCCGCTAGAATCTGCCCCAAAAGGGGGAGGACCCATGAAAAAAGCGCTGCTGCTTCCGCTGCTCGCCTTCGCGCCGCTCGCCGCGGCCGCGGATGCCAAGCTCGATCCGGCCAACACCGCCTGGATGATCACGGCTTCGGTGCTGGTGCTGTTTATGACGCTGCCCGGCCTGGCGCTGTTCTACGCCGGCCTGGTGCGCGCCAAGAACGCGCTCTCGGTGCTCATGCAGTGCTTCGCCATCGCCTGCACGGCGACGCTGGTCTGGCTGGTGGCGGGCTACAGCCTCGCCTTCGGCGACGGCGGCGGCGCCAACGCCTGGATCGGCGGCTTCGGCAAGGCCTTTTTCGCCGGTGTCGACGCGAAGGCGCTCACCAGCACCGGGATACCGGAGACGGTGTTCGCGATGTTCCAGCTCACCTTCGCCATCATCACCCCCGCACTGGTGGTCGGTGCCTACGCCGAGCGCGTGCGCTTCGGCGGCATGCTGCTGTTCAGCATGCTGTGGCTGCTATTCGTCTACATCCCGATCGCGCACTGGGTCTGGGGCGGCGGCTGGCTGCAGCAGATGGGGGTGATGGACTTCGCCGGCGGCCTGGTGGTGCACCTGAACGCGGGCCTCGCGGCGCTGGTGTGCGCGCTGGTCCTGGGCGTGCGCAAGGGCTTTCCGGACACCGCCATGCCGCCGCACAACATGACGATGGCGGTCACGGGCGCGTGCATGCTGTGGGTGGGGTGGTTCGGCTTCAACGCCGGCAGCGCGCTCGCCGCGGACAGCACCGCCGGCATGGCGATGCTGGTCACGCACATCGGCGCGGCGACCGCATCGCTCGCGTGGATGGTCTGCGAGTGGCTGCGCTACGGCAAGCCCTCGGTGCTCGGCATCGTCACCGGCATGGTGGCGGGCCTGGGCACCATCACGCCCGCCTCCGGCTTCGTAGGGCCGCTGGGCGCCCTCGCCATCGGCGCGGCCGCCGGCGTGGTGTGCTTCACGG
>JBBDXL010000150.1:0-17999 GCA_040902335.1 Burkholderiales bacterium
CGGTCGCGGCGGCGAGCTTCTCGGCGTGGAACTGGCCGAGGTAGCCCACGCCCACGACCGCGGCGCGCAGGTTCTTCTTCGTCACGTTCGCATTCTATACAGTCAGTAGAAGCGCGACTCGCCCGGCGGGCGCGTCTTGAAGCGCTTGTGCATCCACAGGTACTGCTCGGGCATCTCGAGCGCGACCTGCTCGATATAGGCGTTCATGCGCCGCGTGTCGGCCTCGACGTCCTCGGTGGGGAAGTCCTCCCACGGCGGCTCGATGCGCAGCACGTAGCCGCCGCCGCCGGGGAGCATGCGCGTCACGCAGGGCAGCACCTTCGCATCCGCGAGCTTCGCGATGCGCGACAGGCCCGGGACCGTCGCCGCGGGCACGCCGAAGAACGGCACGAAGATCGCGTTCTTCGGCCCGTGGTCGAGGTCGGGGAGATAGAAGAACGCGCGCTTCTCGCGCCGCATCGCCTGGATCGCGGCGCGCACGCCCTCCTGGCGCGACACCAGGCGCTGGTTGCCGAAGCGCGTGCGCCCGCGCGCCAGCAGCCGCGTGAAGCGCGGGTCCTTCTGCCGCGCGAACATGGCGACCGCGTCCACCTCGATGCTGAGGCGCGTGCCGCCGGCGTCCAGGCCGACGAAGTGCGGCACGAACAGGATCGCCGGCGCGCCGCCGAGCGCCTTCAGGTGCTCCAGGCCCTCGATGCGGACCAGGCGCTCGATGCGCGCGCGCGGCGCCCACCACAGCAGCCCGCGCTCCACGAAGCTGCGCGTGAAGGCGCGAAAGTGCGCGCGCGCCAGGCGCTCGCGCGCCGCCGGGTCCATCGTCGGAAAGCACTTCGCGAGGTTGACGCGCGTCACGTGCCGGCGCTCGGGGATCAGCCAGAAGAGCAGCGAGCCGAGCGCGTTGCCGATCGCCGCCTGCGCCCCGAGCGGCAGGAAGTGGATCAGCCACATGAGGAAGAAAACCACGCGGCTCATGGCGCCGGCGCGCCCGGCGGGCGCTTGTAGCGGTTGTAGCCCCACAGGTACTGCGCGGGGTGCTCGCGGATCGCCTCTTCCAGCGCGCGGTTCACGCGCCGCGCGGGGCTTTCGCCCGCGCGTGCCGCAGAAAGGGGCGTGATGCGCACGTCGTAGCCTTCCCCGCGCGGCAGGCGCCGGCCCATGACGAGGAACGCGGCGACGTCGGCGCGCGCGGCGAGCTTGCCCGCGAGCGTCATGGTGTAGGCCGGGCGGCCGAAGTACTCCACCCATTCGCCCTCGCCCACCGCCGGCACCTGGTCGGGCAGGATGCCCACCGCCTCGCGGCGCTTCAGCGCCGCGAGGAGCTGGCGCACGCCGCCGAGCGTCGCCGCGGCGAGCGTCACGTTGCCGCGCGCGCGCCCGGCCTGCATCATGCGCGCGAGGCGCTCGTTGCGCGCCGGCCGGTAGAGCGCGGTGAGCGGGCCCGCCTCGGCCACCACGTGCGCGGTGATCTCGAAGCAGCCGTAGTGCGGCGTGAGCAGGACCGCGCCCTTGCCCGCGGCGCGCGCCGCGGCCACGGCGTCCAGCCCCTCGACGCGGCGCACGAGCGCGAGGATCTCGGCGCGCGGCCGCAACCAGAGCTTGGGCGCCTCCGCCACCATGCGGCCGGCTTCGGCGATCGCCGCGCGCCGCGTCGCCGCGTCGGTGTAGCCCGCCTGCGCCAGGTGCTCGCGCAAGCGCGCGCGGTATGCGCTCGAGAGCAGGTAAATGGCCCACCCGAGGACGCTTCCCAGCGCGTGCAGCACGCGTAGCGGCAGGCGCGCCAGCAGGGACATCATCTGATATCCTTCAAGCCTTTTTTCGGGGCGACGGCGAAAGCGATGAGCGATTATCTTTTTACTT
The DNA here is from genome assembly GCA_040902335.1 of Burkholderiales bacterium. Taxonomy (GTDB): domain Bacteria; phylum Pseudomonadota; class Gammaproteobacteria; order Burkholderiales; family SG8-39; genus JAABQT01. Next base: position 1,858 of record JBBDXL010000150.1, read on the forward strand.
CTGAATCGGTGTCCGAGGGACATCCGGACAAGGTGGCGGACCAGATCTCGGACGCGGTCCTCGATGCGATTCTAAGCCAGGACACGGCGGCGCGCGTCGCCGCCGAGACGCTGGTGAAGGACAACCTCGTGGTGCTCGCCGGCGAGATCACCAAGAAGCGCGAGGCGCACGTCGACTACCAGGAAGTCGCGCGCCGGACCATCCAGAGGATCGGCTACACCGACCCGAAGATCGGCTTCGACGCCGAGGGCTGCACCGTGGTGGTCGCCTACGGCGAGCAGTCGAAGCACATCGCCCAGGGCGTGAACCGCGAGGTGGACATGGACCAGGGCGCGGGCGACCAGGGCCTGATGTTCGGCTACGCCTGCGACGAGACCCCGAGCCTGATGCCGCTCGCCATCTACCTCTCGCACCGCCTGGTCGAGCGCCAGGCCGAGCTCAGGCGCGACGGGCGCATGCCCTGGCTGCGGCCCGACGCCAAGTCCCAGGTCACCATCCAGTACGTGAACGGCAAGCCCGACTCGATCGACACCGTGGTGCTCTCCACGCAGCACGCGCCCGACATGAAAGGCAAAGCGCTCGAGGAAGCGGTGATCGAGCAGATCATCAAGCCCGTGCTGCCGAAGAGCTACGTGAAGGGCAGGATCACCTACCACGTGAACCCCACCGGCGCCTTCGAGATCGGCGGCCCGAAGGGCGATTGCGGCCTCACGGGAAGAAAGATCATCGTCGATACCTACGGCGGCTCGGCGCCGCACGGCGGCGGCGCGTTCTCCGGCAAGGACCCCTCCAAGGTGGATCGCTCGGCGGCGTACGCGGCGCGCTACGTGGCGAAGAACATCGTCGCCGCGGGCCTCGCCTCCAAGTGCCTGGTGCAGCTCTCCTACGCCATCGGCGTGGCCAAGCCCACCAGCGTGATGGTGACCACCAAAGGTACCGGCAAGATCTCCGACGACAAGCTCTCGCAGCTGGTGCTGGCGAACTTCGACCTCAGGCCGCGCGGCATCATCCAGATGCTCGACCTGCTGCGCCCGATCTACGAGAAGACCGCCGCCTACGGCCACTTCGGGCGCGAGGAGCCCGAGTTCACCTGGGAAGCGACCGACAAGGCGCTCGCCCTCAAGCAGGCAGCCTGAACGTACGGTGGGCCATGGGCCCACCCTACCCGGCGGCGATCCAGCCGCCGAGGAGCACGGCGAGCGCCGCGGCGGCGAACAGGCGCCGCGGCAGCCGGTCCTGCACCAGCCTGCGGAACATCCCCACGCGCTTCGGCGGCAGCGTGAAGCGCTCGCGCTTGGCGCGCGCCTCGACGCGCGCGAGCGCCGCCTCGCAGTCGAACACGCGCGAGAGCGGCAGGCGCGTCTCGCGCGCGATGGCGTTCGCGGCCGGCGCCACCGGCAGCTTGTCGGCGCCGGCCGCGATCTTCAGCGTCTGCGTCTTCTCGGCCTCGTCGCCGCGGTCGCGCGACGGGGCGCGGCCGCGCATCTCGGCGAGCACGTCGCGCAGGTCCGCCGCCATCTCGTAGGCGTCCTGGTAGCGCACCGAGGGGTCCTTCTTCAGCGCGCGCGCGACGATGAAGTCGAGCATCTGCGGCAGCTCCGGGTGCACGCGCGAGGGCGGCGCCGGCTCGGTGCTGGTGACGCTGTGCGCGATCTGGTTCACGTCCTGGCCGGCGAACAGCGTGCTCTGCGTCAGCATCTCGTACAGCACGGTGCCCAGGGAAAAGATGTCCGAGCGCTGGTCCACCGGCTGGCCGCTGATCTGCTCGGGCGACATGTAGCGCGGGGTGCCGAGCACCATGCCGGTGCTCGTCCGGGAGGTGTCGGCGTGGCGCATGCGCGCGATGCCGAAGTCCATGATCTTCACCGCGCCGCGCTCCAGCAGCATGATGTTGCCGGGCTTCACGTCGCGGTGCACGACGCCGAACTCGTGCGCGAAGCCCAGGCCGTCGGCCACCTGCAGCGCGATTTCCACCGCCTCCATCGGCGCAATGTCGCCCTGGCGGATGCGCGTTCTCAGGTCCTCGCCCTCGAGCAGCTCCATCGCCATGTAGGCGATGTCCTCCTCCTCCCCGTAGTCGAAGATGGTGACGATGTTGGGGTGGGTGAGCTTGCCCGCGGCCTTCGCTTCCTGCAGGAAGCGCTTCTCGTACTCCTTGCGGCCCTCCTTGTCGTCGTCGAGCGAGATGGTCTTCAGCGCCACCACGCGGTCGAGCGACGGATCCTCGGCGCGGTAGACAACGCCCATGGCGCCGCGCCCGAGCTCGTCGAGGATGCGGTAGCGGCCGATGCGGTTGTCCTTCTTCCGCGCCATCTACCGGCTCCTGCGCCGGGCGGCGGCGGGCGGCGGCGGCGCGGCCTGGGACGCTTCGGTTCTCAGCCTGCCCACCACGTCCTTCGCCTGCGCGGTGATGCGCTCGGTGTAGCGGTCCAGGCCCTCGACCGAGACGCGGAAAGCGACGCCCGCGCCCGCGAGGGCGATCACCGCCACCACCGTCACCGCGAGATAGCGCGCGCTGCGCCGCGCCGCGCCGCGCGGATCCGGGCGGTAGAGCTCGTGCGCGCGCAGGCTCGAGTCGGTGTGCGTGCCCGCGCCGGCGAGCGCGGCCTCGGCGCCGGGCGCGGCGTCCTCGAGCGCCTGGCGGAACTCCTTGGTGAGCAGCAGCTTCTGCGGGCCGGCGAGCTCGGCGATCGCGGCGGCCACCGCGACGCCGTCGCCGAGCAGCCCCTCGCTTTTGCCCTTGCCCGACTGCTTCACGGGGCCATGGTTGATGCCGATCGAGAGGGGCAAGCCAACCGCGCCCGCGGCGAGCGTGCGCTCGGCGAGCGCGAGCGCCGCGCGCGGGTCGTCCAGCACCACCAGCGCGATGCCGTCGGCGGCGTCGAGCACGATGCGCGCGTTCTCCGCGAGCGCCGGGAGCACCACCGCCACCACCGCCTCGAGCTGCGCCCTGAGGCGCGCCTGCTCCACCACCGGCCTTCTGCCGAAGTCGTGGATCTTGAGGAAGGCGACGCTCGCGAAAATCGAGGGCTGGATCTGGACCGGCGGAGCCTTGGCCTTGGCCATGGCCGTCAATTTACCTGCTTTCTTTCTACGCCCACATATCCCGGAGTCTCGATGCGACGTCGACCGGCGTCTGGTTCGCTGCGGGCTTTGCCGATTCTGACGATTCGCCGTACACGACAGGCTCCAGGCAGGCCATCACCGCTTTCGTGAGAAAGCGGCTTTTCGCGCCGTAGACGTGCCGATCGCCCATCCTGGATTGCTGCGTCACGTAGTACTTGAGCGGGGCGATGAGATCGAGCCTCGCCTTCGCTCTCGTCATGGCAACGTAAAGCAGGCGCCGCTCCTCCTCGATCTGCCCGGGCTTGCCGGTGGAAAACTCGTTCGGGAAGTTGCCGTCGGTGACGTTCAAGAGGTACACCGCTTCCCACTCCTGGCCTTTCGCCGAGTGCACCGTGGAAAGGACGAGGAAATCCTCGTCGAGGCAGGGCTCGCCCGCGAGGTCGGAGGTGGCCTGCGGCGGATCGAGCGCGAGCTCGGTGAGGAAGGCTTCGCGCGTGCCGTAGGTGGCGGCGATGCGCTCGAGCTGCACGAGGTCGCCGGTCCTGACTTCGGGCGCGTCGTACAGGCGCTCCATGAGCGGCGCGTACCACTCGCGCACGCGCTGCATCTGGCCCGTCCAGGGCGCAGCCGGATCGGCAAGGCCGTGCAGCAGCTGATCGAACTCCTTCGATGCCGTCTTCAGCGCGCTCCACTGGTGGCTCGAGGCTTCGAACGCCATCCAGGCGCGCTCGGCGCCTTTTGGCCCTACGCCGGGCAGCAACTGCAGCGCGCGCCAGGCGGCGACGCGGTTCCTCGGGTTGTCGGCCCACCTGAGCACCGCGAGCGCGTCCTTCACGTGCGCCGCTTCCAGGAACTTCAGACCGCCGTACTTCACGTAGGGGATGTTGCGCTTCACGAGCTCCAGCTCGAGCACGTCCGAGTGGTGCGAGCTCCTGAAGAGCACCGCCTGGCGCTTGAGATCGGTGCCTTCTTCGCGCGCTTCCAGCACGCGCGTCACCACGTACTGCGCCTGCGCGGCGTCATCGGCCACGGTGACGCAGCGCGGCTTCGGGCCTTCGCCTTTGCTGGATCTCAAGTCCTTCCGGTACTGGCGGTCGGCCTCGCGCATCAGCGCGTTGGCGGCGTCGAGCACCGGCTGCGTGGAGCGGTAGTTCTCCTCCAGCGTGACCACGTTCGCGCCGAAGCGCTGCTCGAAATTCAGGATGTTCTCCACCGTTGCCGCGCGAAACGAGTAGATCGACTGCGCGTCGTCGCCCACCACCGTCAGCCCCTCGCCCGTGGGTTTCAGCCTCTCCAATATCTGCGCCTGCAGCGCGTTCGTGTCCTGGTACTCGTCCACCAGCACGTGGTCCCAGGCGGCGCCGATCTCTTTCGCCAGCGCCTCGTCCTGCATCATCGCGTGCCAGTAAAGGAGCAGGTCGTCGTAGTCGAGCGCCTGGTTGGAAAGCTTTCTTTCCACGTAGGCGGCGAACAGCTTCTTCAGCTCGCCCTCCCACTGCGCGCACCAGGGGAACGCGTCCTTCAACGAGTCTTCCAGCGATCCTTGCGTGTTCACGCGGTGCGAGTAGATCGCGACGCAGGTGTCTTTGCGCGGGAAGCGCTTCTCGGTCTTCGAGTACCCCAGGTCGTGGCGCGCCACGTCCATCAGGTCGGCGGCGTCGCCGCGGTCGAGCACGCTGAAGTTTTCCGTGAGGCCCACCCGGTGGCTGTGCCTGCGGATGAGGCGGTTGGCGACCGAGTGGAAGGTGCCAGACCACGATAAGCGGACTGCCTTGTGGGTTTCTCCCACGATTCTCTGCGCCCTTCGCGTCATTTCCAGCGCAGCGCGGCGCGTGAAGGTGAGGAGCAGGATCCGTTCCGGCGCTGCGCCTTCGAGGACGAGGTGCGCGACGCGGTGCGCGAGGGTGTTGGTCTTGCCGGTGCCGGCGCCGGCGATGATGAGGAGCGGCTGCGACGGCGCCTGCGCGGCCTGCCGCTGCCGCTGGTTCAGCTTCTGGAACGCATCGACCGCTCCCATGGGGAGCGAATATAGGCCATTACTGTATATCTATCCAGCGACCGGCTGCCTCAGGCTGCCTTCTTTACGACCAGCCGCACGTTCATTCCGGCGTTGCTGGCAATGTTCACCAGGGCATCCAGGCTGAACTGGCTGAGCCTTCCTTTGAGGAGCGCGTTGAGGCGGGGTTGCCTCAGGCCGAGCACCCTGGCGGCGGCTGTCTGCGTCATGCCGCTTTCTCGGTAGTAGGCATCAATCTGCCGCATCAACTGGGACCTCAGCCTGAGGTTCTCCGCGTCAGCCTTGCTGAAACCCATGTCGCGGAAGACGTTGCCACTGCTGCGGGTCATCTTCAGCTTCTCGCTCATGCCTGCCACCTCTCCGCCAATAGCGTGCGCAAGCGCCGCCGGGCCAGATCGATGTCCGTCTTCGCGGTCTTGCGCGTCTTCTTCTGGAACGCGTGCAGCACGTAGATCGCCTCCGGAAATCTTGCGAGATAGACCAGCCGGAACGCGCCGCCCGCCTTCACCCGTATCTCGCTCACGCCCGCACCGATCGACGGCATCGGCTTCCAGTCCTTCGGTTCGCAGCCGTCCTGCACGAGTTCGAGCTGGTACCCCGCATCGTGCATGGCTTCGGCTGGAAACTCCCGCAGCCTCAGCAGACTGTCACCGAGCCAGACAACCGGCTTCACCTGATTATCTCAGATTTGGGATAAGGACGGCCACATGCGAGCAACGCCGCATGGCGGCTGTGGTTGACCGAACACAGCGCAGGTGTCGAACCCCTGGCCCCCAGCCGCGCGACCTGCCGGGCGCGGCGCGCGCCTAGCCGAGGCCGAGCCGCTTCAGGCTTTCCTCGAACGCGGCGTCGACGACCGCCATGATGCCGCCGCGCGGGTCTTCGAGCGCGAGCATCCCGACCCCGGTGGCCACCGCGCCGAAGAAGCCCTGCGTGTGCCAGCGGCCGCCCGGCGGCAGCGGCGGCAGGTTCTGCGTGTCCGGCGCCGGGTACGGGCTCACGTAGAAGTAGGGCTGCGCGTAGTAGTCGTCGCCCGGCGAGAGGCCGATGCCGATCGCGCGCGGCTCTCCCGATCGCGCTTGCTCGAGGCGCACGAGGATCGCGATGTCGAAGTGGTGCGGCCAGCAGCGCACCGGCGACGGGCCGGGCTCGAAGCGCTTGTATTTCCTGCGCAGCTCCTCCAGCAGCTCGGCGCCGGCGGCGAACCAGCCCGCGAGCGCGGCGAGGCGCGGGCCTTCGTCCACCGCGCGCGCGAAATGGGTCGGCGGCATGTCGTAGGGGAGCTTCGCGCCGGAGGCAGGCTGCAGGCCTTCGTCCTTCAGCTTGCCGTCGAGCCACTCGGCGACTTCCTTGTCGGTGTTGGTCGCGAGCGGGATCGCTTGCGTCTCCGGCTTGCCGGTCACGATCAGCTCGAGCACCCCCACGCGCAGGCCCACCTGCACGCCGGGTTTCAGCGGCAGGCTGAGGAGCGCCGCCCTGGCGAGGTCCCAGGCGAGCGCCGCGTGGCTGTCGTCGGCGACCGGCTCCAGGTTCGCCCGCGCCGCGCGCGCCGGCCACTGCGCGGCGCGGTGCGCGAGCGAGCGCGCGGCGGCGAGCGTCGTCGGCTGGGGGTTGCGGAGCATCGACCAGGTGATCGGCATGGCGATTCCGGGGCGAATGTTCGCATGCCGCGCGCCAGGGTCTATAGTCCTGTAATCCCATGCCCGCTTCCTTCGACGCCCTCGTCATCGGCACCGGCCAGGCCGGGCCCGCGCTCGCCGCGCGGCTTTCGGGCGCCGGGATGTCCGTGGCGGTGGTCGAGCGCGCGAAGTTCGGCGGCACCTGCGTGAACGACGGCTGCACGCCCACGAAGGCGATGGTGGCGAGCGCCTACGCTGCGCACCTGGCGCGCAGGGCTGGGGAGTACGGCGTGCGGATTGCGGGCGAGCCGCGCGTGGATTTCGGCGCCGTGATGGCGCGCAAGGACGCGATCGTCGCCAGGTCGAGCGGCGGCGTCGAGAAGTGGATGCAGGGGCTGAAGACCGGGAAGGTGTTCCGCGGCCACGCGCGCTTTTCCGGGCCCGACCGGGTGCGGGTGAACGGCGAGGAGATTACTGCCGGGAAGATCTTCGTGAACGTCGGCGGGCGGCCGCTGGTGCCGGACATGCCGGGGTTGGGCGAAGTGCCGTTCCTCACCAACCAGTCGATGATGACCCTGAAGGACTTGCCGGCGCACCTCCTCGTCATCGGCGGCAGCTACATCGGCCTGGAGTTCGGCCAGGTGATGCGGCGCTTCGGCTCGAAGGTCACCGTGATCGAGATGGGCCCGCGGCTCGTAGCGCGCGAGGACGAGGACGTGTGCGCGGCGCTGAAGGAGTTCCTGGAAGCCGAAGGCATCGACGTGCGCCTCGACGCGAAGTGCCTCTCGGTGAAAAAGGAAACGCACGGCGTCTCGGTGGGCCTGGATTGCACGGAGGGCGCGCCGCGCGCTTCGGGCAGCCACCTGCTCCTCGCCGTGGGGCGCGTGCCGAACACGCAGGACCTCGGGCTCGAGGCGGCCGGCGTCAAGACCGACGCGCGCGGCACCATCGAGGTGAACGAGGAATTGCAGACGACGAACCCGCGCGTCTGGGCGCTCGGCGACTGCAACGGCAAGGGCGCCTTCACCCACACCGCGTACAACGACTACGAGATCGTCGCCGACAATTTATTGAACGGCGCGGGCCGCAAGTGGACCGACCGCGTGCCGGTGTATGCGCTGTACACGGATCCGCCCCTGGGGCGGGTGGGGATGAACGAGGGCGAGATCCGGAAGGCGGGGATCAGGGCGCTCGTCGGCAAGCGCCCGATGACGCGCGTCTCGCGCGCCGTGGAGAAGGGGGAGACGCTCGGGTTCCTGAAGATTTACGTGGAGGACTCGAGCAAGCGGATCCTGGGAGCGAGCCTGCTCGGCACCTCGGCCGACGAAGTGGTGCATTCGCTCATCGATGCGGTGTACGCGAAGACGCCGGTGACCGAGTTCCAGCGCCACGTCCGCATCCACCCCAACGTGAGCGAGCTGCTGCCCACGGTGCTGGAGGATCTGAAGCCGCTGGGGTAGGCGGGCGGGCGGCACCGGAAGCGCCGGTCAGGCCCCGAGAAGGCGCCGGGCGAGCAGGGTTTGCATGTCCCGCCGTCCGTCGGCGACCAGAGACACGTAGACGCGCATGCCTTCCACGGTGTAGACGATTCTGTAGGGCTTGAAGAAGGTTTCGCGGTAGTCGCGGATGCCCAGCGCGAGCAGCTCCGTTGGATGCCGGCCGCGCCGCGGATAGCGCTTCAGCGCCGTAATGGCCGCCTCGATGCGCGCCACCACATGGGCGGCGCTCGCCGGGCTGTCGTGCTTCGAGATCCAGTCGTCGATGTCCTCGAGATCGCGCACGGCGTCCGCCGTCAGGCGCACCTCGAACGGCATCAGCGCCGCGATCGCCGCTCGCGCAGGCGCCGGAAGGCCGCCGCCGCCGGCACGGTCCTGCCCTCCTCCACCTGGCGCCGGCCGAGCGCCAGGATCTTGAGCAGCGCGAGCGCTTCCTGCGTCGCCTCGTAGCTGGCGACGTCCTGCATCACCGCCGTCGCCTCGCCGTTCTGGGTGATCACCAGCGGCTCGCGCTTCTCGGCGAGCTCGCGGATCAGCTCGGCCGCGTTGGCCTTCACGTAGCTGATCGGCTTGATGCGCGTGGAGTATTTCATCGGACTGAATCTAGTCTCTTAACGGTCCGGGCGCAAGCGCTGAGGCCCACGGCTAGACCTTCAGGTTCTCCTCGGCGAGGCTCTTGCGCTCCTGCATGTTGAAGCGCCCGTCGTAGATCGGGCCCTTGCCGGTCGTCGGCCCTAGGTACTGGACGAAGAACATCAGCCCGCCGGTCGCGGTGGACAAATCCTCCTCGTAGTGCGGGTCGGCGTGGTAGACCACGGTGCCCGGGCCGCAGCTCCGGTCGCCGATCCTGAACGTGCCTTCGAGCACGTACCAGACCTGCGCGAAGTCGTGCCGGTGGCGCGGGTGGTAGGCGCCCGCTTCGTAGCGCACGAAGCCGGAGTTGGGCTGCGTGGGATCGCCCGGCCGGGGGTGGAAGACCATCTTGCTGTGCTGTCCGGGAAAGCGCAGCGTCTCCCACTCCATCTCGTCCACGTGGCGGTAGACCGGGCCGTGGTCTGTTGCCTGTGCGCTCATGATCGGGCTCCTTTCGAATGGGCGGCTTGCGCGTTGGGCGATTCTAGCCCCATGGCGCGCGGTTAGACTGGCGCCCCGATGCCCCTCCTCACCCTCCTCGACGCGCAGCTCGCCCACGGCGACCTGCCGCTTCTCGATCGCGCCGCGTTCTCCATGGAATCGGGCGAGCGCATCGGCTTGATCGGCCGGAACGGCACGGGGAAGAGCTCGCTTCTCTCGATCATCGCCGGCACGGGGACGCTGGACGACGGCGAGCTGCGAAAGTCGGACGGCCTGCGCGTAGCGCTCGTGGAGCAGGAGCCCCGGCTCCCCGAGGCCGCTACGCTGCGCGAGAGCCTGGGCCGGCGCGCGGCTGTGCCGCTCGAGCACAAGCTCGATGAGTTCCTGCACCGCTTCGGGCTGGATGAGGATATTTCTCCGGTAGAGGCCTCCGGCGGGGAACGAAAGCGCGCCGCGCTCGCCCTGGCGTTCGCGCTGCAGCCGGACCTGCTGCTGCTGGACGAGCCGACCAACCACCTCGACATCGACGGCATCGTGCAGCTGGAAGCCTTGCTCCTGCGCCAGCCGGCGGCGATCGTCGTCACCCACGACCGCGCGTTCCTGGACCGGGTCTGCACCCGGATCCTCGAGCTCGACCGCGGGGCGCTTCGCTCCTACCCGGGGAACTACTCCGCCTACGAGCGGGTCAAGGCGGGCGAGCTCGCGGCGGAGGCCGTGCAGCAGCGCAAGTTCGACCGCTTCTGGGCGGAGGAAGAGGCCTGGATCCGCAAGGGGATCGAAGCGCGCCGGACGCGGAATGAAGGCCGCGTGCGGCGCCTGGAGCACCTGAGGGAAGAACGCGCGGCGCGGCGCGAGCGCCTGGGGTCGGTGAAGCTGTCCTTGTCTTCGGGCCAGCGCTCGGGAAAGCTGGTGGCGGAGTTGAAAGGGGTGTCTAAGAGCTTCGGCGGGCGCGCCATCGTTCGCGACCTCGAGCTCCTCGTCAGCCGCGGCGATCGCCTGGGGCTCATCGGCGCCAACGGCGCGGGGAAGACCACGGTGCTGAAGCTCATCCTCGGCGCGCTCGAGCCCGATTCGGGGAGCGTGCGCCTCGGGACCCATGTCTCTCCGGCCTACTTCGACCAGATGCGCGAGGCGCTGGATCCGGAGAAGACCGTGGCGCAAACCATTTCCCCGGGCTCGGACTGGGTGGAGCTCGCCGGCGGGCGCAAGCACGTCATGAGCTACCTCGGCGACTTCCTCTTTCCGCCGCGGCGCGCGGCTTCGCCCGTGCGCATGCTATCGGGCGGGGAACGCAATCGGTTATTGCTGGCGCGCTTGTTCGCGCGGCCGGCGAACGTGCTGGTGCTGGACGAGCCCACCAACGACCTGGACATCGAGTCGCTGGAGCTGCTGGAGGCGGCGCTGCAGGATTACCCGGGGACTTTGTTGTTGGTGAGCCACGACCGGGCTTTCCTGGACAACGTCGTCACCTCGGTGCTCGCCGCGGAAGGCGGCGGGAAGTGGAAGGAGTACGCCGGCGGCTATACCGACTGGGTGCGCCAGCGGCCCGCGGCGGTGACCGAGGAGAAGGCTTCCTCGAAGGCGTCGGTGCGGGAAAAGAGCCGGGCGAAGCTCTCCTACAAGGAAACGCGCGAGCTCGCGTCGCTGCCGAAGGAGATCGAGGCGCTCGAAGCGGAGCAGCGCTCGCTCGCCGCGAAGATGGGCGCGCCGGAGTACTTCAGGCTGGAGCCGGAGGAGCTGCGCGCCGATCGGGAGCGCAGCGGCGAGCTCGAGGCGCTGCTGGTGGAGAAGCTCGAGCGCTGGATCGAGCTCTCCTAGGCCCGAATGCCGCGCTGGCGCACGGGCTCGTGCGCCAGCGCGCAGACGCCGGCCGCGGCTGGACGCATACTGGCTCATGATGCTGCACGACAGAATCGCCGCCCTCCGGGCCCGCATCGTCAAGGCGAAGTCCGCACGCAACGCCTGGCGAGCCTCCGGGAGTCAGGCGAAATACGTGAAGGCTTACTGCGTGGCCGAGACCCTGGAGCAGCAACTCGAGCAGTTGCGCCAGGAAAGCCTGCGAGCCTCCAGGAAGAATTCCGCTCGCGCGGCGAGCGCCTCGCGCAGCACGTCGGTCAAACCCGGGGATTGACGCAGCGCGCGGCGCTGGCCGGGCCTGGGGCTCAGCGGCGCTTCGCGCCCTTGGCTTTGCGGGCGGGGCTGCGCTTCTTCGCCGGCGCCGCGCGACGGGCCTTCTTGCGGGGTGCATCGATGGGCGCCGCTTTCTTGGTCTGCGGTGAGAGGAACTCGCCCAGCATCATCGAAGTGCCGGCGGCCATCCAGTTGGCGTAGAGATCTGGAAGTGAAACAGTAGGGGTGGGTTTCATTGCGCCATGATGGGGCATTTGAGGTGAGCCCTCTGTGCGTCACCACACGGCCGTGCGCGGGTCCGGAGGGGGAGGCGGCGGTGGGGTTGGGTGCGCCGGGGTTGGAGCACCTTGCGGGTGAGATGACGGGTCCCGCTCCAGTAGTCGCGCGCTTCTGGGCGCGAGCGGATCGTCGGGGCGAGCCAGCTCGGGTACGCGAAGATGCCGGTGGAGGAGTTCTGGAGGCGGGTGCGCAGCCGGGCGGCTTTCGACGGTGGTATGATTTCTTCATACCGATCCCTGGAGTCGCCCATGGGTGCCGCCGTCAAGAAGACCATTTCCCTGCCCGCGGACCTCGCGAAGGAAACCGAGGCCCGCGCCCGCGCCGAGGGCAAGACGCTGAGCGGCGTGATCCAGGAGGCGCTGCGCGAGGCGCGCATCGGCCGGCGGCAGCAGGAACTGCGCGGCATCCAGGGCTTCTGGAGCCGCAAGGCGCGCGAGCGCGGCCTTCTCACCGAGCAGGACCTGGAGCGCTACCTGCGCTCTTGAAGGTCGTCTTCGACACCAACGTCCTTGTCGCGGCGCTCGTGTTTCCGGGCGGGCGGGGCGAAGAGGCGCTGCTGCGCATCCTCGGGGAGCGCGACGAACTCTTCCTGTCCCGGGCGATCCTCGACGAGCTGCTCACCGTGCTGGCGAGGAAGTTCGCGCGCGACGCCGAGGAGCTCGCGCGCGCGGCGGTGCTGCTGGGAGAACTCGCGACCCTCGTGAAGCCCGCGCGCCGCGTGAAGGCGCTGCGCGACGAGCCCGACAACCGCATCCTCGAGTGCGCGCTCGCGGCCGGGGCCGACGCGATCGTCACCGGCGACCGGGCGATGCTCGCGCTCGGCGCCTACGCCGGGGTGCGGATCTTGCGCCTGTCCGAGTACCTGGCCATGGATCCGCGTTCGGGTTGACTTCGCGGCGCAAGGATTCCTGCGCGGGCGCGAGCGCGGTCACCACGTCGGTGAAGCGCGCGTCGCCCACCATCATCACGTCGAGGTCGCTGCGCGCGCGCTCGTCGCCGCGGGCGACCGAGCCGAAGAGGAGCGAGGCGGGGTCCATGGGTCGTTGCTTAATTGGCTACGGATGTAGCCTTTACTGCAACGACGGTCAATGCGTTGCCGATGGAGCCCGTCATCCAATGCGCTCGCCGTGCGTTGATTTCGATAGGGAGAACCCGAGGCATATTCTCTTGACGGAATATTCCTCTGAAGCTATATTCCATGACGCACTGGGACGTCGAGTACACGGACGAGTTCGGCGAGTGGTGGAACGGGCTCACGGAGGCCGGGCAGGTTTCCGTCGACGCCTCGGTCCGCCTGCTGGAGGTGTGCGGCCCTCACCTGGGCCACCCGCATAGCTCCGGCATCGCCTCGTCCCGGCACTCGCGCATGCGGGAGTTGCGGGTCCAGCACCGCGGACGCCCGTACCGCGTGCTCTACGCGTTCGACCCCCGGCGCACGGCAATCCTGCTGATCGGCGGGGACAAGACAGGCAACGATCGCTGGTACGAGGAATTCGTGCCGCGGGCGGACAGGCTCTACGACGAGCACATTGCAATGCTGCGAAAGGATGGTTGATCGGCGATGGCCAGGAAGTTCAGCGAATTGCAGGCGAAGATGTCGCCGGCTGCGCGCGCGCGCTCCGAGGCGCGTGCGCGCGCCATGCTCGCCGAGATGCCCCTGCAGGAGCTGCGGCGGGCGCGCGGCCTGTCCCAGGAGTCGCTCGCCTCGACGCTCAAAGTGAGGCAAGCGAGCATTTCCAAGCTCGAGCGGCGCACGGACATGTACATCAGCACCCTTCGCTCGCACATTCGCGCGATGGGCGGCGAGCTCGAGATTGTGGCGCGATTTCCCGACGGGGAGGTCAGGATCTCGAATTTCGAGGACGTGGGGGAGTCGGGGCGGGGTTAATTGGCGCGATGAACCTCTACACCCTCGGCTACGAAGGCCTGGACGTGGCTGCGTTCATCGCCTGCCTGAAGCGCGCCGCGGTGCGCCTGGTGGTGGACGTCCGCGAGAATCCTTTTTCGCGCAAGCCGGGGTTTTCGAAGAGCGCGCTCGCGGTCGCGCTTCTGGCCGAGGGCATCGAGTACCTGCATGTCGTCGAGCTCGGTTGCCCGCGCGAGATTCGCGAGCGCTACAAGCGCGACCGGGACTGGGGGCGGTACGAAGTTGCTTTTCGCGAGTACCTGGGGAGCCAGGGCGCGGCGGTGGCGTCGGTTGCCCGTTTGGCGCAGGAGAAGGCGATTTGTTTGGTCTGCTTCGAGGCGGACTTCAACAGGTGCCATCGGACGTTTGTGGGAGAGGCGGCGGTGGAGTTGGGCGCCCCGGGGTTGGAGCACCTTGCGGGTGAGATGAGAGGTGCGGAGGGGCAGGTTCGATTGTTTGATTGAGGCCGGACGACGGGTCCCGCTCCAGCAGGGGATTGGAGAGGGATGGGTTGAAGGGCTGATATAGTATTGATATCATCGGGTCCGACATGGCAACCCGGCAATCCTCCCCCCGCCGCAAACCGGCCGCTCCCGAGGGCATCCTGTTGCGCTATCGCGACAAGGACACCGCCTACGGCGTCACGCGCCGCACTGCCACGCGGCTCGCCGCGTCGCTCGGCCTGAGCGAGACCCAGGTGGTGCACGTCGCGCTGGCCAATCTCGCCCGGCAGACCCTGCCGCGCTACGAGGTCGACGAAGGGCCCCTCACGCGAGTGCAGATGGAGGCCATCGACCGCCTGCAGCCTGCGGGGCGCATGAAGGTGAAAAAGAGCCTGTTCTGATGGCCGGCGTGCCGGCCTGGTTCGCTCCTCCCCAGCCCGGCGACATCGTGTGGTGCCGCTTTCCCGAAGACCGACTGCCCGGGCCGGGCCCCAAGTCCCGGCCTGCGCTCGCGCTCCGCGTGGGCGAGGCCGAAGGACGTCCCGTGGTGGCGGTCGCGTACGGGACCAGTCAGAAAGTCGAGCGCCTGTACCCGGGCGAGTTTGCGATCGTGCCGGCCGACGGCGCGCCGTTCGAGGCGGCCGGGTTGAGCCATCCTACGAAGTTCGACCTGGGCAGGATTTTCGAGCTCGACTACAACACGGAGTGGTTCGGCGTGGCGCCGGGGGCGCCTTTCGGACAGGTTCCGAAACTGGGGATGCTGCACCCCAGCCTGGTGAAGCGGGCGCGGGCGGCGTTTGGCGCGGCGCGGAGGTAGTCTCGCCGCTTCTCGAATTAGATGTGCCTCGGGCCCTTCAGGCGACTTCGAGCTTGAGCTGCTTCAGGTCGGCCTTGGGGACGCGGCGCTTCAGGTCGAGCACCTCGATGCCGACCACCTGCTTCTCGGCGTTGTAGTCGAGCACGATGCCCGGCTTCACTTCCTCGGACTCCACGATCTTCGAGTCGTCCAGGCGCAGGTAGAGCGCGTCGGCTTTTTCGTCGTAGTGCATTCTCATGGCTCGCCTCTTTGCCGCCGGTCGAAATAGGCCGTCACGACGCGGGGTGGAGTAGCGGAGGCATTGTAGACGCGATCAATACCGCGGCGTGCGCCGTCAACTCGTAGCGTTGCTCGCTCAAACGCCCCCCTTGCAGGCATCAACGCTCGGGGCATGCGGCAGGTTGACCCGCGAGCGTTTACGACCCCCGCAGCACGCTGAACGCCCGGAAGAGCTCCATCGGCAGCGGCACTTCGAGCTTCCAGTGCAGCGACATCGGGCGGTCGCCTTCGAGGTGACCTAGGAGCTCAGCGCAGCCGCTCCCGCCAGTATCCCGGCCTGCGGGACGTGTGCGCGAAGGCGATCACCACGACTTCGGTACCGCTATTGCGCATGATGACTGCGTAGGGAAATCGCCGAAGGAAGAGACGTTTCGCTCCGCGTTTGCCAGAAACCCCGGGTACCGTCACGAGGGGGACGATCTCGGCCTCGAGCAGATCGAGCGCCGCGTCTACCGCGCGCTCGAAGTCAACCCCGAGCCCTGGGCGCTCCTTTTCGTACCACGCGGCGGCCTCGGCAGCTTCTTCGGCCGCGGCGGCATGGATGCGCACCCGGCGCATCAGGCGCGGTTCATGCGCGCCCGCATACGCCGGCGCATTTCCTCCCGATCGATGAGCTCCGCCGTGCCGGCGTCGATCTCGGCCAGACGGCGAGCGATCTCCGTGTCCCACGCGGACGCCGCATCCTGGTCCGCAGGGCCGTCGAGGCTTTCGACGAGACTGTGCGCAAGCTCGGCTCGCTCCGCCTCGGATAGGCGCAGCGCCTCGGAACGAACCTTCTCAAGAGTCGAGCCCGCCATCACAGCCTCCTCGTTCGCGGCCATTCTACGCCCGGGAGTGGGGCGTCCAGCGACACTAACGCGGTACGCGCTCCCCCGGTTGACGCCCACCCAATGCAGGTCCCGTGTCGGAGCGTCAGCGGTGCTCAGGCCTTCTCCACGGCCCGCAGCACCGCGTCCGGATTCTTGGCGATCACGTTGAGGAGCACGAGCGCGGTGCCGCGCGGCTTGCGATCGCCG
>JBBDXL010000151.1:0-2560 GCA_040902335.1 Burkholderiales bacterium
CGCGGCGCGCACGTCTATCACCAGTTCACGGTGCGCCTCGCGCACCGCGACGCCGCGAGAAAGGCGCTCGCCGAGGCGGGCGTCGCGAGCGGCGTGTACTACCCGATCCCGCTCCACCGCCAGCCGGTGTACGAGAAGGAGTTCGGCGGCCTGTCGCTCCCGGCCGCCGAGGCCGCGGCGCACGAGGTGCTCTCGGTTCCCATCTTCCCGCAGCTCACGGACGCGCAGATCCGGCACGTGTGTGGGGCCTTGCGCGCTTGCCTCTGATCGCGTTCACCAAGATGCAGGGCGCGGGCAACGACTTCGTCGTGCTCGATGGCACGCGCGCGGCGTTCGCACTCTCGCGCGAGCAGCTGAAGCGCCTCGCCGACCGGCATTTCGGCGTCGGCTGCGATCAGGTGCTGGTGGTGGAGAAACCGAAGGAGCCGCAAAACGATTTCGGCTACCGCATCTTCAACGCCGACGGCGGCGAGGCGCAGCAGTGCGGCAACGGCGCGCGCTGCTTCGTGAAGTACGTGCACGCCAAGGGCCTGACCCGGAAGCGGGCGCTGCGCGTGGAGACGCCCGCCGGCGTCATCGTGCCGCGGCTGGAGGACGACGGCGAGGTGAGCGTAGACATGGGGACGCCCGCGCGCGAGTCGCCGCTGGTGCAGCCGCTCGATGTCGACGGCGCTCGCGTCGAGCTCGCCGTCCTCTCGATGGGCAATCCGCACGCCGTGCAGCTCGTCGCGGACGTCGACGCCGCGCCATTGACGACGCAGGGGCCGCTCATCGAGCACCACCCGCGCTTCCCGGGCCGCGTGAACGCCGGCTACATGCAGGTGGTGGACCGCCATACGCTCAGGCTGCGCGTCTGGGAGCGCGGCGCGGGCGAGACGCTCGCCTGCGGCACCGGCGCCTGCGCCGCGGCGGTGGCGGGCATCGCGCGCGGCCTTCTGGATTCGCCGGTGCGCGTCGAGACGCGCGGCGGAGCGTTGACCATCGCTTGGGCGGGCGGCGACAATCCCGTCTGCATGAAGGGCCCCGCGCAGGCGGTGTTCGAAGGATCCATCGAACTCTAGAACGACAAGGGCGACCCGCCTCATGACCGCAGAAGAAGTCGCGCAGTTTTTCCGCACCCACCCGCAGTTCTTCGACCAGCACCCGGAGCTGCTCGAGACGATCTACGTGCCGCACCCCTACGGCGGGCGCGCAATCCCGCTCTCGGAGCGCCAGATCCTGTCGCTGCGCGACAAGGTGAAGCTGCTCGAGACGAAGCTCGGCGAGCTGCTGAAATTCGGCGAGGCGAACGACGCCATCAGCGAAAAGGTGCACCGCCTCGCCGCGGGGCTGCTGGGCGCGCGCGACTTCGCCGCCGCGGCGCAGGCGCTGCAGTTCCACCTGCGCGAGGATTTCGCCGTGCCGCACGTGGCGCTGCGCATCTGGGGCCGGGTGCTGCCCGCGGGCGTGCCCGAAGCCGCGCCGGTCACAGACGAGCTGCGCGCGCGCGTCGAGGCGATGGGCGCGCCGCTCTGCGGCCCGTCGGCCGGCAGCCCGTTCCTGCCCTGGTTCGGCGACGCCGAGGAGCACGTGCGCTCGCTCGCGCTGCTGCCGCTCGGGCAGACCAAGAGCGTGGGGCTGCTCGCGCTCGGCAGCGAGGACGCGCAGCGCTTCTACGCCGAGATGGGGACGCTGTATTTGCGCCGCATCGGCGAGCTCACCGCGGTCGCGCTCGCCGCGCGGCTCTAGGGACGCGGCCACGCACCCGGACGAGCCCGCGGTCCGCGAGTACCTCGGCGCGCTCGAGCACCAGCGGCGCCTGGCGCGGCGCAGCCTCGAGATCTACCGGCATAACCTCGCTACGCTGCTCGCGTTGCTGGGCGAAGCGCGCCTCGCGGAACTGGACGCCGCGCAGGTGCGCCGCCTCGTCGCGCAGATGCACGCGCGCGGCCTCTCGCCGCGGTCGCTGGCGAGCCTGCTCTCGGCGTGGCGCGGGCTTTTTCGCTGGCTCGTGCGCCACCAGGGCTACCGCGCCAACCCGGCGGACGGCGTGCGCGCGCCGAAGCCCGGCCGGCGCCTGCCGAAGGCGCTCTCGGTGGAGCAGGTGCAGCGCCTGCTCGAAGCGGGCGACGACGCAACGCCCGCAGCGGCGCGCGACCGCGCCATGTTCGAGCTGCTCTATTCCTCGGGCTTGCGGCTCGCCGAGCTGGTCGCGCTCGACGTGGGCGACGGGCGGCTCGACCTGAAGCAGGGCGAGGTGACGGTCACCGGCAAGGGCTCGAAAACGCGCACTGTGCCGGTGGGCGTGCGCGCCAGGGAAGCCCTGCAGGCGTGGATCGGCGTTCGCGCGCAGCTCGCCGCGCCGGGCGAGAAGGCGCTGTTCGTGGGCGCGCGCGGCCGGCGCATCGCGCCGGGCGTGGTGGAGCGCGAGCTGCGCCGGCTCGCCGCGCGCCAGGGCATGCCGGGACGGCTGCACCCGCACATGCTGCGCCATTCCTTTGCTTCGCACGTGCTGCAGTCCTCGCAGGACCTGCGCGCGGTGCAGGAGATGCTCGGGCACGCGAGCATCGCCACCACGCAG
>JBBDXL010000152.1:0-2558 GCA_040902335.1 Burkholderiales bacterium
GGTCGAGCACGAAGTAGTCGAGGAAATTTCCGCCCAGCAGCAGGCCGGCGAAGCCCACGCCCAGGTAGAGCAGCGCGCCGGCCGCCACCATGCTCTCCACCACCGCGTCCGGCAGGAGCCGCCGCGCCGCCGGCAAGCCGTAAATCAGGCCGTAGAAGATGACCGCCGCCGCCGCAATCACCCCGGCCTGGAAGCCGCCGCCGGGCCCGAAATCGCCGTGGAACTGCACGTACAGCGCGAACACGAGCATGTATGGAATGAGAAGCTTCCCGACCACGCGCAGGACCGGTTCGCGCTTCACGCGCCCTCCCCCTTGCCGCGCCGCAAGCGTCGCAGCAGCGCGATCACGCCGATGCCGCCGGTGAATACCACGATCACCTCGCCCAGCGTGTCGTAGCCGCGGTAGCTGGCGAGGACTGCCGTGACCACGTTGGGCACGCCGGTCTCGATCGGGCCCTGCTGCAGGTAGCGCGGCACGACGTGCGTGTGGAACGGCGCCTGCGGATCCGAGAACGCCGGCAGCCCGAGCGTGCCGTACACCAGCGCGCCGACGATCACCAGCGTGACCGCGAGCGGCAACCAGGGGCGCTGCATGGGTTTCGCCTCCTCGCCGCCGCAAAGGTAGAGCGCCCCGAGCAGCAGCACCGTGGAGATGCCGGCGCCGACCGAGGCTTCCGTCATGGCGACATCCACGGCGTCGAGCGCCACCAGCACCGTCGCCATGAGGAAGCTGTAGATGCCGGCGAGCACCACGACCGAGTACAGGTTTCTCTGCAGGATGATGGCGATCACCGTCACCGCCATCATCGTCAGCAGCACCTGGATGATCAGCGCTTCGATGGTTCCTCCTCGTGCGCTTCCAGCTTCAGGCCCCGCGCCAGCGCGGCGTTGGCGAGCGCGTGCGTGGCCGTGGGCGAGGCGAAGAAGATCAGCAGGCCGATGACCAAGAGCTTGACCGCGACCAGGGTCCAGCCGGCCTGCAGCAACAGCCCGGCGAGGATCAACCCGGCGCCCGCCGAATCGATCACGCTCGCGGCGTGCGTGCGCGCGTAGAAGCGGCGCAGGCGCACCAGGCCGAGCGCGCCGATCACGCAGAAAGCGCCGCCTGCGACGAGCAGTGCCCAGGACAGGACGTCGAGCGCCGCGCTCACCGCTTCGCCTCGGGCTCGCCGGGGTCGCCGAGGTCGCCGTAGCGGAAAAACTTGAGCACCGCGATGGTGCCGACGATGTTGAGCAGGCCGTAGAGGATCGCGAGGTCGAGGAACTCGGGCCGCCCGTCGAGGAAACCGAGCACGGCGAGCATCATCATGGCGAGCGTGCCGATCGAATTGGCGGCCAGCGCGCGGTCGAACACCGTCGGCCCGGCGATGGCGCGCGCGAGCGCCAGCCCGAGGGCGACGAGCAGCGCGAGCGCCGCGATCGCGAACATCATCGGCCGCCCTCGAAGCGCGTCACGCGCCGGTCCATCTCGCTGTCCACGGCGCCTTGCGCGCTCGCGCGCGTCAGCCCGTGCACCACGAAGCGCTCGGGCCCCACCTCGACCGAGAGCGTGCCCGGCGTGAGGGTGATCGAGTTGGCGTGGGTCACCAGGCCGACCACGGTCCTCTGGCTCGGCCGGAAGCGCACCACGGTGGGCGAGGCCGGCAGCCTCGGGTCGAGGATCACCTTCGACACGTCGAGCGCGGATTTCAGGATTTCCTTCGCCAGCCACGGCCAGTAGCTGAGCGCCGAAGGGCCGAGGTGCACGGGGTGGCCTTCGCGGTCGGCCACGTCCATGCGGCGCGCGAACCACACCACCGCCAGGCTCGCCGCCGCCCCCGCGCCCAGCAGGAAAGGCGTGAAGAATCCCGACATCAGGATCCAGAACGCGTAGAACAGGACGAAAAGGATCGCGGAGTGGAGCATGGCGTTCGCGGCAGCGGGCGATTCTAGCCGCTGGCGCGCGGCTTGTCGCCGGCCCAGCGCGCCGCCGACTCGCGCACCGTGTGCGCGAGCGACTTGTTCGCGGCGAAGCGCTCGCGCAGCCAGTCGGCGTCCGAGTAGCCGCGGCGCACGTCCGCGGCGAGCGCGGCGAGCGCTTGCGCCCCTTCCAGCGCGCTCGCCTGCGGCATGACGCCGGCCAGCGCGTCGAGGATGTCCTCGGCGAGCGGCTTCTTCCTCTCCTCGTACGGGTCGATCAGCTGCCCGCGCAGCCCGAAGCGCGCCGCCTCGAAGCGGTTGAAGGCGTTCACCAGGTAGACCGCGCGCTTCGCCGGGCGCGGGCGCTCGTCGAGCAGCCACCTCGCCAGCGCCTGCGCGTAGGCGGCGAGCCGCGCCGCGCGCTCCACGGTGAGCGGCGTGTCGCAGACGCGGATCTCGATGGTGCCGAATTCGGGCTTCGGGCGGATGTCCCAGTAGAAGTCCTTCATGCTCTCCACCACGCCAAAAGCCCGCATCTTGTCGAAGTACTCCAGGAACTCCGCCCAGTCCTTGACGAAGGGCATGTGGCCGGCGAGCGGAAAGGCGTTCACCGCGGTGAGGCGCGAGGACTGGAACGAGGTGTCCTCGCCCTGGTAGAA
>JBBDXL010000153.1:0-2549 GCA_040902335.1 Burkholderiales bacterium
ATGCACAAGGAGCACTACGAAGTGCCGCGATCCACGCTGCAGGCGATCGCCGGGCGCCGCGTGCTCGCGGTCGGCACCACCACGCTGCGCGCGCTGGAGAGCGCCGCGCTGAGCGGGGCGCCCGCGGGAGAAACCGACCTCTTCGTCTATCCCGGGTTTACCTTCCGCGTCGTCGACAGACTGCTGACCAACTTCCACCTGCCGCGCTCGAGCCTGCTGATGCTGGTGGCGGCGTTCGCGGGGCTGGAGAACGTGCGCCGCGCCTACGCGCACGCCATCGCGCAGCGCTACCGCTTTTTTTCCTACGGCGACGCGATGCTGATCGAGAGGGCGGCGTGAAATTCGCCGTCAGCCACCGCGATGGCGCCGCGCGGCGCGGCCGGCTCGAGCTCGCGCACGGCGCCGTCGACACGCCGGCCTTCGTGCCCGTCGGCACCTACGGCACGGTGAAGGCGATGTCGCCGGCAGAGCTGCGCGAGGTCGGCGCGCAGATCGTCCTCGGCAACACGTTTCACCTGTGGCTGCGCCCCGGCATCGAAGTCATCGGCCGGCACGGCGGCCTGCACCGTTTCATGGGCTGGGACGGCCCGATCCTCACCGACTCGGGGGGCTTCCAGGTCTACAGCCTGGGCGCCCTGCGCAAGATCACCGAGGACGGGGTGAAGTTCGCCTCCCCCATCAACGGCGACCGGCTGCTGCTGACGCCCGAGGAATCGATGCGCGTGCAGCGCGCCCTGGATTCCGATATCGCCATGGTGTTCGACGATTGCACGCCGCACCCGGCAACGCACAAACAGGCGGAGAAATCGATGCAGCTCAGCCTGCGCTGGGCCGAGCGCTCGCGCGCGGCGTTCCGCGGCTCGGGCAACGCGCTTTTCGGCATCGTGCAGGGCGGCGTCTACGAGGACCTGCGCGACGCCTGCCTCGAGGGTCTGACGCGCATCGGCTTCGACGGCTATGCCATCGGCGGGCTCGCGGTCGGCGAACCCAGGGAAGCGCGCGAGCGCGTGCTGGCGCATACCGCGCCGCGGCTGCCTGCCGAGCGCCCGCGCTACCTGATGGGCATGGGCACGCCCGAGGACATCATCCACGCGGTGGCGGCGGGCATCGACCTGTTCGACTGCGTGCTGCCGACGCGCAACGCGCGCAACGGCTGGCTCTACACGCGCCGCGGCGACGTCAAGATCCGCAACGCGCGCTGGCGCGACGACGTGCGAGCGCTCGACGAATCCTGCGCCTGCTACGCCTGCCGGCACTTCACGCGCGCCTACCTGCACCACCTGCAGAAGGTGAACGAGATCCTCGGCGCGCGCCTGAACACCCTGCACAACCTGCACTACTACCAGACGCTGATGCGCGAGCTGCGCGACGCCATCGAGGGCGCGCGCCTCGCGCCGACCGCCGCGTGCCTTCTGGAAGAGCGCAGGCTGCTGCTATAATTCGCGCCCTTTTCCAGCGAGTCCGTAGCGATGATCTCCAACGCCTACGCACAGGCCGCCGGCGGCGGCGACCCGGGATTCATGGGCCTGCTGCCCATCGTCCTGATGTTCGTTCTGCTGTACTTCCTCATGATCCGCCCGCAGATGAAGCGCGCCAAGGAGCACAAGCAGATGGTCGAGGCGCTGCAGAAGGGCGACGAGGTGATCACCGCCGGCGGCGTGGTGGGCCGCATCAGCAAGATGGGCGAAGCCTACGTCGCCCTGGAGATCGCGCCCGACACCGAGATCAGCGTGCAACGGACGGCGGTGCAGACCCTGCTGCCCAAGGGCACGATGAAGACGCTCCAATAGCCCCGGAGTGAACCGCTTCCCGGTCTGGAAGTACGCGCTGGTCGCGCTGTGCGTGGCCGTGGCGTTCTTCTACACGCTGCCGAATTTCTTCGGCGAGTCGCCCGCCGTCCAGGTCTCGAGCCTCAGGTCCGCCGTACGAGTGGACCCGGCGCTGCTGCAGCGCGTGGAGAGCGCCCTGGCGCAGGCGGGCATCGGCTACACCGGGGCGCTGCTCGACGCGGGCAGCGTGCGCGTGCGCTTTGCCGACACCGACACGCAGCTGAAGGCCAAGGACGTCGTCGACAAGGCACTCAATGACGACCCGCAGAACCCGGGCTACGTCGTCGCGCTCAATCTTCTGCCGTCCTCCCCGCGCTGGCTCACGGCGCTCGGCGCGTTGCCCATGTACCTCGGCCTCGACCTGCGCGGCGGCGTGCACTTCCTGCTGCAGGTGGACATGGCGGCGGCGCTCACCAAGCGGCTGGAAAACCTGACCGCGGACATCCGCACGCTGCTACGCGAGAAATCGATCCGGCACGGCGGCGTGACGCGCGAGGGGCAGACGCTGCGCGTGCGCTTCCGCGAAGAGGCGGCCCGCACCCGGGCGCGCGACGTCCTCGCCGCCGGAATCGGCGACCTGGCGCTCGCCGAGCGCGAGGAAGGGCAGGATTTTCTCCTCGTCGCCACGCTCAAGCCCGAGGCGGCAAAGCGCACGCAGGAGTATGCGCTCAAGCAGAACATCACCACGCTGCACAACCGCATCAACGAGCTCGGCGTCGC
>JBBDXL010000154.1:0-14206 GCA_040902335.1 Burkholderiales bacterium
ACGGCGTGTCCGAGGACAACGCCTACCTGGTGATGGAGTTCTTCGACGGCGGCGACCTGAACAAGCGCCTGGCAGGCAAGGCCCTGCCTCCCGAGGAGGCGCTGCGCATCTTCCGCGAGCTGATGTTCGCGCTGGGCGACATCCACGAGCAAGGCATCCTGCACCGGGACCTGAAGCCGCAGAACCTCATGTTCCGCAGCGACGGCAGCCTGGCGGTCGTCGATTTCGGCATCGCCAAGCACATCGACTCCGTCGACCGCACCAACAAGGGCGAGATCCTCGGCACGCCGCGCTACATGAGCCCGGAGCAGGTGCAGGGCCGGGCGCTCGATCTGCGCACCGACATCTACAGCGCGGGCGTCCTGCTGTACCAGATGATGCTGGGATCGCACCTGTTCGAAGGGGAAACCGCGGTGGAAGTGGCGCTGCACCACCTCAATACGCCGCCGCCGGGGCTTCCGGCACGCCTGGAGCGCTACCAGCACCTGTTCGACAAGCTGCTGGAGAAGGACCGCGACGCGCGCTTCCGCAACGCCGACGAGGTCATCGGCCATCTGTCGCGCAAGTTCTATCAAGGCCAGTAGCTCCGCATCAGCCGTAGTCCGGTGAAGAAGAAGATTTCCGTGCAGGAATTGCAGTTCGGCATGTACGTCGGACGGCTGGACCGTCCCTGGATCGGCACGCCTTTCCTGTTCCAGGGGTTCGTGGTGCGCACGCCGCAGGAGCTCGCCGACCTCAGGAAATACTGCCGCGAGGTCTACATCGACACGGAGAGGGCGGAGGTCGCAGGCGCGCGGCCGACGGCGGGCGTCGCAATCGCCGGATTGCCGGGCACCAGGCGCGTCCTGCACCGGGAAACCGTGGCGGTGGAGAACGAATGGCCCAAAGCCAAGGACGCGCTGCAGGGTGCACACGCGGCACTGACCGACGTGTTCGAGTCCGTGCGCGTGCGCAAGCTGCTGGACTCGGCGCAGACGCGCTCGGCGGTGGGCAACATGGCGCAGAGCATGCTGCGCAACCCGGACGCGCTGCTGCTGTTCGCGGCCATGCGCCAGCGCGGCGGCTACCAGCTCGAGCGCGCGATGGACGTCTCCGTCTACATGATTGCGTTCGCGCGCTTTCTCGGCATGGACGAGGGCGATATCGAGCGCGCGGGACTCGTCGGCCTGCTGCAGGACATCGGCATGCTGGATCTGCCGCCGGCGATGCTGCAGAAGGTCACCCGGCTCGAGCCGGCGGAATTCAAGATCATCCGCGGCCACGTGGCGCGCGGCCGCGAGATTCTTGCCGGCACCAGCGGCCTGCCGGCCGAGGTGGCACAGATCGCCGCCCTGCACCACGAGCGCTACGACGGCTCGGGCTATCCCGGCGGGTTGAAGGGCAATGCGCTCGGCGTGATCGGCGCCATGGCCGGCATGGTCGATACCTTCGATGCCCTGACGGTGAAGCGCCCGTACGCCGAAGCGATGTCGCCTTCGAACGCGCTCAACCTGCTGTTCAGAATGCGCGGCCGGACGTTCCACCCGCAACTCGTCGAGCAGTTCATCCGCTGCATCGGCTACTTCCCGGTCGGCAGCATCGTCGAGCTGAACAGCGGCGAAGTCGGTGTGGTGGTGGCGCAGAACGCCGAGCAGCGGCTGCAGCCCAAGGTGATGGTGGTGCGCGACGCGCAGGGCCAGCCCCTGCGGCCGCAGAAATTCCTCAACCTGGCGAAGCTGCCGAAGGCCTTCGCGGACGAGCCCTACCGCATCCGCCGCACGCTGGAGTTCGGGCGGGCGGGGGTGACGGTGGCCGAGGTCGTCGCCGGGTAGACGCGCGCGGGCAGCCGGCCTGCGCTACGGCAGCCTGCGCCAGATCGCGCGCAGCTGCTCGGGCAGATCCTTCGGCGAAAAGGGCTTCGACAGCACCCCGGCCGCGCCCATTCCGCGCAGTTCGTCCAGCTCGCGCTGCGACGCCTTGGCGGTAATGAACACGACGGGCATGTCGCGCAAGCCCTCCGTTTCACGCATGCGCTTGAAGAGCGTCGGCCCGTCCATCACCGGCATCATCCAGTCCAGCAGCACCAGATCCGGCTTGAAGGCGAGGATGCCGTCTAGGGCGAGCGTCGGGTCGCCGATGATCGACACCTCCATCTTGCCGACGCGCTCCAGCGACAGCCGCGCGATGCGCTGGATGTCGTCGTCGTCTTCCACGTAACAGATCTTCAGCAGCGGACGCTCGGGCATGCGGTCCTCTTCTCAGGTGGAAACCGCGTCAACCAGCACCGGGAGCTCGAAGTGGAAGGTGGTGCCGCCGCCCGGCCGCGCGTCGAATCCGATGCGGCCGTTCATAAGCTCGATCAGGCGCTTACAGATCGCCAGGCCGAGCCCGGTGCCGCCCTTGTGGCGGGTGGTGGTCGAATCGGCCTGTGCAAAGCGCGTGAATATGCGCGCGCGGAAGTCCTCCGGGATTCCCGGTCCGCGGTCGCTGATTTCGACGCGCACCATGCCGTCGACGCACGTCGTGCACACCTCGACCGCGGAGCCTTCGGGCGAGAACTTGGCGGCGTTCGAGAGCAGATTGGTCATCACCTGCATGAGCCGCTTGCGGTCGACGTGCAGGCGCACGTCGGGCACGGCGCCGTGCACTTCGAGCCCGACGCCGAAGCGGTCGGCGAACGATTTGTTGAGGACGAATGATTCCTGCACCAGCTCGTCGAGCCGCACGCTCTCGGGCTGCAGCGTGAACTTGCCGGATTCGATCTTGTCGATGTCGAGCAGGTCGTTGATCAGGTCGAGCAGCCGCTGCGCGTTGCGCTCCGCGACCGTCGCCAGCTCGCTGATTTCGCCGCCGGCCTCGCCGACGACGCCGCTGGTCACGAGCTGCAGGGAGCCGATGATCGAGGTGAGCGGGGTGCGCAGCTCGTGCGACAGCGTCGAGGTGAATTCCTTCTTCAGGCGCTCCGCCTCCAGCTGCTGGGTGATGTCCTGGCACTGGGCGATGATCGACACCAGGTCGCCGGTCTTGTTGACCAGCGGCGTGATCGTGAACTCGCAGGTGATCTCGAGGCCGTCCCGGCGCAGGCAGCGCGCGCGCACCCGATTGGCCGGCAGCCTGCGGGCGACGAATTGCGCCCACCATTCGGGCGTGAGGGTCGCTTCGTCGGCGGGAAACAGCGTGCTCAGCGCGCTGCGGCCGATCAGCTCGAGCGCCGAATAGCCGAGCATGTGCTCGGCGACCGGATTCATCTCCAGGATGGTGGAGTTCGCGTCCATCTCGATGACGGAAATCGGCGCGCGCTCGGCGAACAGCGCGAGCTTGCGCCCCGACGCCTCGACTTCCTGGCGCGCTTCCTGCAGGTCCTCGATCTGCTGCTCGAGCTGCTTGTTGAGCCGCGTGTGGTCTTCGGTCAGGCGGTCGTAGGCGTGCCGCAGCCGGTAGCCGGACAGGAACACCCGGTTCAGGCGATAGGCGATACCGACATTGATCAGGTAGAAGATCGGCACCAGCACGGCGATCTCCGTGAACAGCCGGTTGCCGAAGTTCGCCAGCACGTAGGTGAACGGCAGCACGATGACGCCGGCGTGCATGGCGAACATCGGCCACGACGCCGCATAGGCGGGGATCCCGGCCGAGGCGACGCCGGCGAGCAGGAAGGCGAGAAACACCTGCTGCTCGTCGGTGTGCGACGGAAAGAACACGGCGCCCGCAAACCCCCAGGTGACGCCGCTCGCGAGCGCGCTGATCGCCAGCCAGCGCATCCACTGCTCGGCTTCGACGAGCTTGCTGGCGCTGGCGCGGTAGCCGAAATACAGCACGGCGCGGGCCGCAGTCACCAGCAGGACCAGGCCCCACCAGAACAGCACCAGGTCGCGGGTACGGTCGTCCCAGAGCTCGTAGGTGGCAATGCCGCCGATCAGCAGGTGCGCGGCCATGCCGAGCGGCATCTGGCCGTACAGCTGCTCGACGCGGTCTGCGAGCACGCGCTGCGGGTCGGCGCGGCCCGACACATCCTCGGTGCGAGCGGATGCGTCGCGCGTGGACGCCAGGTCGACGGGTGCTGCGCTTCCGGATGTCATTGGCGGGCGGGACTCGCCTCCGATTATATCGGCTGGCGCCGCCGACGGCACCGCCAGGCCGGCTACAGCCCGCGGCCGTTCCGGATCACGCCGACGGCAATGCCCTCGATGGTGAGCGGCTCGCGCCGCAGGTCCACTTCAATCGGCGCGAAATCGGGATTCTCGGGCAGCAGTTGCACCCAGTGCCCGCGGCGCCGGTAGCGCTTGACGGTCACCTCGTCGGCGAGCCGGGCAACGACGACCTGGCCGCTGCGCGCTTCGTGCGCGCGGTGCACCGCGAGCAGATCGCCCTCCAGGATGCCGGCGTCGCGCATCGACATGCCGCGCACGCGCAGCAGGTAATCCGCGCGCGGCGTGAAAAGATTGGGGTCGACCTGGTAGCGGCCCTGCAAGTGCTCTTGCGCCAGGATCGGGCTGCCCGCGGCCACCCGCCCCACTACCGGCAGCTCCATCAGGCGCCCCTGGCGCGGTGCGGACTTTTCCTTCACGCGCAGCCCGCGCGAGGCGCCCTGCAGGATCTCCAGCGCGCCCTTGCGCTCCAGCGCGCGCAGATGCTGCTCGGCGGCGTTCACCGAGCGAAAGCCCATCTTCTCCGCGATCTCCGCCCGTGTCGGCGGAAACCCGGCCGATTCGGTGAGCTCGCGGATCAGCTTCAGGACCTCGCCCTGGCGTTCGGTCAGCGGTTCGGCGGCGCCCATGCACTCTCCCAGGATACTGTGTCTCTTTACAGTGATGGAAGTATATCCAGTATCGCGGCGGGCGCAAGTAGAATGGCCCATGGCCGCGATCCTGGTGCACGGCGGGGCAGGGCGCTGGAGGGCCGCCGACCGCACGCTGGCCGTCGCCGGGGTGGCGCGCGCGGCAGCCGTCGGCTGGGGCGTGCTGGCCGCGGGCGGCAGCGCGCTCGATGCGGCCGTCGAGGCCGTCGTCTGCCTCGAGGATGACCCGCTGTTCAATGCCGGTACGGGATCGGTGCTGAACGCGCATGGCGACGTCGAAATGGACGCCAGCGTGATGGCGGGCGACACGCTTGCCGCCGGCGGCGTCACCTGCATCCAGCGGGTACGCAACCCGGTTCTGGTCGCGAAGCGCGTGCTGCAAGCCACCGATTGCGTGCTCCTCGCGGGTCCCGCCGCGACCGACTTCGCGCGCGAGCAGGGATTCGAAGACTACGATCCGGGGCAACCGCGCGCCGCCCACGCCGGCCGGCGCGGCGGCACGGTGGGCGCCGTGGCGCTGGATGAGGCAGGACGTCTCGCCGCCGCGACCTCGACGGGGGGGCGCGAAGGCAAGCAGCGCGGCCGCGTCGGCGATGCGCCGGTTCCGGGCGCGGGCAATTATGCGGACGCCACGGCCGCGGTGTCGGCGACCGGGTGGGGCGAGCAGATGCTGCGCTACGTCACCGCCAAGGACGTTGCCGTGCGCGTCGCGCGCGGCGCCGAGCCCGAGCGCGCGCTGCGCGAAGCGCTCGACGACATGGCGCGCCGCTTCGGCGAGCCGATCGGCGCCATCGCGCTCGACGCGCGCGCTCGCCTGGGCGTCGTGCACGGCACCGAAGCGATGCCGCACGCCTGGCGGCGCAGCGGCGAACCTGAAGTCACGGCCCACTTCGCCGCCGGTAGAATCGCCGCATGATCATCCGCTCGCTGCTCGACACCGACCTGTACAAGTTCACGATGATGCAGGTGGTGCTGCACCATTTTCCGGGCGCGCAGGTCGAGTACCGGTTTACGTGCCGTACGCCCGGCATCGACCTGGCGCCGTACCTGGATGAGATCGCGGGCGAGATCGCCGACCTGTGCCAGCTGCGATTTCGCGACGAGGAACTGGCCTACCTGCGCGGGCTGCGCTTTATGAAGTCGGACTTCGTCGATTTCCTGGGCCTGTTTCATTTCAACCGCAGATTCATCAGCATTGGATGTGCCTCGACTCCCGGCGAGATTGACATCACGATCCGCGGGCCCTGGCTGCACACGATCCTCTACGAGATCCCGGTGCTCGCCGTCGTTTCCGAGGTCTATTTCCGGCGCACGCAGCCGCGAGCCGACCTGACCGAAGGCCGCAAGCGCCTGCGCGCCAAGGTCGACCTGCTGCGCAATGTGGATCCGGAGCTGCTGATCCGCATCTCGGACTTCGGCACGCGGCGGCGCTACTCGTTCGCCTGGCACGAAGAGGTGATCCAGACCCTCAAGCGCGACCTGCCGGAGCACTTCGCGGGCACTTCCAACGTGCTGCTCGCGATGCGACACCACGTCACGCCGCTCGGCACCATGGCGCACGAGTACATGCAGGCCTGCCAGGCGCTCGGGCCAAGACTGCGCGACGCGCAGGTTTTCGCCTTCGACAAGTGGGCGCAGGAATACCGCGGAGACCTGGGCATCGCGCTCTCCGACACCTACGGCATGGACGCGTTCCTGCGCGATTTCGACATGTACTTCTGCAAGCTGTTCGACGGCGCGCGCCACGATTCCGGCGATCCGTTCGAATGGGGCGAGAAACTGATCGCGCACTACCAGAGGAACCGGGTCGATGCGCGCACCAAGAGCCTGATCTTTTCCGACCAGCTGTCGTTCCAGCTTGCCATCGACATCGCGCGCCGCTTCCGCAATCGCGCCAAGACGTCCTTCGGCATCGGCACCAACCTCACCAACGACGTCGGCTTCGAGCCGATCAACATCGTCATCAAGATGACCGAGTGCAACGGCCAGCCGGTGGCCAAGGTGTCGGATGCGCCCGGCAAGACGGTGAGCAAGGACGCACGCTACCTCGCGTACCTGCGCCAGGTGTACGGGCTGGAGCCGGCGCAACATTGACCAGCCAGGGTCGCACCGCGGTCGCCGTGCTGGCGACCGTGTTCCTGTTCAACCTGCTGGGCCGCGGCAGCGGCGACACCTATGCCGTGTTCCTGCTGCCGCTGGAGCGCGAGTTCGGCTGGGCGCGCTCGCAGCTCACCAGCGTGTACTCGATGTACCTGCTGGTGGGGGCCTTCATCGCGCCGCTCGCCGGGACGCTGTTCGATCGCTTCGGGCCGCGCGTCACCTATAGCGGCGGCCTGCTGTGCCTGTCGGCGGCGTTCCTGCTCGCCTCCATGCTCGGCAATCTCTGGCAGTTCTACCTGTTCATCGGCGTGATGATCGGCGTCGGCGTGGGGCTGGTGGGCATGGTGCCGGCCTCGGCGCTGCTCACGCGCTGGTTCCGAGTGCGCCTGTCCACCGCCATCGGCATCGCGTTCTCCGCCACCGGCACGGGCGCGCTGCTGTTCGTGCCGCTGGCGCAGTGGCTGATCGGGCAGTTGGGCTGGCGCGCCACGTACCAGGTGCTCGCGGCGGTGGTGTTCCTGGCGGTGCCGTTCGCTTTGTTCGTCGTGCCATGGCGCCTGTACGTGGCGGGGCTGCAGGAGAGCGTAAGCGGGATGCGCCAGCGCGCGGCGGGCGCGGGCTGGACGGTGCGCGCGGCGCTCGGCACGCGCCTGTATTGGGCGCTGGTGCAGGTGTTCTTCTTCACCGCCATGGCCATGTTCGCCATCCTGGTGCAGGCGGTGGTGTACTTCATCGATCTCGGATTTTCGCCGATCACGGCCGCAACGGCGTTCGGCGTCACCGGCATGCTGTCGGTCGTCTCGGTATCGATGAGCGGCCTGCTCGCCGAACGCTTCGGCTATCGCAACACCGTGAGCGCGAGCTTTGCGGGCACCGGGCTCGGCGTGCTGATCCTGGTGGCGTTGTCCTACTGGCCCGCGGGTTTCCTGCTCGCCGCGTTCGTCGCGGTGTTCGGACTGTGCATGGGCGTGCGCGGGCCGATCGTCTCATCCATCGCCACGCGCAAATTCGCAGGGCCGAAGGTGGCGACCATCTACGGGCTGATTTACTCTGCCAACGCCATTGGCGCGGCGTTCGGCTCGCTGATGGGCGGGGTGCTGCACGACCTGACCGGCGGCTACCGGGCCGGGTTCGCGCTGTCGCTCGCCGCCGTGGGGCTGGCGGTGGCGCCGTTCTGGACGGTGCGGGAGCTCAGGGAGTTCCGCTAGCGATGGCGCGCATGCGCTCGACGCGCTCGCGCAGCGTGCAGCCGCGCAAGTCGGCGGCGCCGCGCTCGGTGACGATGACGCCGGCTTCGCTGCGCGGCGTCGACACCGGGCCCTGGAGCTTCTCTACGATGCGCGCCGCGGGCAGCAGCATGAGCGACACGCCGCTAGGCGACTGATTGGCGGCGCGGACGAAATCCAGCGCGCCGCCGACCGCACCGAGGTAGCTGCCCTGCGCCACCTCCGCGTTCACCTGGCCGGTGTAGTCGACCTCGATCGCCGAGTTGATCGCCACGAAACGCTCGAGGCCCATCAAGACCCGGGCACCGTGCGTGTACTCGGTCGAGCGAAGGCGGAGCCGCGGGTTCTCGCGCGCGAAGTCGAAGAGCTTGCGCGTGCCCATCAGCGTGCCGCCGTCGGTCTGCGTGACGACGCCTTTCTCCATGAGGTCCACGACGCCGTCGCCGAGCGAGCCCGAGTGGATCGTCAAATGCTTGCGATCGCCGAGGAGCCTGAGCACCGCGTCGGGCAGCGCGCCGAGGCCGGTCTCGATCGTGGCGCGCTCTGGAATGAAAGGCAGCGCGTGCCTGGCGATGGCAAACTCCTGCGCCCCCGGCTCGCCGTAGGGCAGGGCGACTGGTTCGCGCGAAGTCTCGATCACCGCGGCGAACTCCGCGCGCTTCGGCAGCCGTTCGCTGTAAGTCCAGG
This sequence comes from Burkholderiales bacterium, assembly GCA_040902335.1. GTDB lineage: Bacteria > Pseudomonadota > Gammaproteobacteria > Burkholderiales > SG8-39 > JAABQT01. Next base: position 8,791 of record JBBDXL010000154.1, read on the forward strand.
GCACCCGGTCGTTCACTTCCGCGATCACCGCGCGCGCGACCTCGAGGGCGGGGATCAGGTATTCCGCGGCAAGCCCGAGGCTGTACTCGCCCTTCGCGTTCGGCGGGCTCACCTGCACGAGCACCACGTCGGCGCGGATCTTCCTCGAGCGGATCAGCGAGGCGAGCTGCGAGTATGGGTGAGGGTGGATGTCCAACACGCCGGCGTCCGCCAGCGCGCGGTTATGGCCGGATCCGCAATAGGCGCTGAGGCGCAAGTGATCGGCATGCTCCGGCTTGACGGTGCCGGACCAGTTCACGCCCATGAAGAGCGTCGCGCCGGGATATTGTTCCCGCTGCTCGACCAGCGCCTTGGCCAGCGTCTGCGGCTCGGCGCAGGCCTGCCCGAATAGCACGCCGTCGCCGGGGCGAATCCACTGCGCGAGCTGCATGCGGCCGATGCTAACATCGGCGCAGGAGATGCCAATGCCGGACGACAAGTTCCTCGACCTGATTTTCCGCGACGCGCACACGCCGCAGGGTTTTCTCGATACACCGGTGACGGACCAGCAGCTGCGCCAGGTCTACGACCTGATGAAGTGGGGCCCGACCACCATGAACACGCAGCCGATGCGCATCGTGTTCGTGCGCTCCAAGGCGGCGAAGGAGAAGCTCGCGCCGGCGCTCAGCCCGGGGAATCTCGACAAGACGATGAAGGCGCAGGTCACCGCGATCATTTCGTATGACTCGCGCTTCTACGAGAACCTGCCGAAGACCTTTCCCAACAACCCGAAAGCAAAGGACGCATTCGCGGGCGAAGAGAAGAAGGCGATGGTCGACCGGGTGGCGCTCAGGAACGGCTCGCTGCAGGGCGCCTACTTCATCATCGCCGCGCGCGCGCTCGGCCTGGACTGCGGCCCGATGTCCGGGTTCGACAACGCCAAGGTGGACGCGGCGTTCTTTCCGGACGGGCGCTGGAAGTCGAACTTCCTCATCAACCTCGGCCAAGCCGATCCGGCGAAGGTCTTTCCGCGCAATCCGCGGCTCGCGTTCGACGCGGCCTGCAGGATCCTCTAGGAAGAGGTAAAAAGGCCCCGTTCGAAGTAATATTGCATCCAGTTCGTTGGCTCATGAGGCCGGGCGGCCGGCGTCACCATAAGGGGAGTTCAAATGGCACCTACTGTACATAAGTTGTCGGTATCGCTGGCGGTAGCGGCGGCCTTGGGCGCTTTGGCGCCAAGCGCCGTCGCCGGCGGCTTCGCGATCGGGACGCAAAGCGGGAGCGGCACGGGTAATGCGTTCGCGGGCGGCGCGGCGGCGGCTGATGACGCCAGCGTGGCGTGGTACAACCCAGCGGCGATGACGCTGCTGCCTTCCGGCAAGCAGGTCACCGGTGCCTTGCACCTGCTCGCGCCCTCGTTCAAGTTCCAGAATCAGGGCTCGACAGGCGCGTTTCTGGCACCGGGAACCGGCGAAGGCGGCGACGGTGGCGACCTGGCGTTCGTCCCCAACGGGTTCTTCACGATGGACATCAATCCGAGGGTGCGCTTCGGGCTCGCCTTCAACGCTCCGTTCGGTCTGAAGACGGAATACGAAAACGGCTGGCGCGGTCAGCTCACGGCATTGAAATCCGAGATCAAGACCATCAACGTCAATCCATCCATCGCGTACAAGATCAGCGATACGGTATCGATCGGCGGCGGGGTCAGCGTGCAGCATATCGACGCCGAGTTGACGAACTTCGCGGGCGGCGCCGGCATTTCCACGCTGAGCGCGGACGATGTGGGCTACGGGTTCAACCTGGGAATAATTGTCCAGGCCTCGCCGAGCACGCACATTGGCGCGCATTATCGCTCGAAGATCGAGTACGAGCTGGAAGGGACGGTTGCATTCAGCGTCGCGACGCCCGGTAACGGCAATGTCCGCGCGGACATCGAGGTCCCCGACAGTTTTTCGCTGAGCATCTTCCATGCTCTTAATCCCCAGTGGGAGCTGATGAGCGACATCACCTGGACAGGTTGGAGCAGCGTGCAGCGGCTGGACGTGATCCGGACGAGCACTGCAGCAACACTCGGGCCGACGTTACCGGGGGCAGCGGGAGCCACGCTCACCACACTCGAGTTTCGATGGGACGATACCTGGCGCTTCGGGGTCGGCGCCAACTACAAATGGAACGAACAGGTAAAGCTCCGTTTCGGACTCGCTTTCGACGAGACGCCGACCAACGACGCCACCCGCACTCCACGCCTGCCGGACCAGGATCGCACCTGGGTGGCCTTCGGAGTCCAGTACCGGGCGTCGAAGTCCGGAGTGCTCGAAGTGGGCTATGCCCATGAATTCGTCCGCGATGCAAGCGTAAACACGACGGTGACAGGCGCCGGTGCGCTGGTCGGCAAGTTCGATAACAAGGCAGACATCATCTCCGTCCAGTACTCGCACTCGTTCTGATCCGCAAGGTGACGTCGGGCGGCACGGCATGCCGCCCGGCTTTTTATTCGAAGCACTCGATCCCGCCAGCAACGCGCGCCTCGCTTTCGACGAGCCCGGCGAGGTCCTCTAGTCCACACGCAGATTGCCATCGACGCAGGTCACGGCTTCGCCGCCGATGTGGATCGCATCGGCGCTGACGCGCACCTGCACGCGGCCGTCGCGCCCTACCCGCATGCCTTGGCGCGCGGTGTAGGAAGAGCCGAACTCCTTCAACAGCCCCGTCTCGCGCAGGAACGCGCCGACCGAGACGTTGCCGCTGCCGCACACCGGGTCTTCGGGAATGCCATGCGCGGGGGCGAAGGAGCGTACGTGGAGCGGCTCTTCCTTTCGCCCGGTGCGCCCGAACACCGTGACACCGCTCGCGTCGAGCGCGTCGCTCAGCTCGGCGATGGCCGTCATGTCCGGGGCCAGCTCATCCACCGTGCCGGCATCGCCCAGGTCGACGACGATCCACACCGGCCCGACGTCCACGCGCAGCGCGCGCGAGGTGCCGAACAGGGGCACGGCCGCGGGGGAGATCCTGGGCGCCGGTGCGCGAACGAAGATGCGCCGCTCCTCGAGCGCCAGATCGAGGACGCCCGCGCCGCATTCCTGTCTCAACTTTCCGTTCCTCGCTTTCACGAAGCCGCTCTCGAGCGCGGCATGGGCGCTGCCGAGCGTCGGGTGCCCGGCGAACGGCAGCTCCTGGCGCGGCGTGAAGATGCGCAGCCGGTAGTCGGCGCCGGCCTGCGTGGGCTTGAGCAGGAACGTGGTCTCGGAAAGATTGGTCCACGCCGCGATGCGCTGCATCTGGGTTGGCTCGAGGCGGTCGGCGCCGATCACCACCGCCACCGGGTTGCCGAAGAACGGCCTGCCGGTGAAAACGTCGACCTGCTTGAACGGCAGCGTGCCCATCAGTGCTTCTTGTGCTCCATCTTGTGCCCGCCCATCGAGGGCTTCGCGCCCTTGCTGTCGAACTCGTAGTGCAGCACCAGCAGGTCGCGCACCGGCCCGTCGAGGCGTAACTTTATCGCCCACTCGCCGAGCATCTCCAGATCCAGCCGCGCCTTGTATTCGCCCGGCTTTGTGCCGGGCTGCGCCTTCGCAGGCCGCACGCTGTGCGCCATCGGCATCGACGGCATGTCCGCGCTCATAGTGACTTCCGCGCCGGCGAGCGGCTGGCCGCCGCGCCTCAGCATGATGGTGCAGTCGTAGACGAAATTCTCGCCGCTCGCCTTGCAGCGCAGCTCGGCACTGGGGGTTTGCGCGTGCGCGAGCAGGGGCAGCGCGAGAAGGATCAGGTAAAGCGCTGTGTTAGCCATTGGACGGTCCTTTCATCGAGAAAGCCGCGGGGGCGGTAGATGAGCACCACCGCCACCAGGCCGCCGAACACGATCATGCGGTAGCCCTGGAAGAAGCGCGTGCTCTCCAGCACGCCGATATCGAGCAGCACGCCGAGCAGCGGGCCGAAAGCGGTACCCAGGCCGCCGATGAGCGCATACGCCAGGCTGTGGACACCGAGCATGATGTCGAAGTTGCGCGGCTCGATGTAGGTGTTGTGGTGAGCATAGAGCACCCCGCCCAGCGCGGCGAGCGCACCCGCAGCCCCAGCCACGCCGAGCTTGACGCGCTGCACGTCGATGCCCACGGCAGCCGCAAGTTCGGGGTCCTGGCCGATGCCGCGCAGCGTCGCACCGAGCTTCGAGCGCTCGACCATCAGAAACAGCGCCAGCACGAGCGCGAGCAGCGCGCCGACGATGCCGAGATAGTGCAGCGGCTCGATGCCGTGCTCGAAGATCCAGCGGATGCCGCGAAAGCCCTGCGTGCCGTCCGGGCCGGCGAGCTCGCCGTCTATCTCGCGCCGCCAATGCAGCAGCTCGAAGAGGATGCGCGCCATCTCCGCCGCGGCGAGCGTTGCCATGGCGAAGTAAAGGCCGCGCAGCCGCAGCGTCGGCAGCGCGACGAGCAGCTGGGCGAGGGCACCGAGCGCCATGGCCGCGAACGCGGCGAGCGGCAGCGGCCAGCCGTAGAGCGCGGTGAGAATGCCCCCCGCGTAAGCGCCGACGCCGAAGAACGCCTGCTGGCCGAAGGACATCTCGCCGGCGATCAGCAGCAGGTACGCCGACAGCGCGACGAACGAGAACAGCGCGATGTTGGTCAGGACGCCGATCGCGTAGTCATCCATGGCACTCTCGCGGCAAGCAGGACGAAAAGCAGCAGGTAGGCAATGAGGTCGCGCATCTGCGGGCCGAGGTACCACTGGCTGTGCGCTTCGAGCAGGCCCAGGGCGAGGCCGCCGATCACGGCGCCGGGGAGCGAGCCCAGGCCGCCGAGCATCATCGCCAGCAGCCCTTTCATCGTCGCCCACATGCCGAGCATCGGCGTGATCTGCCCATGAGTGGCGACGACGAGGTAGCCGGCGACCCCGCCGATGGCCGAGGCGAGCGCGAACACGCGCACGAACACCCATGGCACGTTGATGCCGGCGAGCGCGGCCGCGGCGGGCTGCTCGATCAGCGCGCGCACGGCGAGGCCGAAGCGCGTGCGATACAGCGTCCACGCCAAGAGCATGCAGGCGATGAGCGCCACGGCCAGCGTTATCAGCGCGTCGACGCGCAGCGTGAACGGCCCCAGGGCGAGCGGACCGCCTTCAACCAGCAGCGGAAAGGCGTAGAGGTGCCGGGGCATGACGAGAGTCGCCAGCTCCTCGAACTGCATCCACAGCGCGAAGCTCGCCACCATGGCCGCAATGGCGGAGCCGCCGCGGTGCGGCGCGAAACACAGGCGCTCCACGTACGCTCCCGCGAGCACCGCCCCGCCCACCGTGATCAGCGCCAGGAGCAGCAGGCCGGCGCCGAAATTGACGTGCGTCCACGTCGCCGCATAGCAGCCGAACATGATGGCCGGGCCGAAGGACAGGTTGGCGCGGCGCAGGACGCCGAAGATCAGCGTGAAGCCGAGGGCGAGCA
>JBBDXL010000154.1:14306-17753 GCA_040902335.1 Burkholderiales bacterium
GACAGGTTGGCGCGGCGCAGGACGCCGAAGATCAGCGTGAAGCCGAGGGCGAGCAGGGCGTAGGCGGCGCCGGCACTCAGGCCGTCGAGCGTGTTCTGGATGAAATCGACGAGCACCGGCTCGATCCCGGCCCTTGATCAGCTCTTCGCGGATCCCAGGTACGCCCGCTGGATCACCTCGTCCTCGGCGAGCGAGCCGGGATCACCGCTGAAGGTCACCTTGCCCTGCTCCATGAGATAGAAGTGCTGCGCTACCTTGAGCGCCAGGTGCGCGTTCTGCTCCACGAGGAAGATGGTGGCGCCGTCTCGGTGCAGCTCGGCGACGATGCGGAAGATCTCCTCGACCACCAGCGGCGCAAGCCCCAGGGACGGCTCGTCCATGAGGAGCAGCTTCGGGCGCGACATCAGGGCGCGCGCCACCGCCAGCATCTGCTGCTCGCCGCCCGAGAGTGTCCCCGCCTGCTGCGCGGCGCGTTCCTTGAGCCGCGGAAAGCGCGTGAACATGCGCTCGACGTCCCTCGCGACGGTATTCTTGTCGCGTCGTTGATACGCGCCGGCCTGCAGATTCTCCAGCACCGACATCGCCGCAAACACGAGCCGGTTCTCCGGCACCAGCGCCACGCCGCGCGCGACGATGGCGTGCGGCGGGTGCCCCTCGATCGCTTCCCCCGCAAAGCGGATGCTGCCCCGCCTCGGCTTGAGAATGCCGGCGATGGTCATCATCAGCGTGGTCTTGCCCGCGCCGTTGGGGCCGAGCAGGCAGGTGATGGCGCCCTCGGCGACCTCCAGCGACACGCCCTTCAGCGCCTCGATCTTGCCGTAGGCGGTGACGACGTCCCGCACGCTGAGAAAGCTCATGCGGCCGCGCCGCCGAGATAGGCCTTGCGCACCGCCGGGTCGGCCTGGATCTCGGCCGGCGTGCCTTCGGCGATCTTCTGGCCGAAATTGAGCACCGCGATGCGGTCGGTGACGCCCATCACCAGCTCCATGACGTGCTCGACGAGCAGGATGGTGACGCCGCTCGTGCGCAGCTTGAGGATGCGCTCGCGCAGCTGCCCGATCTCCTCGCTGTTCATGCCCGCCGCCGGCTCGTCGAGCAGCAGCAGCTGCGGGCGCGCGGCGAGGGCGCGCGCGAGCTCCAGGCGCCGCTGCTCGCCGAAGGCGAGGTTGGCGGCGAGCTCGTTTTGCTTGTGCGCGAGGCCCGAGAACTCCAGCAGGCGCGCGATTTCCTCGCGCACCCCGGCCTGGCCGCCGAGCCAGCGCGCGAAGAATCCCTGCCGCGCCTGGTCCTCGGCGGAGTTCTGCGCCACCCACAGGTTCTGCCAGACCGAGAGCTGCCCGAACAGGCGGATGTTCTGGAAAGTGCGTGCGATGCCTTCGCGCAGCCTCAGGTGCGTGGGCAGGGCGCCGATGTCGCGGCCGCGGAACAGGATCGCGCCCGCGGTCGGCGCAAACAGGCCGGTGATCACGTTCACCGTGGTGCTCTTGCCCGAGCCGTTGGGACCGATGAGGCCGAAGATCTGCCCTTCCTTGACCTCGAGGTCGAGGCCGTCCACCGCGCGCACGCCGCCGAAATGGCGCGACAGCGACTTCAGCTCAAGCATGACGCCGCCTGCCCAGGATACCGCTCGGGCGCAGGTTCATGGCGAGCACGATGAGCGCGCCGAACAGCAGGTTCCTCCAGTCGCCGAGGAAGCGCAGCCCCTCCACCAGGAAGCCCTGCACGAAGATCACGGCGAGCAGCGTGCCGAAGACGCTGCGCAGTCCGCCGACGATGGGGTAGGCGATGGCGAATGTAGCCAGGAGGATGTTGAAGCTCGCGTGCTCGATGTGCGTGGTGTAATGGGCATACAGGCCGCCGCCGACGCCGGCGATGGCGCCGCCCACCGTCATGGCGCTTACTTTCACGGCGGTCAGGTTGACGCCCACCGATTGCGCCGCGAGCTCGTCCTCGCCCACGGCGCGCAGCACCGTGCCGTAGCGCGAGCGGTCGAACCACCACAGGAGCGCCATGGCCGCGACCACGAACGCCCAGATGAAGAGCATCACTTCGCCCGTTTCCCAGCCGTTCTCCGGGAAGAATCGGATCTGGCGGAAGCCCTCGCCGCCGAGGGGTCCCACCTGGATGCCGCCTTTGGCGACCTGGTAGTCGAAATTGAAGAAGAAAAGCCGCACGCCTTCGCCGAAGGCGAGGGTGGCGATGACCAGCATCAGGCCTTTGACGCGCAGCGCGGGGAAGCCGACGGCGCAGGCCACCGCCGCCCCGGACATCGCACTCACGCCGAGCGCCGGCACCAGATGCCAGCCGGCGAGCACGGTGAGCATGCCGGCGGTGTACGCGCCCACCGCGAAGAACCCGGCTTGCGCCAGGCTCACCTGGCCCGTGAGCAGCACGATGTAGGCCGACAGGCCGAGCAGCGTGTGCACGCCGATGAGCTGCGCGAGGCCGAAATAAAAGTCCATGTCAGTCCCGTCCGCTGCGCGCCGCAAAAATGCCGCCGGGCCGGAACACGAGGAACACGAACAGCAGCAGCATGACGTACAGGTCGCGCTCGGTGACGCCGCGATACAGCTGCAGCACGTTCTCGAACCCGCCCACCAGCAGGCCCGCGACGATGGCGCCCGGGATGCTGCCCAGGCCGCCGATCACGGTGACGATCAGGCCCTTGACGGTGAGCGGCACGGTGAGCAGCGGCGAAAGCGTGCCCACCGAGGCGCCGATGAGCGCCCCCGCCAGCCCGCCCAGGAGACCCGTGACGACGAAAGTGAGGGCGTTGACGCGCACCAGGCGGATGCCGCAGAGCTGCGCCGCTACTGACTGCTGCGATACCGCGCGCGTCGCCAGCCCAAGAGAGGTTCGGTACAGGAGCAAAAGCAGGCCGATCATGGCGAGCAGCGACACTCCGAAGACCAGCAGCAAGTCGCCGCGCATGCTGAACTCGCCCGCGCGCAGCATGACGTCGTCGAACATCGCCGGATAGCCCTGCGGCATCCCGTCAGTAACATGCACGATGACTTCGTCGATGAGCAGCAGCATGCCCACGGTCGACATGAGCGTGGCGAGCGGGCTGGAAAGCGGGATGAAGTGAAAGCAGGTCAGGTAGACCATCCAGCCGAGCAGCCCGCCGGCGACGAAAGCGCCCAGGAACACCAGCCACGCGGGCGCGCCGGCCATCACTTTCAGCACCAGCAGCCCGGCATACGCGCCGCCCACCGAGGCCGCGGCATAGGCCATGTTGATCTTGTGCATCACGCCGAAGACGAGCGTGAAGCCGATGCCGATCAGCGCATAGGTCGCGCCGAACAGAACTCCGTCGGAAAGCGTCTGGAAGAAATCCAGCATGGGTAAAAAAACGGGCGCGGGATTACCGCGCCCGTTGGCTCCCTCTGCTCGCGTCTAGAGCGGGTTGTACAGGACCTTCCACTCGCCCTTCCTCGCGTGCACGAA
>JBBDXL010000155.1:0-2489 GCA_040902335.1 Burkholderiales bacterium
GGTATGTGTACAATTGATGCCCTTAATACACATGCCGGGGTGGAACAGGTGCGCACTAACATCGAGATCGATGACCGACTTCTGTCGGAGGCGATGAAGGTGGGAGGGTTCAAGACCAAGAGAGCAGCAGTCGAAGAGGCTCTGAGGTTGCTCGCCCGTAAGAAAGCGTACCGTGACGTGCTTGCGCTGCGCGGCAAGGTTCATTGGGCAGGCAAGCCCGGCGAGCTTCGCCGGGCGAAAGGCCGCTGAGGCCCGCGCCTGGTCATCGCCGATACCAGTGTCTGGGTCGACTTCCTGCGCGGTTCGGACGAGCCGCATTGCGAAACCTTGGTGGCGTTGCTGGAGGAGCAAGAGGTCGCTCTGTGCGACCGGGTGCTGCAGGAGGTCCTTCAAGGCGTGCGCGAGGACGCCGAATTCCGCCGCGTCAGTACGAGGCTATTGGCGCTGCCCTGTTACAACCTGGGCGGCGAAGCGCTTGCGGTGGCGGCCGCGCGCAACTACCGGCGCTTACGCCGGCTAGGGGTGACGCCGCGCAGCGCGACCGATGCGCTCATCGCGACCTTTTGCATAGACGAGGGTCATGAGCTGCTGCACAGGGACCGTGACTTCGAACCGTTCGTCCGACACCTCGGCCTGAAGACGCGCTGAGGCTGTGCCTATTTATTCCGTGCCCAGGGCCGCTTTACGCCCGCGCTCCACGTCGATGCCGGTGAGCAGCAGCAAGCCGATCACGAAGTAGACTCCCACGGCGAGGATGCCGAGGCGGTGGTCGCCCGCGAAGATCCACGTCACCACGCCGTAGGTGAGCGGGCCGAAGATCGAGGCCGCCTTCACCGCGAGGCCCCACAGGCCGAAGAACTCCGCCTCGCGCGTGCGCGGCGAGAGATAGCCGATGATGGCGCGCCCGGCGGCCTGCGAGGAGCCCATGCACAGGCCGGCGAGGTTCGCCGCCACCCAGAAGGTGGCCGCGTCGTCGGCGAAGTAGGCCAGCGCGATCATCACGATCCAGCCCGCGAGGATCAGCGCCATGGCGCGCATGTGGCCGATCGCGTCCTGCAGGTAGCCGAAGCCGAAGGCGCCGAGCGCGGCGGTGACGTTGACCACCAGCACGAGGACGATGGTCTGCTGCTGCGTGAACTTCATCGCCTCCTGCGCGTAGATCGCGGCGAGCGCGATCACCGCCATGATGCCCGCCTGGTAGAACAGGATGCAGACGAGGAACCGGCGCAGGTCGCGGTACTGCCGCGCATGGCGCAGGGTGTGCAGCACCCGCGCCCACGCCTTGCCGTCGCGCGTCTGCGGCACGGCGCGTTCCTTCAGGAACAGGAACGTCGGCGTCGCGCACAGCGCGAATACCGCGGCCGTGATCACCATGACGACGGGCACGAACTGGGCGCCGGTCTGGCCGGCGCCCTGCGCCCAGGTGATGTAGACCAGCGAGATGCCGAGCGAGACGAGCCCGCCCAGGTAGCCGAAGGCCCAGCCCCAGCCCGAGACGCGCCCCAGGGCCTTCGCATCGGCGAGCTCGGGCAGGAACGCCGCGATCAGGTTCTCGCCGCTGGCGAAGAAGAAGTTCGACAGCACGATGAAGACGACGGCGAGCGCCACGGTGCCGGGGCCGGTGAAGACCAGCGCCGCGGTGAACAGCACGCAGCCCACGGTGGCGAAGAGGAGCAGGCGCTTCTTCGCGGCGTGCGCATCGGCCCAGGCGCCCACCAGCGGCGCCGACAGCAGCACGGCGAGGTAGGACACCGAGAGCGCAGCGGTCCAGGCGAAGGTGGCCCAGGGCGCGCGGCCGGCGATCGCGGCGACGAAGAAGGCGTTGTAGACGGCGGTGATGACCACCGTCGTGTAGCCCGAGTTGGCGAAGTCGTACATGCTCCAGGCCCAGACTTCACGCAGTGAGACCTCGGGCGCCAGCGCCTTAGCCTTGGGCATCCCCGATTCTAGCGGTATAGTGTCCGCGCCCATGGCCCAGCCCGCCGCCAAGACCGCCGTCGAGCATCGCCTCACGCTCGCCGAGATCATCGACTGGCTGGTCGAGGACGGGGCGGTGGCGCGCGCGCCGGCCGAGGAGCTGAAGAAGGAGCGGCGCTACTGGCGCGGCGCGCAGCACCCGCTCACGATGGTGGCGGAGAAGGGCTGGAAGGACCTGCGCGCGCCGCACAAGCCGCTGACCCTGGATGCGCTCGCCGAGTGGCTGGCCCGGCACGTCGGTCTGGAGTACCTGCACATCGATCCGCTGAAGATCAATTTCTCCGTGGTCACGGAGGTGATGTCGAGCGCCTACGCCTCGCGCTTCCGCATCCTGCCGGTGGAGCTGTCGGCGAAAGAGGTGGTGGTGGCCACCGCCGAGCCGTTCGTGCGCGAGTGGGAGCCGGAGATCGCGCGGCTGGCGCACCGCGAGATCCGGCGCGTGATCTCCAACCCGCAGGACATCGAGCGCTGCCAGGTCGAGTTCTACAACCTCGCCAAGTCGATCAAGGGCG
>JBBDXL010000156.1:0-17350 GCA_040902335.1 Burkholderiales bacterium
CACTAGAGCGACCGGATCGCCACCTGGCACAGCTCCATCAGGCCCTGCGGCAGGATGCCGATCGCCAGCAGCGCCAGGCCGTTGACCGACAGCAGCACGCGCGCCCCGCCGCCGCCCGCCGGCGCGAGGTCCGCGGCAGGCTCGTCGAAGTACATCAGCTTCACCACGCGCAGGTAGTAGAAGGCGCCGATCAGCGAGAACACCACCGCCGCCACCGCGAGCCAGATCTGCCCCGCCTGCACCACCGCCGAGATCACCGCGAACTTGGCGTAGAAGCCGGCGAGCGGCGGCACGCCGGCGAGCGAGAACATCATCAGCAGCATGAGGAAGGCGACCCAGGGGTCGCGCCGGTTCATGCCCTTCATGTCCTCCAGCTGCTCGCACTCGAAGCCTTGGCGCGAAGCGAGCAGCAGCACGCCGAAGGCGCCGAGCGACATCAGCACGTAGACCGTGGTGTAGAACATGGCCGCGCCGTAGGCGTCGACCGCGTTCAGGTTGTTGCCGCCGACCACCCCCGAAAGGAGCCCGAGCAGCATGAAGCCCATGTGCGCGATGGTCGAATAGGCGAGCATGCGCTTCAGGTTCGACTGCGCGATGGCGGTGATGTTGCCGAGCGCCATGGAGAGCACCGACAGCACGACGAGCATCTGCTGCCAGTCCACCGCCAGCCCGGGCAGGCCGTTCACCAGCAGCCGCAGCGCCATGGCGAAGGCGGCGATCTTCGGCGCGGTGCCGATGACCAGCGTCACCGCGGTGCTCGCGCCCTGGTAGACATCCGGGATCCACATGTGGAACGGCACCACGCCGAGCTTGAAGGCGAGTCCCGCCACCACGAACACCAGGCCGAAGACGAGAAGCGTGCGCGCGCTCTCCGAGCCCGCGGCGAGCGCGCCGGCGCGCGCGGCGACTTCGGGCAGCAAGAGCGAGCCGGTGGCGCCGTAGATCATGGACATGCCGTACAGCAGCAGCCCCGAAGCGAGCGCGCCGAGCACGAAGTACTTCATCGCCGCCTCGGTGGACGCCGCCGCGTCGCGGTTCAGCGCCACCAGGGCGTACAGGCACAGCGAGAGCAGCTCCAGGCCGAGGTAGAGCGTGATGAAGCTGTTCGCGCTCACCATCACCATGACGCCGAGCAGCGCAAAGAGGAGCAGCGTGAGGAACTCGCCGCGCAGCAGCCCGCGGTCGAACAGGTACCGGCGCGAGTACACCAGGGCCGCCGAGACCGCGATGGTGCCGAACAGCTTGAGCACGTGCGACAGCAGGTCCGAGACGAACATGCCGTAGAAGATGACGTGGCGCGTGCCCGCCGACTCGGCGATCACGTAGAGCGTCGCCAGGAAGCACAGTGCGAGGATCGCCTGCGCGAACCAGAAGCTCAGGCGGCGCCGCTCGTCCTTCGACAGCAGGTCGACGATCATGAGCGCGCAGGCGCCCGCGAGCAGGAGCATTTCCGGCAATGCGCGCAAATGGCCGAGAAGGAACGCCGCGCTCACAGCTTGGGCTGCGCCACGTGGCGCAGCAGTTCGTCGACCGAGGCGTGCATCACCTCGGTGAGGGGCAGCGGGTACACGCCCATGGCGAGCACCGCCGCCGCAAGCAGGCCCAGTACCACGAGCTCGCGCGGCTCGAGGTCCTTCAACGCCGCGACGTGCTCGTTGGCGACGGCGCCGAAGACCACGCGCTTGACCATCCACAGCGTGTACGCGGCGCCGAAGACGAGCGTCGTCGCGGCGGCGAAGGCGAGCCAGAAGTTCGCCTGCATCGCGCCCATGATCACCATGAACTCGCCGACGAAGCCGCTGGTGGCCGGCAGCCCGCAGTTGGCCATGGCGAAGAGCATCATGAGCGAAGCGAAGCGCGGCATGGTGTTCACCACGCCGCCGTAGTCCGCGATCATGCGCGTGTGCATGCGGTCATAGAGCACGCCCACGCACAGGAACAGCGCCGCGGAGACGAAGCCGTGCGAGATCATCTGCACCAGCGCGCCTTCCACGCCCCAGGCGTTGAAGACGAAGAATCCCAGCGTCACGAAGCCCATGTGCGCGACGGACGAGTAGGCGATGAGCTTCTTCAGGTCGGTCTGCACCAGCGCCACCAGGCCGATGTACACCACCGCGATGAGCGAGAGCGCGATCATCAGCCAGGCGAGGCTGCGCGAGGCGTCGGGCAGGATGGGCAGCGAGAAGCGGATGAAGCCGTAGGCGCCGAGCTTGAGCATGATCGCCGCCAGCACCACCGAGCCGCCGGTCGGCGCCTCGACGTGCGCGTCGGGGAGCCAGGTATGCACCGGCCACATCGGCACCTTGACGGCAAACGCGAGGAGGAAGCCGAAGAAGAGCCAGGTCTGCGCCGTGAGCGACAGCGGCAGCTTGTGCCAGTCGAGGACGGCGAAGCTGTTGCCCGACTTGCCGTACAGGTAGAGCAGCGCGACCAGCATGAGCAGCGACCCGGCGAGCGTGTAGAGGAAGAACTTGACCGCGGCGTACACCCGGTTCGGCCCGCCCCACACGCCGATGATGATGAACATCGGGATCAGCGTCGCCTCGAAGAACACGTAGAACAGGACCGCGTCGAGCGCCGAGAACACGCCGTTCATCACCCCCGAGAGCATGAGGAAGGAGGCGTAGTACTGGCCGACGCGGGTGCCGATCACGCTCCAGCCCGCGATCACCACCAGCACGGTGATGAACGAGTTCAGGATCACGAACAGCACGGAGATGCCGTCGACGCCGAGGTGGTAGTTGACGTTGAACTGGCGGATCCAGGGCGCGAGCTCCACGAACTGCATCTGCGCCGAGGCCGCGTCGAAGCCGGCGTAGAGCGGCAGCGTGACGAGGAACCCCGCGAGCGCTCCGGCGAGCGCGAGCCACCGCTGCAGCGGCGCGCGGCGGTCGCCGCCCGCGGCCAGCACCAGCAGCGCGGTGCCGATGGGCAGCCAGATGGCGAGCGAAAGCAGCGGCGCGTTCATGGGCGGCTATTGCCAGAACCGCCAGATCACCCAGCTCATGCCGGCGAGCAAGCCGAAGAGCATCAGGAACGCGTAGGTGTTGAGGATCCCGGTCTGCAGCAGGCGCACCACGCCCGAGAACCAGCCCACGACCCGCGCCGTGCCGTTCACCGCCAGGCCGTCGATGAAGGTCTCATCGCCCGCCTTCCACAGCCCGGTACCCAGTACGCGCGCCCCGGCCGCGAACAGCCAGGCATTGAGCTCGTCGAAGCCGTACTTGCGCTCCACCACTGCGTACAGCGGCCCGAGGCGCATCGCGATGCGCTTCGGCAGGTCGGTACGCTTCAGATAAAGCACGTAGGCCGTGGCGATCCCCGCGAGCGCCAGCCCGAACGGCAGCGACACGAGGCCGTGGCCGACGAACGCCCAGGCGCTTTCGACGTCGACGAAATAGCCGACCAGCCAGCCCGCCAGCACCGACGGAATCGCCAGCAGCACGAGCGGCACGGTCACCACCGCCGGCGACTCGTGCGGCGCTTGCGCGGCATCGAAGCGCGGCGCGCCGTGGAAGGCCATGAACACGAGGCGGAAGGTGTACGCGGCGGTGATGAAGACGGTGACCAGCACGCACAGGTAGGCGAAGCCGGCGCCCGGGATCACCGCCGCGCGCGCCGCCTCGATGATCGCGTCCTTGGAGAAGAAGCCGGCGAAGCCGGGGATGCCCACCGAGGAGATCGCGCCGACGAGCATCGTCCAGTAGGTCCAGGGCATGGCCTGCTTCAGAGCGCCCATGCGGCGCATGTCCTGCTCGTGGTGCAGCGCGATGATCACCGAGCCCGCGGCGAGGAACAGCAGCGCCTTGAAGAAGGCGTGCGTCACGAGGTGGAAGATGGCCGCCGAGTACGCCGAGGCGCCGAGCGCCACCGTCATGTAGCCGAGCTGCGACAGCGTCGAGTACGCGACCACGCGCTTGATGTCGTACTGCGTGAGCGCGACGAGCGCCATGAAAAGCGCCGTGATGCCGCCGATCACCAGCACCACCGAGCGCGCCGTGGGCGAGAGCTCGTAGAGCGGCGCCATGCGCGCCACCATGAAGATGCCCGCGGTCACCATGGTGGCGGCATGGATCAGCGCCGAGATCGGCGTCGGGCCTTCCATCGAGTCCGGCAGCCAGACGTGCAGCGGGAACTGCGCGCTCTTGCCCATGGCGCCGACGAACAGAAGGATGCAGATCAGCGTCAGCGGTGCGGCCGCTTTGGGCGCGGCGCCGAAGACCTGCTGGTAGTCGAGCGTGCCGAAGTACGCGAGCACCAGCGCAATGCCCAGGATGAAGCCGAAATCGCCGACGCGGTTGACGAGGAACGCCTTGAGGCCGGCGTAGACCGCGCTCTCGCGCGTGTACCAAAAGCCGATGAGGAGGTAGGACACGAGGCCCACGGCCTCCCAGCCGAAAAAGAGCTGCAGGAAGTTGTTCGCCATCACCAGCATCAGCATCGAGAAGGTGAACAGCGAGATGTAGGCGAAGAAGCGCTGGTAGCCGGGATCCCCGGCCATGTAGCCGATGGTGTAGACGTGCACCATCAGCGAGACGAAGGTCACCACCACCATCATCAGCGCGCTGAGGCGGTCGACGAGGAAACCGATCTCGACGCGCACGCCGCCGCTCGAGAGCCACGTATAGACGCTGCCGTTGAAGACGTTGCCCTGCAGGACGTCGGCGAGGATCCAGCACGAGGCGAGGAACGAGGCCAGCACCGAGAGGATCGTCACCCAGTGCGCGCCCGCGCGCCCGATCGCGCGGCCGGCGAGGCCCGCCACGATCGCCCCTGCGAGCGGCGCCAGCGGCACGAGGAGATAAAGCGTCCTCATCCGCGCAACGAGTCCATGTCCTCGACGTTGATGGTCGAGAGATTGCGGAACAGCAACACCAGGATCGCCAGGCCGATGGCCGATTCCGCGGCCGCCACCGTGAGGATGAAGAACACGAACACCTGCCCCGCGAGGTCGCCGAGGAAGTGCGCGAAGGCGACGAAGTTCAGGTTGACGGCGAGCAGCATCAGCTCGATCGCCATCAGCAGCACGATGACGTTGCGGCGGTTGAGGAAGATGCCCACCACGCTGAGGGCGAACAGCAGCGCGCCGAGCACGAGGAAATGGTTGAGCGCGAGCGGGCCCATCAGCGCTCCTTCTCCGCCGGCATGCTGACCAGGCGCACGCGCTCCGCGCGCCGCACCGCCACCTGCAGCGCCGGGTCCTGCGCCTTGCTGTCCTTGCGCCGGCGCAGCGTCAGCGCGATGGCGGCGATGATCGCCACCAGCAGGATCACCGCCGCGATCTCGAACGCGTACACGTACTGCGTGTACAGCACGCGGCCGAGCTCCCGGGTGTTGCTGTAGCCCGCCGGCACGGCCCGCGTGCTGACCGACGTGCCGAAGTGGCGGGTCGCCAGCATGGCGACCATCTCGAACGCCATGACGCCGCCGACCACCGCCGCCATCGGCAGGTTCTTCCAGAAGCCTGCGCGCAGGCGCTCGAGGTCGACGTCGAGCATCATCACCACGAACAGGAACAGCACCATCACGGCGCCCACGTACACCAGCACCAGCGTGATGGCGAGGAACTCGGCGCGCAGCAGCAGCCAGATGCCGGCCGCGGTGAAAAAGGCGAGCACCAGGGCGAGCACGCCGTGCACCGGGTTGCGCGCGGTGATCACGCGCAGCGCCGACAGCAGCAATATGGCGGCAAAGACGTAGAAGACTACGGTCTCGAACATGCGTCAGTGGGCTCGGCTGTCAGCGGAAGGCGGCGTCGGCCTCGCGGTCCTTCGCGATACTCTCTTCGTAGCGGTCGCCCACCGCCAGCAGCATGGGCTTGGTGTAGTACAGGTCGCCGCGCTGCTCGCCGTGGAACTCGAAGATGCGCGTCTCGACGATCGCGTCCACCGGGCAGGACTCCTCGCAGAAGCCGCAGTAGATGCACTTGATGAGGTCGATGTCGTAGCGCGTGGTGCGGCGCGTGCCGTCGGCGCGCTGCTCGGATTCGATGTGGATGGCGAGCGCCGGGCACACCGCCTCGCACAGCTTGCAGGCGATGCAGCGCTCTTCGCCGTTCGGATAGCGGCGCAGCGCGTGCAGCCCGCGGAAACGCGGGCTGAGCGGCGTCTTTTCCTCCGGGAACTGCACCGTGATCTTGCGCGCGAACAGGTGCCGGCCGGTGAGCGCCAGGCCGCGGAACAGCTCCAGCAGCAGGAACGAGCGGAAGAAGTCGGCCACGCGCCGCATCATCGCCACAGGCTCCACGGCGTCTGCATCCACAGGCCGACCACCGCGATCCAACCCAGCGTCAGCGGGATGAACACCTTCCAGCCCAGGCGCATGATCTGGTCGTAGCGGTAGCGCGGGAACGTGGCGCGGATCCACAGGAACATGGACACGATGACGAAGATCTTGGCCAGCAGCCAGAGGATCGGCGGCACCGCGTCGAACACCGCGCTCGAGATCGGCGCCTGCCAGCCGCCGAAGAACATGACCGCGGTGAGCGCGCTGATGAGCAGCATGTTCATGTACTCGGCGAGGAAGAACAGGGCGAAGCTCATCCCCGAGTACTCGATCATGTGGCCGGCGACGATCTCCGACTCGCCCTCCACCACGTCGAAGGGCGCGCGGTTGGTCTCCGCCACCCCCGAGACGAAATACACCACCAGCATCGGCGCGAGCGGCAGCCAGTTCCACGACAGGAACGTGAGTCCCATGTCGGCGAAGCGGCCCCGGCCCTGCTGCGCGACGATGTCCGAGAGGTTCAGGCTGCCCGAGACCATCAGCACCACCACCAGCGCGAAGCCCATGGCGAGCTCGTAGGACACCATCTGCGCCGCAGAGCGCATGGCGCCGAGGAAGGCGTACTTCGAGTTGGAGGCCCAGCCGGCGATGATCACGCCGTACACGCCGAGCGAGCTGAGCGCCAGCACATACAGCAGCCCGGCGTTGATGTCGGCGAGGACGAGCTCGGGCGCGAACGGGATCACGGCCCACGCCGCCAGCGCCGGCATCAGCATCATGATCGGCGCCACGATGAACAGCGCCGTGCTGGCTTTGGTCGGGACGATGATTTCCTTGAACAGCAGCTTCATGCCGTCGGCGATCGGCTGCGCCCAGCCGCCGAGCCACGGGATGCCGAAGAACGTGACGCGATTGGGGCCGATGCGGATCTGCATCCAGCCGATGAGCTTTCGCTCCCACAGCGTCAGGTAGGCGACGGCGACGAACAGCGGCGCCACGATGGCGACGATGCCGGCGAGGCTCCACGCCGTGTCGACGAAGGCGAGGCGCCAGTCCATCTAGGCGGCCTTCTCCGCGCTGATGCGCTCCAGCTGCACCGCGCCGAACATCGGCCCGAGCGCCGCCGTGGCGGCATGCGCGGCCGCGATCCTGACGCAGTCATCGGGCAGCCGGTCGTCCAGGGCCGCCGCGAGCTTCGCGCTGCCTTCGCCCTGGCGCACGCGCACCGGCTGGCCGGCGGCGACGCCGAGCTGCGCCATCAGCCGCGAATTCATCCAGGCGCGCGGCGGCCGCGCGTCGCGCGTCTTCTGCAGCGACGGCGCGTGCCGCACCAGCGGATCGGCGAAGTAGATCGGCACTTCGGCGATGCGCTCGATGCCAGCGGGACGCGAGGCCGGCTGCACCACCCCATCGATGGCGTTCGACAGGAGCGTCGCCACGTCTGTGCTGCCGAGGCAGGCCGCGCGCACCTCCTCGAGGGTGTCGAGCGCGCAACCCTCCCGGCCGAGCATCGTGCCCAGGACCCGCAGCACCTTCCAGGCGGGGCGCGCTTCGCCTGGCGGGCGCGCGCAGGCGTGGAAGCTTTGCACGCGCCCTTCGGTATTGATGAACGTGCCGGCCGTCTCGGTGAACGGCGCGATCGGCAGCAGCACGTCGCCGACGTCGGATTTCCAGGCGGTCAGGTTGACGACGAATTTCGCGCGCGACGCCGCGCGCGGGTCGGCGCAGTCGAGCGCCGGCTCGACGTTGAGCAGCAGCAGCGCTTCTTTCCTGAGGACCGCGGGCAGGCCGCCGCCGCTCGGCAGCCCGGCCACGTAGCCGCCCACCGAGTTCGCCGCCTCGCCGAGAAAGCCGAGCTTCACGCCCAGCGCCTGCGCCGCGGCGTGGATCGCCGCCGCCTGCGGGTGCTGCTGCGCGAAATTGCCGAGCAGCACCGCGGGGTTGTTCGCGCCGGCGAGCTTGTCCTTCGCAGCGGCGATGGCGCCGGCAAGCGCGGACGGCGCCACGATGGTCTTGCTGGCGATCGGCATCAGCCAGTCGTCGTCCACCGAGTGCAGCACGTGGATCTGCGCGCCGCGCTTCGCGGCCTGGCGCAGCCGGTGCGCGATCAGCGGCTGGTCCTTGCGCAGGAACGAGCCGATCACCAGCACGCGATCGAGCGTGCCGAGTTCCGCGATCGGCATGCCCAGCCACGGGATACCGGCGCGCCGGCCGTCGGCGGAGAAGTCGCTGTGCCGCAGCCGGAAATCCGCGGGGCCGAGCTTGCCGGCGAGGTACAGCTCCTCGAGCGTCGCGTGCGGCGAGGCGAGCACGCCGGCGTCGGCGAGCCCCGCGGCGGCGCGCTCGAGCGCGACCTCCCACTCGACTTCCTGCAGGCGGCCGTCGACGCGCGCCATCGGCCGCGTCAGACGGTCCGGCGCGTTCAGCCCTTCATAGGAGAAGCGGTCCTTGTCCGAGAGCCAGCACTCGTTCACCGCCTCGTTCTCCAGCGGCAGCACGCGCAGCACCTCGTTTTGCTTCACTTGTACGACGAGGTTGGAGCCCAGGCCATCGTGCGGCGAGACGCTGCGCCGGCGCGCGAGCTCCCAGGTACGCGCGGCGTAGCGGAACGGCTTCGAGGTGAGCGCGCCCACCGGGCACAGGTCGATCATGTTGCCCGAGAGCTCCGAGTCCACGGCGCGGCCGACGAACGAAACGATCTCGGCCAGCTCGCCGCGGTTGACCATGCCGAGCTCCATGACGCCGCCGATCTCCTGCCCGAAGCGTACGCAGCGGGTGCACTGGATGCAGCGCGTCATCTCCTCGGCGGCGACCAGCGGGCCGAGGTCCTTGCGCAGCACGACGCGCTTCTCCTCCTGGTAGCGGGAGGCGGAGCCGCCGTAGCCCACCGCCAGGTCCTGCAGCTGGCACTCGCCGCCCTGGTCGCAGATCGGGCAGTCGAGCGGGTGGTTGATGAGCAGGAACTCCATGACGCCGTTCTGCGCCTTCTTCGCGCCCGGCGAGTGCGTCCACACCTTCATGCCGTCCGCCGCCGGCGTGGCGCAGGCGGGCATGGGCTTGGGCGCCTTCTCCACCTCGACCAGGCACATGCGGCAGTTGGCGGCGACCGAGAGCTTGCTGTGGTAGCAGAAGTGCGGCACGTAGATGCCGAGCCGCTTCGCCGCCTCGATCACCGAGGTGCCGTGCGCCACCTCGATCGGCTTGCCGTCGATCTCGAGCTTCGGCATCAGGCGGCTTCCTTCACGGCGGGCAGCGCGTGCGCGCCCGCCCTGCCCCACTTCGGCTCGACCTCGGGTCCCTGCACCAGGCAGCGCTGGTGCTCGATGTGGTGCACGAACTCCTCGCGGAAATGCTTGATGAAGCTCTTTACCGGCAGCGCCGCCGCGTCGCCCAGCGCGCAGATGGTGCGCCCGGCGATGTTGTCGGAGACGTCGTCGAGCAGCGCGAGGTCCTCCATGCGCCCTTGCCCGTTCTCGATGCGATGCACCACGCGGTACAGCCATCCGGTGCCCTCGCGGCAGGGCGTGCACTGGCCGCAGGACTCCTCGAAGTAGAAGTACGACAGGCGCTCCAGCGCCCGCACCATGCAAGTAGTTTGGTCCATGACGATCACCGCGCCCGAGCCGAGCATCGAGCCCGCCTTGGCGATGGAGTCGTAGTCCATGTCGGTGGCCATCATCACGTCGGCGGGCAGCACCGGCATCGACGAGCCGCCGGGGATCACGGCCTTGAGCTTCCTGCCGCCGCGTACGCCGCCCGCCATCTCCAGCAGCTGAGCGAACGGCGTGCCGAGCTTCACCTCGTAGTTGCCCGGCCGGTTGACGTGGCCGGTGACGGAAAAGAGCTTGGTGCCGCCGTTGTTCGGCCGGCCGAGCGCGAGGAACGCGTCCGCCCCCTGGCGCAGGATCCACGGCACCGCGGCGAAGGTCTCGGTGTTGTTGATGGTGGTGGGCTTGCCGTAGAGGCCGTAGCTCGCCGGGAACGGCGGCTTGAAGCGCGGGTAGCCTTTCTTGCCCTCGAGCGACTCGAGCATCGCGGTCTCTTCGCCGACGATGTACGCCCCGTAGCCGGCGTGCGCGTACAGCTCGAAGGAGAATTCCGAGCCCAGGATCTTCTTGCCGATACAGCCGGCGGCATAGGCTTCCCGCAGCGCCTCCTCGAACTGCTCGTAGACCGCCCAGATCTCGCCGTGGATGTAGTTGTAGCCGGCGGTCGCGCCCATGGCGTAGCCGGCGATGATCATGCCCTCGATCACCGCGTGCGGGTTGTAGCGCAGGAGGTCCCGGTCCTTGCAGGTGCCCGGCTCGCCTTCGTCGGAATTGCACACCACGTACTTGGGGCCCGCGTACTGCTTTGGCATGAAGGACCACTTCAGCCCGGTCGGAAAGCCCGCGCCGCCGCGCCCGCGCAGCGCCGACTGCTTCACCTCGGCGATCACCGCCTCGGGGGTGATGCCGTCCCTGAGGATGCGGCGCAATGCCGCATAGCCTTCGCGCGCCTCGTAGTCCTTGAGGCGCCAGTTGCGGCCGTCGAGGCCCTGCATGAGGATCGCGTCGGGACCGTAATCGAGCATGGTTCAGCCCCTGCGCGAGAGCTCGTCGACGAGCGCGTCGAGCTTTTCGTTGGTCATGTAATCGCACATGCGCTTGTTGTTGACCAGCACCACGGGCGCCATGGCGCAGGCGCCCATGCACTCGCCCTCCTTCAGCGTGAACCAGCCGTCGGGGGTGGTCTCGTTGAAGTCGATGCCGAGGCGCTTCTTCAGGTGGTCCGCGGCCGCAAGCGACCCCTGCAGCCCGCAGGGCAGGCAGGTGCAGACTGTGAGCTTGTGCGTGCCGGTCTGCTCGCGGTTGTACAGGGTGTAGAAGCTCGCCACCTCGTAGACGGCCACCGGCGCCATGCCGAGGTACTGCGCGACGAAGTCCATGACTTGCGCGGACAGCCAGCCCTTCTCGTCCTGCGCGACGATGAGCGCGGCCATCACCGCCGACTGCCGGCGCTCGGGCGGGTACTTCGCGATTTCGCGGTCGATCTTCTGCAGGGAATCGGTGCTCAGCATCAGCGGTCGATCTCCCCGAACACGATGTCCAGCGTGCCGATGATGGCGACCGCGTCGGCCAGCATATGGCCCTTGGCGATCTCGTCCATCGCCGACAGGTGCGCAAAGCTGGGCGAGCGCAGCTTCATGCGGTAGGGCTTGTTGGCGCCGTCGGAGATGAGATACACGCCGAATTCGCCCTTCGGCGCCTCCACCGCCGCGTAGGCCTCGCCTTCGGGCACGTGCATGCCCTCGGTGAACAGCTTGAAGTGGTGGATCAGCTCCTCCATGTTCGCCTTCATCTCCTCGCGCGAGGGCGGCGCCACCTTGTGGTTGTCCACGATCACCGGCCCCGGGTTGGCGCGCAGCCAGTCGACGCACTGCCGCACGATGCGGTTCGACTGGCGCATCTCCTCGATGCGCACCAGGTAGCGGTCGTAGGTGTCGCCGCTCGCGCCCACCGCGATGTCGAAATCGACGCGGTCGTAGACCTCGTAGGGCTGCTTCTTGCGCAAATCCCATTCGATGCCGGAGCCGCGCAGCATCACCCCGGAGAAGCCGAGCGCGAGGGCGCGCTCCGGCGACACCACGCCGATGCCCACCGTGCGCTGCTTCCAGATGCGGTTTTCGGTGAGCAGCGTCTCGTAGTCGTCGACGCACTTCGGGAAGCGCCGGGTAAAGTCCTCGATGAAATCGAGCAGCGACCCCTGCCGGTTGGCATTCATCTCGGCGAGCGCGCGAGCGCTGCGCGTGTGCTGCGCCTCATAGCGCGGCATGGCGTCCGGGAGGTCCCGGTACACGCCGCCCGGCCGGTAATAGGCCGCATGCATGCGCGCCCCGGACACCGCCTCGTAGCAGTCGAGCAGGTCCTCGCGCTCGCGAAAGCAATACAGGAATACCGTCATCGCGCCCAGATCGAGACCATGGGTGCCGAGGAACAGCAGGTGATTGAGAATGCGCGTGATCTCGTCGAACATGACGCGGATGTATTGCGCGCGCAGCGGCACTTCGATGCCGAGCAGTTTCTCCACCGCGAGCACGTAGGCGTGCTCGTTGCACATCATCGACACGTAATCCAGCCGGTCCATGTACGGCAGCGACTGGATGTAGGTCTTGTGCTCGGCGAGCTTCTCGGTCGCCCGGTGCAAGAGGCCGATGTGCGGGTCGGCGCGCTGGATCACCTCGCCGTCGAGCTCCAGCACCAGGCGCAGCACGCCGTGCGCGGCCGGGTGCTGCGGCCCGAAGTTCAGCGTGTAGTTGCGGATCTCCGGCATCACTCGCCCTCGGCGTAGTGCTCGACGCGCACGATGCGCGGCGTCACCTCGCGCGGCTCGATCGAGACCGGCTGGTAGACGACGCGCCGCTGGTCCGGGTCGTAGCGCATCTCGACGTGGCCCGAGAGCGGGAAATCCTTGCGGAAGGGGTGGCCGACGAAGCCGTAGTCGGTGAGGATGCGGCGCAGGTCGGGGTGCCCCTCGAACACGATGCCGAACAGGTCGAACGCCTCGCGCTCGTACCAGTTCACGCTCGGCCAGATCTCGTGCACCGACGGCAGCACCGGGAACGCGTCGTCGCTCGCCATGCAGCGCAGCCGCAGCCGCCAGTTGTGCGTCACCGACTGCAGATGCAGGACGGCCGCGAAGCGGCGGCCTGCGCGCGGCCGGTCGCCGTAGCCCGAATAGTCGACGCCGCACAGGTCCATCGCCTGCTCGAAGCGCAACTCGGGGGCATCTCGCAGCTTGCGGCAGGCGTCGAAGTAGCCGCCGGCCGGGACCTCGATCGTCAGCTCGTTCAGCCGCTCGACCGGTGCGAGGCCCGCGGCCGTCAGCGCGTCGAACAATCTCTGCAGCCTGGGCGTCATCGGGCGATCGTGTTCGTGCGGCGGATCTTGTTCTGCAGCTGCAGGATGCCGTAGAGCAGCGCCTCGGCCGTCGGCGGACAGCCCGGCACGTAGATGTCGACCGGCACGATGCGGTCGGCGCCGCGCACCACCGAATACGAGTAGTGGTAGTAGCCGCCGCCGTTGGCGCAGGAGCCCATCGAGATCACCCAGCGCGGCTCGGCCATCTGGTCGTAGACCTTGCGCAGCGCCGGCGCCATCTTGTTGCACAGGGTGCCGGCGATGATCATGACGTCCGACTGCCGCGGGCTGGGGCGAAACACGATGCCGAAGCGGTCCAGGTCGTAGCGCGCCGCACCCGCGTGCATCATCTCGATGGCGCAGCACGCCAGCCCGAAGGTCATCGGCCACAGCGACCCGGTGCGCGTCCAGTTGATCACGTCATCGAGCCGCGCGGTCGCGTAGCCCTGCTGCAGGACGCCTTCTATTCCCATTCCAGAGCCCCCTTCATCCACTCGTAGACGAAGCCGACCACCAGAATGCCCAGGAACAGCATCATCGCCAGGAACCCCGCGAGGCCGATGTCGTTCAGCGCGACCGCCCAGGGAAACAGGAACGCGATCTCCAGGTCGAACAGGATGAACAGGATCGCCACCAGGTAGTAGCGCACGTCGAACTTCATGCGCGCGTCCTCGAAGGCC
The DNA here is from genome assembly GCA_040902335.1 of Burkholderiales bacterium. Lineage (GTDB taxonomy): Bacteria > Pseudomonadota > Gammaproteobacteria > Burkholderiales > SG8-39 > JAABQT01. Next base: position 13,805 of record JBBDXL010000156.1, read on the forward strand.
GCGAAGCCGCACTCGTAGGGCGAAAGCTTCTCGGGGTCGGGGCGGTTCGGGCCGAGCAGCTTGCCGAGCGCCAAGGGCACCACGCCGATCGCGATGGCGACGAGGATGAACAGCAGGATCGGAAAGTACTCAGCCAGCATAGTTGGTGCCCACGAGCAGACTCGAACTGCTACGGCTTTTTAGGCCACTAGCCCCTCAAGCTAGCGTGTCTACCAATTTCACCACGTGGGCGCGTCCCTCATGTGGAATTATCCTATAAAAATCATTTCGGTATGCCCGATGCGGGCGATCCCGCACCGCCCCCGGCGGGCGGCAGCGCCTGCGGCTTGGGAATGTCCCCGGCTGGCGCTGCCGGCGGCTGCGGTTTCACCGCGTCCATGACCGTGCCGGCCTCGGTCCTCGGTTTCTCGCTCGCCAGATACGCGAGTCCGAGGCTGCTGAGGAAGAACACCGTCGCCAGCGCCGCGGTGGCGCGCGACAGGAAGTTCGCCGCGCCCGTGGCGCCGAACAGGCTCGAGGAGGCGCCGCCGCCGAAGCCCGAGCCCATGTCCGCGCCCTTGCCGTGCTGGAGCAGCACCAGGCCGATGATGGCGAGCGCGATCAGCACGTGCGCCACGATGATCAGGGTCATCCACTGTTCCATGCACTCAACCTTTCAGTTCCGCCGCCCTGCAAATGGCGATGAAATCTCCGGCCACCAGAGAAGCCCCGCCGATCAGCCCGCCGTCCACGTCGGGCATGCCGAATATCGCGGCCGCGTTCCCCGGCTTGACGCTGCCGCCGTAGAGGATCGTCGTCGACGCGGACAGCCGCCGGCGCAGGAACGCGTGCACCTCCTGCGCCTGCTCGGGCGTCGCCGTGCGGCCGGTGCCGATCGCCCACACCGGCTCGTAGGCCACGACGGCATCGCCGATTGCGCCCCGCGCCAGTACCGCGTCGAGCTGGCGCGCCACCACTTCCTGCGTGCGCCCGGCTTCGCGTTCCGGCAGCGTCTCGCCCACGCACAGGATCGGCGTGATGCCGCCGTCGCGCGCCGCGGCGAACTTGGCCGCCACCGTCGCGTCGCTTTCGCCGTACAACTGCCGGCGCTCGGAGTGGCCGACGAGGGCGTAGCGGCAGCCGAATTCCCCCAGCATGGCCGCGGATACCTCGCCGGTGTAGGCGCCCGAGGCGTGCTCGCTCAGGTTTTGAGCCCCCCAGGCGATCCGCGTTCCCCGCAACCGCTCGGCCGCCTGCGCCAGGTACGGAAAAGGCACGCACACCGCGCACCCAACCCCACCCGCAACGAAGGCGTCGAGCAGCGCTGCGTTCGCAGCGAGGCTGCCATGCATCTTCCAGTTGCCGGCGACGAGCCGTGCACGCATCCCGTGACCGTCCGCTGAAAGCGGGAATTCTACCCGTTTTGCCCTGCAGCATGGGGGACACGCGCGAGCGATCGCGCAGCCTCGGTCATGGCTTCGCGCAGGTGTTGCGCGAGGCGCTCGCGCAACGGCGCGAGCAGCCCCGGCAGGCGCACCGCGTAGCTGAGCGCGTGGGTTTCCTCGGCATACAACTGCAGCAACTCGAACAGCCGCCGCTCGAATTCGCCCGCCGCGAACGATGCGCGCAGCCGCCGGCCCTGTCGCCACGCCTCGAGGACGCGGTGCGCCGTGTCCAGGCCTAGCTCGATGCGCCGCAGCCGCAGCGGTTCGATCCTCTCGTAGGGGATCTCGATGCGCACCGGAAAACCGCCGACGCGCGAGAGGAATTCCCGGTCGATCGCGCGCGCCGCGGCGAGGATTTCCCGCGCGGTCCCGGGCGCCGGCGCTTCGCCCGCGCGCCGGATCACCAGCGCGTCCTTGCGCACTTCCTTCGCCACGTTCTCGGCGAGGAACGGCTCGAGCGCGGGCAGCGCCAGGCGCAGCGGCAGCGCCGCGCGCAATTCCTCGACGGTGCGCCGGCTGAACGCCTCGAGCAGCCGGCCGTTCAGCGCGGCGAGTGCCTTCTCCCGGTTCAGGCCGGCGGTTTCACGGCGCGATGAAAGCCGAGCATGCCGCTGAACACCGTCTTCGCAGTAACGTCGCGGAAGCCCACGTCCTCCAGCATGTCGCTCAGCTCCTGCGCGGAATAGAACATCTGCAGGGCCTGGATGAAGTATTCCTTGCAATTGAGCGCCGCGGGCCCGCTGCGGAACAGGAACCCCGTGAACCACAGGCAGAAGCGCAAGTACGCATAGTAGAGGCGTTCGACGGTCCGGTTGCCCGGCCGCAGCATGTCGCAGTGATAGAAGCGCCCGCCGGGCTTGAGCACGCGGCGGATCTCCTCGGCGACGCGCCGGATGCGCAGGTGCCGCGAGGCGAACTGCAGGGTAACCAGATCGAAGGTGTTGTCCGGGTACGGCAGCGTGTGCACGTCGTCGATGAGGCTGCGGATGCGGAACCCTTTCGCTTCGGCGCTGCGGCGCCCGACCTCCTGCATCGCGGCGCTGCGGTCGATGGCGTGCACCTCGAGGGTCGGCTCGCGCTCGAGCAGCGCGATGCCGACGGCGTTGGTGCCGGCGCACACGTCGAGCACGCGCTCGCCCGGCTTGATGTCCACGGTCGCCATGAACTGGCGCAGGAACCAGCCCCACAGTCCCAGGCTGGCGATATAGTTCGCCCGATCGTAATACGGCGCGACGTCGGCGAACACGTCGTTCAACTCCTGGGTCCAGACAGTGTTGAAGCGCACTTCTCGGGCGATCTCGCGCGTGGTGACCGGCGGCGAATTCATCGGGTCCCCTCCCTTCAGATCCGCAGCAAGTAAAGCACCGACGCCCCCGTGCCGGCAAGGGCCACCGCGTACACGATTGCCGCGACTGCGCGGTCGGCGCGCAGGCCGAGGTCGGTGCAGGTGATGCGCAGACGATGGGCGGCGCTCCAGAGCGACAGAAACACGAACCCGGCGAGCGCCGGCTTGACGAGCCAATGGCCGGCGAAGGCGTGCAGCCGCTCGTAGGCGAGCAGGTCCGGGGCGTGGCCGAGCGCTGCGAGGAGCGTGAGGAGGATCAGCACCGGAGTCAGAAAGGCGGTGAGCGTTCCGCCCGCGGCGAACGGGCCCCAGACGATCGGCTTGTTCGAGACGGCCATGCTCAGAAGGCTCCCGCGAGATACAGGACCAGGACCGTAACACCCGCCCAGGCGGCAAAGTGCGCGCCGGAGATCGCAGCGTCGGGAACAAATTCCTCGCCACGCTGCAGCGGCAGGGCCTTCGGGGTCAGGTTGAACCAGGTGATGCTGTGATAGACGGCAAAGCCCAGCGCCAGCACGTGGAACACGATGATTTCCGGGGTTCTCGATACCTCGAGGAACACGGCCCACGCAGCCGGCCCCTCGGAGAGTTGCTTCAGTCCCCATACCATCAGCAACGTCCAGCCGCCGATGAACAGGCAGCTGAACTCGCGCACCATGTAGCGCAGGTAGCGCGGGTGGCGGAAGATCCACTCCGAGGTGACCGCGCGCACGTAGGGCTTGCGGCTCACTTCTTCAGCCAGGGCATCAGGTGCTGCGTGTACCAGTCCACCGTGCT
>JBBDXL010000157.1:0-17190 GCA_040902335.1 Burkholderiales bacterium
GGATCTCGCCCTCGATGGTGTCGCCGGTGTGCAGGTTGAAGCGGCGGATCTGCGAGGGGCTGACGTAGATGTCGTCGGTGCTCGCGAGGTAGGAGGTTTCGGGCGAGCGCAGGAAGCCGAAGCCGTCGGGCAGCACTTCCAGCGTGCCGTCGCCGAAGATCGATTCGCCCTTCTTCGCCTGGTTCTTCAGCAGCGCGAATATCAGGTCCTGCTTGCGCATGCGGCTCGCGTTGTCGATCTGGTTCGCGACCGCGGTTTCCACGAGTTGCGTGACGTGCTGGCTCTTCAGTTCTGAGAGATGCATGGACGAGTGAACAGAGGCTGCGGGGACTTGCCGACTTCTTCCGTATGGGGAGGGGCGCCGCGCCTGGGAACTGCGGCGCGCGCCGGTCTTTACTGCACCTTCTTCATTTCAGCCGCCCCGGTTGCGCCGGGGCGGGATTGCTGCGCAGCGTAAGTGGTTTAGATATTGCTGTCAAGAAACGCCGTGAGCTGCGATTTGGACAGCGCGCCCACGCGCGTCGCCTCGAGGTTGCCGTTCTTGAACAGCATCAGCGTCGGGATGCCGCGGATGCCGAACTTGGCGGGCACCGCCTGGTTCTCGTCGACATTCAACTTGGCGATCTTCAGGCGCCCGTCGTATTCCTGGGCCACCTGGTCGAGGATCGGCGCGATCGACTTGCAGGGGCCGCACCACTCGGCCCAGTAGTCCACCAGCACCGGCACCTCGGATTGGAGGACTTCCGGCTCGAAGCTTGCGTCCGTGACGTGACGAATCTGCGTGCTGCTGCTCATGGCTCCTCGGGGGTACTGCGGGGAACCGACATTATGGGGGCGCGCGATCCGGAACCCAAGCGCGCGTGCTAAACTACGGATTCGATTAACCTTTTCAGCACCGCAGGCTTTCCCCGCATGACCTACGTCGTCACCGAGAGCTGCATCAAGTGCAAGTACACCGACTGCGTGGACGTGTGCCCGGTCGACTGCTTCCGCGAGGGTCCGAACATGCTGGTGATCGACCCCGACGAGTGCATCGACTGCACCCTGTGCGTGCCGGAGTGCCCGGTGGAGGCGATTTTCGCCGAGGACGACGTGCCCGACGCGCAGCGCGAGTGGATCGCGCGCAACAAGGAGCTGGCCGCCGGCTGGAAGCCGATCATCGAGAGAAAGCCCGCGCCGGCGGACGCCGACGAGTGGGCAAAGGTGAAGGAAAAGAAGCACCTGCTGGAGGAATAGGGACAGTCCCCTTTTAGTGTCCGTACAGGCCGGCCTTCGCCTTGCCTCTGAATACGCGATACGCGAAGACGGTGTAGCCGATGAGAAACGGCAGCACGATGAGCGCCCCGACCAACGTCACCTGCAAAGCCGAGGGGTGGGCCGCCGCCTCCCAGATCGTGAGCCAGCCGAGAACGATATAGGGAAAAACGCTGTAGGCGAGGCCGAGGAAGGCGAGCACGAAGATCGCCACCGCGCCGGCGAAGGGCTTCCACTCCGAGCGCCCCAGCGAGCGCCACACCCAGAGCCACGACACGAGCGTGGCGAGCGGCAGCACCATGAGCGCGAGCGTCTCGGGGAAGTCGAACCAGCGCGCGTAGACGAGCTGGCTCACCGCAGGCGTGGCGAGCGAGACCAGCGCCACGCCGAGCGCCACCCAGAGCAGGCCCCACTTCGTCCAGCCGATCGCCTTGCGCTGCAGCGGCCCTTCCGTGCGCAGGATCAGCCACGCCGCGCCGAGCAGCACGTAGCCGCCGCAGAGCGCCGCGCCGACCATGAGGGCGAACAGGAAGTAGCCCCAGCCCGGCAGGAACGAGGTGAGGTAGCGCCCGAGCATGAAGCCCTGCGCGAACGAGGCGAGGAACGAGCCGAACCAGAACAGCCAGTTCCACAGCTCCGCGTGCCAGCCCTCCGCCTTCACGCGCAGCTCGAACGCCACGCCGCGCAGCATGAGGCCGACGAGCATCGCCGCCACCGGCAGGTAGAGCGCGCCGAGGATGTAGCCGTGCGCCACCGGGAAGGCGATCAGCAAGATCCCCACGCCGAGGACGAGCCAGGTCTCGTTCGCGTCCCAGAACGGGCCGATTGAGGCCACCATCACGTCCTGCTCCTCGCTGGTCGCCGCCGGCATCAGCATGCCGACGCCGAGGTCGTAGCCGTCGAGCACCACGTAGGCGAGGATCGCCGCGCCCATCAGCACGGCGAAGACGAGCGGCAGATCAAACGAAAATTCGGGGCTCACGCTTTCGCTCCCGCGCCCGCGAGGTGCGTGAGCACCACCATGTAGGCGAGCAGCATCACGCTGTAGACGAGCGCATAGCCGGTGAAGCTCGCGCCGAGGCTCGCCTCGGCGACACGCCCCGCGGCGTCGGCGGTGCGCAGGATCCCGGTGACGAGCCACGGCTGGCGCCCGATCTCGGTGACGATCCAGCCGGCGAGCGTGGCGACCCAGCCCGAGAACGTCATACCGGCGAACGCCCACAGGAGCCAGAGCGGCGGCGCGCGCTTTCTCAGCCGCCAGGCGCCGAACCAGGCGAGCCCGAGCATCAGCACGCCCACGCCGACCATCACGCGGAAGGCGAAGAACACGGGCGCCACCGGCGGGATGTCGGGCGCGAACGCCTCGAGCCCCTGCAGCTCGGCGTCGAAGTCGTGCTTTAGCACGAAGCTCGCGAGCTTCGGGATCTCGATCGCGTAGTCGTTACGCCCCGCGAGCTCGTTCGGGATCGCGAACAGCACGAGCGGCACGCCTTTCTCCGTCTTCCAGATCGCCTCCACCGCGGCGATCTTCGCCGGCTGGTGCTCGAGCGTATTCAGGCCGTGCAGGTCGCCGACCACGATCTGCAGCGGCGCGAGCACCGCCGCGGCGAGCGCGCCGACCCTGAGCGTCTGCAGCGCGCCCTCGTCCGCGGCGTCCTTCAGCAGCCGCCATGCCGAGAGCCCCGCCACCAGGAACGAGGCGGTGAGGCCCGAGGCGAGCATCATGTGCGTGAAGCGGTAGGGAAACGACGGATTGAAGATCACCTCCAGCCAGTCGCCGGCGATGAGCGCGTCGCCGTCCATGACGTGCCCGGCGGGCGTCTGCATCCAGGAGTTGAGCGCGAGGATCCAGAACGCCGAGAGCGTGGTGCCCACCGCCACCATCACCGCCGAAAGGATGTGCACGCGCGTGGAGACGCGCTCCATGCCGAAGAGCATGACGCCCAGGAAGGTGGCCTCGAGAAAGAACGCCGTCAGCACCTCGTAGCCGAGCAAGGGCCCGGCGATGTTGCCCACCTCCAGCATGTAGCCCGGCCAGTTGGTGCCGAACTGGAAGCTCATGGTGATCCCGGACACCACCCCCATGGCGAAGCTGAGGGCGAAGATCTTCACCCACAGGCGGTAGGTGGCGAGCCAGCGCGGGTCCTGCGTGCGTGCATATTTCACGCGAAAGCCGATCAGAAACCACGCCAGCGCGATGGTGATGGTCGGAAACAGGATGTGGAACGCGATGTTCAGCCCGAACTGGGCTCGGGCGAGGAGCAGGGCGTCGCTGGCGTCCATGGAGCTTATTTTCGCCTCGGGGCGTTTGCCCGTGCAATAGCGCGTATGCTGGGCGTAGCGCTTGGAGAGTTCAATGGAGTACGTGGGAATCGTCGTCATCGGCCTCATGGCCGGCCTCGTCGTCGGCCGCTTTCTCGCCGGCAACAATTTCAGCATCCAGGGCGACGTCGTGTTCGCCCTCGCCGGCGCGCTCGTCTTCGCGGTGGGGCTGCGCGCGACGGGCATCGCGCCCGAAGGCGGCGTTGGCGGCGCCGCGGTGATGGCCGCCATGGGCGCGATCGGCGCGCTGCTCTTGCGGCGCGTGCTGAGGACCGTCTAGCCCTCGCGCCGGTCGCCGCCGCGAATGAATCGCGGGGGCTTGCCCTACCAGATCACCTTCAGCGAAGGCAGCTTGCACAGGCGCGCGTCGGCGCTCACCAGCGGCGCGCGCTGCGCGAGCGCGGTGGCGGCGATGATGCGGTCGGCGGGATCCCCGTGCCCGAATTCATCGGACTGCGCCAGCACCGCCACCGCGGGCGTGATCGGCAGCACGCGAACCGCGCGGCCGTGCACGATCGCCTCCAGGAAGGTCTTCGCATCCGCGTCGAGCTTCAGCCTGCCGCGGGCGATGAGCATGGCGATCTCCCACAGGCTCACGTCGCTGCAGGCGATCGCCCCGGCGGCATGGGCGTCCTCGATCGCGGCGCGCGCGCGGCGCGTGAGGCGTTTCGGGTCGAGCGCGTCGTTGACGAGGACGTGCGTGTCCAGGACGATCAACGCTCGGCGTCCCAGGTGTCGCCGCTTGGGCTGACGATGTCGCCGATGACGGCGCTCTTCCGGAGCGACTTGAGGTACTGGCGCGCGGCGGCCTGCCGGTCCGCCTCGGGGACGATGCGCGCGATCACCTTGCCATGCACGGTGACCTCGATCTCGCCGCCCTTTTGCACCTCGGCAAGGTAGGCGGGCAGGTTCTGGCGCAGCTCGGTGACGTTGACCTTGGACATGGGGGCCCGGCGCGATATGTACAGAATCAGTGTACAGAAGGGGCGCGGCCCGGGTCAAGCGCCGGGCCTCGACTAAACTGCGGCGCATGGGCGCGCTGGCCATATCGAGAAACGAACTCTTCGGCCGGCTCGCCGCGGGGCACGCCGCCAGGGTCAGCGTCGTCACCCCCAACCGCCGCCTCGCGCAGGCGCTGGCGCGCGAGTTCGACGCGGGCCAGGCCGCGAAAGGCCTGCCGGTCTGGGAGACGGCGGACATCCTGCCGTTTTCCGCCTTCGCCGAGCGGCTCTACGAGGACGCGCTCTATTCCGATCTCGCGGTTTCGCTGCCGCTGCTGCTGACCGGCGCGCAGGCGCAGGCGCTGTGGGAAGCCGCGATCCGCGCGAGCCGCTGGGGCGAGGCGCTGCTCGCCGTGCCGCAGGCGGCCGCGGATTGCGTACGCGCGTGGGAACTGACGCACGCCTGGCGCATCGACGGCGCGCTCGCGTCCTTTCCCGGCAACGACGACGCCAAGGCGTTCGCCGAGTGGTCGAAGGAATACGCGAAGCGCTGCGAGCGCGAGGACAACACCGATGAGGCGCGCCTCGCCGACGTGGTCGCGCCGCTGCTGAAGGAATCGGCGCTGCGCAAGCCGCAGCTCCTCGTCACTTACGCCTTCGACGTCGTGACCCCGCAAGAGCAGGACTTCTTCGACGCTTGCGCGAAGGCGGGCATCGAGGTGCGCTCCTGCTCCCCCGATCGTAGGGTGGGCCATGGGCCCACCCTGCGAGTCTTCCCTTCGGCGCGTGAAGAGCTGGATGCCGCCGCGCAGTGGGCGCGCGCGAAGCTGGAAAGCGGCGCGCAGCGCATCGGCGTCGTCGTGCCCGAGCTGTCCGTGCGCCGGCGCGAGGTGCTGCGCGTCTTCTCGCGCGTCCTGCGCCCGGACTACAACCTGCCGGGACGCGAGAAGCGCGCGCTGCCCTTCAACGTGTCCTTGGGTTCGCCGCTCTCCGACTACCCGCTCGTGCGCACCGCGCTCGCCATCCTCGAGTTGGCCGCGCATGAGGTGCCGTTCGAGCAAGCCTCGCGCCTCGTTCGCTCCCCTTTCATCGCCGGCGCGGAGCTCGAGATGGCACGGCGCGCATTGCTCGATGCGCATCTTCGGAGAGTCGCGCCGGCGAAACTCAGCCTCGGAAAACTCGTAGCGCTCGTCAAGGGCGCCCCGGTTCTAAGGCAAAGACTGGAAGCGCTGTTCGCCACCCTGCGACCGGGATCGGATTCCCCCCAAGACTGGGCTCGCCACTTCACTGAACTCCTCGACGCCGCGGGCTTTCCGGACCGCAGTCTGGATTCGGACGAATTCCAGACCCGCGCCAAATTCAACGAGACCCTCGCCGAGTTCGCGAAACTCGAGCGCGTCGCGCCGAAACTGAGCTTCGGCCAGGCCCTCGCGCACCTGCGGCGCCTGTGCGACGAGACGCTCTTTCAGCCCGAGTCGCCCGACGCGCCGATCCAGGTCCTCGGCATCCTCGAATCCGCGGGGCTGGAATTCGACGCGCTCTGGGTGAGCGGCCTCACCGACGAGGCCTGGCCGCTGCACGCGAGCCCGAATCCGTTCATCCCGCCGGCGCTGCAGAAAAAGGCGGGCATCCCGGAAGCCTCGCCGGAGGCGACGCTGGAAAGGGCGAAGCGGATCACCCAAGGATGGCTGGAAGCGGCGGATGAGGTGGTGGTGTCGCATGCAGCCCACGAAGAGGACCGGGATCTGATCGCTTCTCCATTGATCTCGGGTGTTCCCGGCTCTCCGGGAACACCGGAGACCATGAGGGTCGCACGGTACAGGGACGTGCTTTTCGCGAAGCGGCGCGTCGAGCGGGTGAAGGACGGCAAAGCCCCCGCGCTGGCCACGAAGACGCCAAGAGGCGGAACCCGGATCCTGGTGGACCAAGCGGCCTGTCCATTCAGAGCCTTCGCGAGGCACCGCCTGGCCGCGGAGGCACTGGAAGAGCCGGTGGAGGGGCTGGATGCCCGCGCGAGAGGGTCCCTGCTGCACGAGCTGATGAAGGAACTGTGGACCTCCCTCAAGGGAAGCGAGGGATTGAAAGAGGATGTGGCGCCGGCGATAGAGAAAGCGGCACGGAAAGCCGTTGCAGCGGCGAAGCTGGAACAGCCGCTCGCGGGCCTCGAGCTGAAACGGCTGGCGAAGCTCGCGCGCGAATGGCTGGAGGTGGAAAGGGAACGGGACGCGTTCGAGGTCGTGGCGATGGAGGAAAAGCGAAAGCTCTCCGTTGCCGGCCTCGAAATCAACGGCCGCATCGACCGCATGGATCGCCTTTCTTCCGGCGGGCACGCGGTGATCGACTACAAGACTGGGAGGACGACGCCGCAGGAGTGGCTGGGCGAGCGGCCCGACGACCCGCAGCTGCCGCTCTACGCGCTCAATTCGGAGAACGTCTCGGCCGTCGCTTTCGCCAAGCTCAAAACCGGCGAGATGCGCTACATGGGGTTTTCGCGCGCCGAGGACGCGATCCCCAGGGTGCAGGCGGCGAAGAACTGGGATGCGCTCGTAGCGGGGTGGAGGCAGGAGCTGGAGGCGCTGGGTGCGGGCTTCGCTTCGGGCGAGGCGCGCGTAGATCCGAAACGGATGCTGCAGACCTGCCGCTATTGCGACCTGCAGCCGCTCTGCCGGGTGTACGAGCGCGTCAACGCGCTCGAGGAAGATCTCGAGGACGAATGAGCGCGCTAGCTCCAGACCTCGTAGCCCTTCGCTTTTCTGGCGAGGCCGCCGTGCAGGTCGAGCATCCTCTCGCGCCAGGCGTACACCGGGTCGTCGGGCTCGAGCAGGCGCTGCGGCGAGACCGCGCGCGCCCACTGGAAGGCGCCGAACAGGATGTAGTCGGCGAAGGCCGGGGCCTGCCCGCTGACGAAGGGCGCCTGCACCAGCTGCTGGCGCACGGGAAGGAGCGCGGTGCGCAGGTCCGCCGCCGCCTTCTTCGGGTCGGCGCCGACTTCTTCCAGCGGCTTGCCGAAGCGCTTCTCGCGCGACTCGCGGAAGTACTTCCTGTCCTTTTCGTGCAGCGCGTTGAAGAGATCGAGGATCACGGCACGCAGGATCGGGCCGTGCAGCGTGCTCTCCACCCAGGTCTTCAGCACGAAGGCGAGGGATCTCGCCTGCGCGCCCTCGAACAGCGGCTTCGCCGGGACTTTCTCCTCGAGGTACTGGGCGATGGCCCAGGAGTCGTGGACGACTTTTCCGCCGTCCACCAGCACGGGCACCTTGTCCTGGCCGGAGAAGGCGATCGCTTTGGTGTCGGTGAAGCGCCAGGGGAGGGTTTCGGCTTCGAGGCCCTTGTGCGCGAGCGCCATCTTGATGCGCCAGCAGTAGGGCGAAAAGCGCCGGTCGTCCTCGGCCGCCGCGAGGTCCCACATTTTGAGCGCCATGACGGCGATCATAGCTGACCAGCGCGAGCGCGACGCGGCGCTCGACGTCACGCGCTCCTTCATCGTGCAGGCGCCCGCGGGCTCGGGCAAGACCGAGCTCCTGGTGCAGCGGTATCTCAGGCTCCTCGGCACCGTGCAGCAGCCCGAGGAGATCGTCGCCATCACGTTCACGAAGAAGGCCGCCGCCGAGATGCGCGAGCGGGTGCTGGAGAAGGTGCCGCCCGAGTCCGCGCCGCGGCTACGCATCCAGACCATCGACGCCTTGTGCGCTTCGCTCACTTCGCGCATGCCGGTGCTGGCGAAGTTCGGCGCGCAGCCGGGCGTAGCCGAGGACGCGACCGAGCTCTATCGCGAGGCCGCGGCGCGCACGCTCCTCGAGGTGACGCCGCCGGTCGAGCGGCTGCTCGCGCACCTCGATAACTACGTAGCCGGCGCTACGGACCTGCTCGCGGCGATGCTCGCGCGGCGCGACCAGTGGCTGAGGAGCACCGGCCGCGCGCCCACGCGCAAGGAATTGGAGATGGCCCTTCGCGTGGAGCGCGGACGGTTGCTGCAGCGCGCGCGCTCGCTCCACCCGGACGCTTCGCCCGCGTTCGCGCGCGAGATGCTGAGAAAGGACGGCGGGTGGCGCGCGAGCGCGCCGGAGGCGCTGCGCGCGGTGGAGGGGCTGGAGGAGATGCTCGGCATGCTCCTCCTCATGCCGCCGGAAGAGTTTTCCCCCACGCAGTGGGAGGCGCTGGAGGCGATCCTCGCGCTCCTCAACCCCGCGGTGGCGCAGCTTCGCGTTTTGTTCGCCGAGCGCGGAGAGGTGGACTTCACCGAGGTCGCACACGGGGCGCTCGCCGCGCTCGGCACGCCCGATGAGCCCACCGACCTGCTGCTCTCTCTGGACGTGCGGGTGAAGCACCTGCTGGTGGACGAGTTCCAGGACACTTCTAACTCGCAGTGGGAGCTGATCGAGCGCCTCACCGCCGGGTGGCAGGAGGGCGACGGGCGGACCGTGTTCGTTGTAGGGGACCCGATGCAGTCGATCTATCGCTTTCGCGACGCGCAGGTGGGGCTGTTTCTCCGTGCGCGGCGGCATGGGCTGCCGAGTGTGAAGCTCGAGCCTCTGACGCTCTCCACCAACTTCCGCTCGCAGGGCGCGATCGTTTCGTGGGTGAACCGCGTCTTTCCGCGGGTGCTGCCTGCTTCGGAGGATGAGGCCTCCGGCGCGGTGCCGTATTCGCCCTCGGTCGCCTTTCACGAGGCGGACGCCGAGGGCGAACCAACTCTTCAGCTCTTCGGCCGGCGCGAGGACGAGGCGAAGCGCGTGGTCGAGCTCCTGTTCGAATCCCGCGGGCGCACCGCCATTCTCGTTCGTAACCGCAGCCACCTGGATGAGATCGTCCCCGCGCTGAAGGCTGCGGGCGTGCGCTTCCGGGCGGTGGAGATCGAGCAGTTGGGCGAGCGGCAGGTGGTGCAGGACCTCTTTGCGCTGACGCGGGCCCTCACCCACCTCGCCGACCGCGTCGCCTGGCTCGCGATCCTGCGCGCGCCGTGGTGCGGGCTTTCTCTCGATGAGCTCTCTGCGCTCTTCGAAGATCGCCGGGAAAAGACCGTCTGGGAGCTGATCCAGGACGCGCCGCGCCTTTCGCGCCTCGTCTCCGTCCTTCGTCCTGCTCTCGAGAACCGCCTGCGCGGGACGCTGCGCGATTGCGTGGAAGGCGTCTGGTTCGCGCTGGGGGGGGCCGCGTGCGTCGCGGATGCGACCGATCTGGAGGACGCCGAGATCTTTTTTGATGAGCTCGAGCGGCTGGAGGAGGCGGGCGAGCTCACCCACTTCGGCGACCTGGCGCGCAGCCTCGACAAGCTCTTCGCGCTCCCCGACGTAGAGGCCGGCCCCGAGGCGGTGGAGATCATGACCCTCCACAAGGCGAAGGGTCTTGAGTTCGACACCGTCATCGTTCCCGGGTTGGACCGTCCGCCGCGCTATGGGCGGCGGCCGTTGTTCGCGTGGCGATCCTTGCCGGGCGGCCAGTTGCTGCTCGCGCCGATCGACGAGACCGGGGGCGGGGAGGAGCCTTTGTACAAGTACGTGCGGCTTCTGGATTGGGAGGCAGAGGACATCGAGGCGGGGCGGCTGTTCTATGTCGCCGCGACGCGGGCGCAGTCGCGGCTGCATTTGCTGGGGTGCGTGAAGGTCAGCGAGGATGGGGTGGTGAAGCTGCCTTCGAAGCGGTCTTTGCTGGGGTTGGCCTGGTCGGCGCTGGGGGATTCGGTGAGGTTGCCTGCGGCGGTGGCGGAGGAGCCGGAGGTGAGGCAGTCTTTGCCGGCGGGGGAGTTGCGGCGGCTGCCGTCGGATTTCGAGATGCCTCGGGTGCCGGCTGCCACGACCTGGGATGTGCCGGAGGTAGGGAGGGAAGAAGAGGAGATCCCCTTCGATTGGGCAAAGGAGCCGGTGCGCCTCGCGGGAATCGTGGCGCACGCCTGGCTCCAGCGCATCGCCGACGACGAGCTGCGCGGCTGGGACGCCGCGCGCGTCGAAGCTCTGCGCAAGTTGTTCGAGAAGGAGCTGCAGCGCCGGGGCGTGGCGCCGCAGGGGCTCGAGCGCGCGACACGCCTGGTCGTTGCGGCGCTCGTGAACGCGCTCTCGGACGAGCGCGGGCGTTGGGTGCTCGGACCGCACAAGATGGCGCGTAACGAATACCGGCTGCGAAGCCCCAGCCGGAGCTTTCGCATCGACCGGCTGTTCGAGGATGCGGACGGGAAGAAGTGGGTCGTGGACTACAAGGCGAGCGCGCACGAGGGCGCGGGGCTGGAAAGCTTTCTCGACGAGCAGCAGAAGCGCTACGCGGCGCAGCTCGAGGAGTATTCACGCGCGCTCGGTGGCGCTGAGCGCGGACTGTACTTCCCGGTGCAGAAGGGCTGGCGGGAGTGGTCCGACTGACAAGGAGATGAAGCGCGCGGCGGAGGGGATGGCTGAGGCCGCTGGCGGCTGATGGCGTAGGGTGGGCCGCTGGCCCACCTACTCGCCCTGCACGAATCCGATCCTGCGCTTTGGCGCCGGCGGCGGCGCCATGAGCTCGCGGATGGCGTCGAACACGACCTTGAACTGGCGGTCGTATCTCGATTCCAGATCGTCGAGGCGGCGCGCGAGCTCCCGATCGTGCTCGACGAGGCCGCGAAGACGAACGAAGGCGCGCATGATCTCGACGTTGACCTGGACCGCCCGCTTGCTCTTGAGTACCGAGGAGAGCATGGCGACGCCCTGCTCGGTGAAGGCGCGGGCGGCGGCACGCCGGCCTCCCCACTCCCGGGACGCGGATCTTGAGGTCACAGTTTGTGACCTCAAGTTTGCAAGCTCTTGTTCGGTAAGCGGAAACATGAAATCCGGCGGGAAGCGGTCGGGATTCCGCTTCACCGCCTGCGTCAGCGCCTTGGTCGGCACGCGGTAGAGCTGCGCGAGGTCGGCGTCCAGCATGATCTTGTGCCCGCGGACGGTATGAATGCGCTCCACGAGGGGTACGGCGGGCGCGATCGTTCGCATGCTCGATCAACGCTGCACGCTCGCGTTGCGTTGACGCAGCTGACGCCTTCTGGCAAACCTGCGACCTGCGGACCGGCAGAAGGGGAGCCGCGGGTGGGGGTGCACGCAGATTGAGCGTGACCGGCGTCAAAGGCGAACACGACGAGCTGTTCGAGCTCTTCGCGATGTCGGCGAGGGTGCTGGCGCGTTCCGGCGATGCCGCGGCGTTTCTCGACTGGATCGCGCGGCACGGCCCGGCCTTCGCCCCGGAAATGGCGCGCGGCATCGACCCGCGCACCGGGTCTCCCGGACTCGCCTTCCGGGCGATGGGCGTCGCGATCTACGGCGCGATGCCGCTGCCCGAAGCGGGCTTTCAAGCCCGGCGGCTTCCCGAACCGGGCAGAAACGAGTCCTGCCTGTGCGGCTCGGGACGCAAGTACAAGCATTGCTGCCTGCGCCTGCGCGGGATTCTCGATCTCAGCGGCTACAACATGCTGCGCCACATCCTCGACAGCACGCCGAAGAAGCGTTTTGCCGCGCTGCCCGGGAGCCGGGCGGATCCTCTCGCGGTGGCGGACACGGCGCGGCAGTGGCATGAAGAGGGCGAGGACGAGCTTGCCGCGGCCCTGCTCGAGCCCTGGTTCGCGGGCGACGGGCCGCTCGAGGCGCGGCTCGAGCCGCTGTTCGACCAGTTGATGGATTGCTACCTTGCGCTGGGCCAGGAGCGCAAGCGCACCCGGCTCATCGCCCGCGCGCTCGAGCGGGGCGAGCGCGCCATGCGCGTTTCCGCCTTGCAGCGCCGCGCGACGATCCTCGCCGACCGCGGCGAGCTTGAAGGCGCGTGGCGCAGCTTTGGCGAGGCGCAGCGCGAGGACCCCGAGGATCCTAACCTGGCGACGCTCGAGCTCACCCTGCTCGTGTCGCGCGGCAAGATCGAACAGGCGCGGGAGCGCGCGCGGTTCTGGATCGCGCACCTGGAGCGCAGGCGCGACCCCGCCCTCGCGGACCTGATCGGCTTCCTGCGCAAGGTTCACGCCGATCCCGACGCCGCGCTGGGTGAGGTGGACGCGAAGCGCTTTCCGGGGCTCGAGCGGCTCGCTGCGCTCGCCGCCGCGGCGCCCGCCCCGCAGGCGCGCTATTCGGTCGCCGACCGCGGCGAGGGCGGGCGCGTGCTCGAGCCGCAGGACGCGCTGAAGGAGGCCGAGGCGCGCTGGCGCAAGGTTTTTCCGCAGGCCAAGCCCGGCCTGACCGCGACCCAGCACGATTTCACCGGCATGTGGATCGAGCCCGCGTCCTGGCTCGATCTGCTCGAGCGCGACGCGCTCGCGTGGCAGAGCTTCGACGTGCTCGATGACCTCGCGATGGCCGTCGAAGCGCTGCCCACCATGGGCTCGCAGGCGACGCCGCTCGAGCCGCTGCTCGAGAGAGGCGCCGCGCTGCTCGAGGCGAACCTCGCTGCCGCGCCGCCGGGCAACGGCACGCTGCAATGGGGCTGGATCGAGAACCGGCCGGCGCTGCGCATGCTGGCGCATCTCGCTTGGCGGGCGGCGGCGGACATGGACCGGAGCGCATCGGGCGAACGCTTCGCCGCGCTCGCCGAGCGGCTGATCGCGCTCAACCCGGCGGATAACCACTTCGTGCGCGAGCCGCTCTCTCGCGCCTACCTCGTGCGCGGCTCGCCGGAGAAGGCCCTGGCGCTCGCCGAGCGCTACCCGGACGATTTTTGCGGCCCGACCCTCAACCGCATCCTCGCCCTGGTCCGGCTCGGCCGCCGCGGCGAGGCGCTCGTCGCGCTGCGCGATGCGGCGGGCAGGCACCGCGTCGCGCTCGAGATGCTGCTCGTCGAGTCGCCCAGGCGCCCGAAGCCCGACCCCGGCGTCGGCGTGATCATGGGCGGCAAGGAAGAGGCCTGGGAATATCGCGCGGCGCACCGCGCGCTGTGGGAGCGCGACGGCGCGCTCGACTGGCTGCGCGCGGCGTGGGGAGACGTGCGCAAGGGGCTTCGGCCCTATACTGGCGAGCCATGAACCTCGAGGTCTCGATCGCGGCGGTAAGAGACGCGCTCCTTGCGGACGAGCGGGTATCGGCGGCGATTCTTTTCGGATCCGCCGCGAAGGGCGTGGCGCGAGCCTCGAGCGATCTCGATCTCGCCCTGGTCGCCCGCTCGGCGCAGGACGCCGCCGCAATCGACGCGCAATACCTCGACCTCGTCGGCCGGCTCACGCGCGCGGCCGGGCGCGACGTGCACCTGGTGCTGCTCGATTCCGCCGAGCCGGTGCTCGGGCGCCAGGCGTTTCTCGGCGCGCGGGTGCTCTTCGACCGCGCGCCGTCGCGCACGGCGGATGTCCTGGAGCGGATCCTGGTGGAATACTTCGACGGCGAGTATCACCGCCGCATGCGCGCCGAGGCGCTCGAGCGGCGCCGCGAATCGCGCCGTGGTTGACCGCGACGTCGCGCTGCGCAAGTCGGAGGCGATCGAGCACCACGCGAGCCGCCTGCGCGCCAAGCTGCCGCTGCGGGCGGCGGCGCTCGCCGCCGACGAAAGCCTGCTGAACGACGTCTGCTTCGATCTGCTGCAGGCGATCCAGGCGTGCATCGACCTGGCGGTGCACGCGTGCACGCACGAAGCGCTCGGCGTGCCCGAGAGCCCCGCGGCGGCGTTCGCTCTTCTGGAACAGCACGGCATCATCGTCCCGGCGCTCGCGAGCCGCCTTGCGCGGGCGGCTGGACTGCGCAACCTCATCGTGCACCGCTACGGCGATCTGATGACCGCGAAGCTTGCCGAGGCGATCGCGACGGGCCTCGGCGACCTGGATGATTTTGCCGCCGCGCTGCGCGCCCATGCGGGCGGCCCGGGCCCGGCGGCGAAGGCGTAGAGCGATCTCCGGCGCACGACGTGACGTGCGCAAGCAAATGGCGCTGAAACGCCCCAAGGGTTTGTCGGGCACCCTGGTCGTCCTCGAGCACGTGTCGAGGGTTTTGAAGGGGAATCCGCTCGGGGATCCGCACGTGCGCAAGGTGGGCGTGTGGCTGCCGCCGCAGTACGACGACTGGGGGAGGAAGCGCTTCCCGGTTCTGTATGACCTGGTGGGATTCACCGGCTCGGGGTTGGCGCACACCAACTGGAAGCCCTTCGGCGACAACGTGCCGGAGCGCGCGGCGCGGCTGATTCATGAGAAGAAGATGGGGCCGTGCGTCATCGTCTTTCCGGATTGCTTCACCGCGCTCGGGGGTAACCAGTACGTCAACTCCTCCGCGATCGGGAACTACGCCGACTACCTGACCCGGGAAATCATTCCCTTCGTCGATAAGGAGTTCCGCACGCTCGCCTCGCGCGAGCATCGCGGCTGCTTCGGGAAGTCCTCCGGCGGCTATGGGTCCATCATCCACGGCATGAAGTACGCGAAATACTGGGGCGCCGTCGCCGACCATTCGGGGGATGCGTACTTCGACTTCGTCTACTGGCACGACTGGCCGAACACCTTGAACGAGCTCGCGAAGCACCGCGTGCCCAAGCGCCGCGCGGGTGCCTACGACGCTTTACACGAGGCGCGGAGGAAGGGCCTGGCGGAAGGCAAGGACGACGGGCGGATCAAGCGGTTCCTGAAACACGCGTGGAAGAAGGAGAAGCTTTCGGGGAAGGAGACCCACTGCATCATGAACCTGTGCATGGCGGCGACCTATGACCCGGATCCGCGGGCGCCGCTGGGGTTCCGGATTCCGTTCAATGCGGAGACGGGAGAGGTGATCGAGGAGCGGTGGAGGAATTGGCGGTCGCACGATCCGATCAATCTCGTTTCGAGATATCAGGAAAATTTGAAGTCGCTGAGGGGGATCTATATCGACTGTGGCTGGCGGGACCAGTACCACATTCAGTACGGCTCGCGTATCTTGTCGCACCGACTCGCTGAGTCGGGAATACGGCACCGCTACGAGGAATTCGACGACGACCATTCGGACATTGATTACCGGATGGATGTGAGCCTGCCGTATCTCTTCAGGGCATTGCGCTAGGAGCTTGTTTCGAGTGGGTGGGCAGCTCTTGCTTGCCTGGATCGACGAGACCGGCGGCGACCAGAAACCTCTCTACCAATACGTACGCCTGCTGGATCGGGAAGCGGAAGACATCGCGGCCGGGCGCTTGTTCTACGTCGCCGCGACGCGGGCCGAGTCGCGCCTGCATCTGCTTGGCTGCGTGAAGGTGGATGAGGATGGGGTGGTGAAGATGCCTTCGCGGCGTTCCTTGCTGGGATTGACCGTGACAGCTTGGAGAGGTTCAGGGGCCGGGCGTTGCGCTCCGCGCTGGCGTGCGCCAACCGGTTCGCTTCGCGATTGGCGGGAGAAAGCGGCACCGGCACGAACTCCCCGTTGGAAGTCGTATCCAGCTTGATCGGCAGGCGCCGGCCCTCGGGATCGACGGCGGAAGGCATGGGGAAAGTATAGGAGGAATAGCGCGCTCGGATTCCGGGCCTGCTACATCCGCCCGGCCGGCGCCTTGACTCTTCTCAACGCGGGTGCCATCCGTATCCCCGCAGGCGCGTTAGTACCCGGAAGACGCTCTCCCTTGAACTTATCAGCAAGTGATATACTCAAATGGCAAGTGCTGATCGCGCACGCGAGGCGCTGCTGGATCTGGACGGGCAGACCGTGGTCCTTGACGTGGAGGGCCATGTGGCGCGGTTCTCGGTCAAGCAGATGAGGCGCAGCGAGTTCCGGCCGCACGGGCTCGCCTACTCGCTGACACTGCACGACAGGACCGGTCGCCGCCTGCTGGGGTTCGACAATGCCCATGCGGTCGACCGGCCAGGGGGCAGGTTCGTGCAACAGCCGCGGGTCTACGACCACGTGCATCGCGGCGCGGCCGACGCCGGCAGGTCCTACGTGTTTGTCGACGCGGGCACGCTGTTGGAAGATTTCTGGACTGCGGTGGATCAACTGCTGAAGATGCGTGAGGAATGAGGCGATGGCCAGGAAGTCGATAAAGGTGGGGATCATGCCGTACCGCGACATCAAGGCGCGCACCATCGCCATCGCGCGCGGTGCGTACAAGCCGTCGCCGGACGAGCCCAGGATCTGGTTCACATCGCTCAAGTCGCTCGCCAGCGTGCTGTCGGAGGACAACCAGGCGTTGCTGCAGGCGATCCGGGATCGCAATCCCGATTCGATCGCGGAACTGGAGAAAATTACCGGCCGCGCGTCGAGCAACCTGACGCGGACGCTGCACATGCTGGAGCGTTGTGGGCTCGTGGAACTGCAGTCGGCGCCGGTTGCGGGTAAGGGCGGCAGGGCGCCGGTGCGGCCGGTGGTGCTGGCGGACGGCGTCGAGCTCGAGCTCAGGTTCTAGCGGGCAGCATGGCCGTGAACCGGCAACAGACTCTCGCGGCGCTCGCGGAGCGCCGGCCGGGCACGACTTTACCCATAACTTGACCCACACTTGACCCACGACCGGAGAAGCAGGCGCCGAGGATGCGGATCGCGCACGAGGATGTGCTGCGCCTGAACCGGTGACGCTCTACTTCACGCCGCCCTCGACCTGAGCCCGGGAGCCGCCGGCGCCCAACGCCACGGCCGCCCAATGCGCCCAACCGAGGAGCGCAGTGTCCCCGTCGAAAGGGCCTACGAGCTGGATGCCGAGCGGCAGTCCGTGCGCGCCTTTGCCGTGCGGCACGGTGACGCAGGGGACGCCGAACAGGGTCCAGGCGCGGTTGAAGACCGGGTCGCCGGTGCTCTCGTGCGAGCGCGGG
>JBBDXL010000158.1:0-2417 GCA_040902335.1 Burkholderiales bacterium
TCTACACGCACCTCGACTACCAGGCGCTCGCGCGCGTCTACGACGCCGCGCACCCGCGGGCGAAGAAGAAATGAGCGCGCTGGTGCTGAAGCCGGGGCGCGAAAAATCGCTCAAGCGCCGCCATCCCTGGATTTTCTCCGGCGCGCTCGAGCGTGTCATTGGCAAGCCGGGCGCAGGCGACACCGTGGAGGTGAAGAGCGCCGAGGGCGCCGTGCTCGCGCTCGCCGCTTACAGTCCGGACTCGCAGATCCGCGCGCGCGTCTGGAGCTTCGAGGCGGGCGCGGCGATCGACGCGGCGTTCTTCAAGGAGCGTATCGCACGCTCGCTCGCGCGCCGCGCGGGGCTCGCCGCGGCGAAGCACACCAATGCGCTCAGGCTCGTGCACGGCGAATCCGACGGCCTGCCAGGGCTCGTCGTCGACCGCTACGACGATGTGCTGGTGGCGCAGTTCCTCTCGGCGGGCGCCGAGCGCTGGCGCGACACGCTGCTCGATGCGCTCGCCGAGGCCACATCCTGCGAAGCCGTGTTCGAGCGCTCCGATGCCGAGGTGCGAAAGCTCGAGGGCTTCGCGCCGCGCGTGGGCTTCGCGCGGGGCAATCGCGCGGCGCGGCGCTGCCCGATCGTCGAGTACGGGCTCAATTTCCGCGTCGACGTCGAGGAGGGGCAGAAGACCGGGTTCTTCCTCGACCAGCGCGAGAACCGCCAGCGCGTGCGTTCGCTCGCCGCGGGGCGCGAGGTGCTGGACGGCTTTTCGTACACGGGCGGCTTCGCCATCGCCGCGCTGGCCGGCGGCGCGCGGCGCGTGCTCGCGGTGGAGAGCTCGGCGTCGGCGCTGGAGGTGGCGCGCGACAACCTCGCCGCCAACGCGCTCGATGCCGCGCACGTCGAATTCGTCAAGGCCGACGTCTTCGCGCACCTGCGGTTGCTGCGCGACCAGGGGGCGCGCTTCGGCCTCGTGGTGCTCGACCCGCCGAAATTCGCGCCCACCGCGGCGCAGGCGCGAAACGCCGCGCGCGCCTACAAGGACGTGAACCTCCTCGCCTTCAAGCTGCTCGCGCCCGGGGGGCTGCTCGCCACCTTTTCCTGCTCGGGCGGGGTGTCCGCCGAGCTCTTCCAGTCGATCATCGCCGGCGCCGCGCTCGACGCGGGGGCGCAAGCGCAGATCATCGAGCGCTTCCACGCCGCGGCCGACCACCCCGTCGCCCTCGAATTCCCCGAAGCCGACTACCTGAAAGGCCTGCTGCTGCTAAAGAAATAGGGACAGTCCCATTTATACTTAGCGCATGCAACAGGAACAGATGGTGCCGGTGACGATCCTCACCGGCTTTCTCGGCGCGGGCAAGACGACGCTGCTGAACCGCATCCTCAAGGAAGACCACGGGCAGAGGATCGCCGTGATCGAGAACGAGTTCGGCGAGGTCGGCGTCGACTCGGACCTGATCGAGAAGTCCGAGGAGCAGATCCTCGAGATGAACAACGGCTGCATCTGCTGCACCGTGCGCGGCGACCTGATCCGCATCCTCGGCGAGCTGAAGGACAAGAGATCGAGCGGCGCGCTGAAGTTCGACCGCGTGGTGATCGAGACCACCGGCATGGCCGACCCCGGGCCGGTGGCGCAGACCTTCTTCACCGACGAGGACATCGGCAACTATTACCTGCTCGACTCGATCCTCACGGTGGTCGACGCGAAGCACGCCCAGAAGCAGCTCGACGACTTCCGCGAGGCGCAGGAGCAGGTCGGCTTCGCCGACCGCATCCTCATGTCGAAGACCGACCTCGTGTCGGCGGCGGACGTGAGAAAGCTCGCCGAGCGCATCAAGCGCATGAACCCGCGCGCGCCGGTGAAGCACGTGCACTTCGGCGAGGCGCCGATCGCCGAGATCCTCGACATCCGCGGCTTCAACCTGAACGCGATCCTCGAGCTCGACCCCGAGTTCCTGGTCGACGCGCACCACGAGCACCACGACGAGGTGGCGTCCTTCGTGTTCAAGTCCGACAAGCCCTTCGACGGCGACAAGCTGGAGCAGTTCCTCTCCGGCATGATCCAGGTGTACGGTCCCGACCTGCTGCGCTACAAGGGCGTGCTGTGGATGAAGGGCAAATCCCGGCGCGTGGTGTTCCAGGGCGTGCACATGATGATGGGCGGCGACATGGGCAAGGCCTGGGCGAAGGGCGAGAAGAAGGGATCGACCCTGGTCTTCATCGGCAAGAAGCTGCCCAAGGACCTGTTCATCGCCGGCCTGGAGCAGTGCTTAGCCTGAAAGGGGTGCGGCACCGCTACGGCGCGCAGGAGGTCCTGCGTATCGAGCGGTTCGAGGCGGCGCAAGGCGAGAAGTGGCTGGTGCTGGGTCCCTCGGGCAGCGGCAAGTCCACGCTCCTGCACCTGATCGCGGGGCTGCTCAAGCCCAGCGAAGGCA
>JBBDXL010000159.1:0-2395 GCA_040902335.1 Burkholderiales bacterium
CGAGCCGATCAGCACCGGCCCGAGCACGAGCCACCCCAGGCCGACGGGAATCGAGGCGAGGATCGCGAACACGAGCGCGATCAGGCCGTAGACCAGGAACGGCACGATGTTCTTCAGGCAGCCGACGAAACTCTCCTGCATCGCCTCCACCGGGCCGCGCTCGTGAAACACCACCAGCGCCGGCGCGAACCACAGCGCCATCATCAACGGCAGCAGCAGCGCGAACATGACGAGCATGGCAAGTGTCATCGTCATCAGGGCTTCCGGAGTCGCATCGGGGCCCGGGCCGCCGCCGAACATCGTGAACATGCCGACGCCCATGACCACCGCGACGAGGATCCCGACGGCGAAGGATATGCCGAAGGAGATCGCGCCCACCGCGATGAGCGTGCCGAAGCGCTCGCGGAATCCCGCGAACAGGTGCCCGAACTCCAGGTTGCCGCCTTCGGCGAGCGCGCGGCAGCCGAGCAGCAGCCCGGCGCTCAGCACCGGCCACAGCACGGCGTTGGCGAGCGGGCCGAGCAGCGGAATGAACGCCAGCACGAGCAGGATCACGAACAGCGCCACGGAGACGCCGATCCACAGGCCCGGCTGGCGCTTGAACAGGTCCCAGCCCTGCGCGATCCAGGACCAGCCCTGGCCCGCGGCCACCGCGCGGCCGCCGGGAATGAACTTGCCTTGCGGGGCGGCGGCGGGATCGGCGACCGTGGCGGCAGGCGCGGAATAGGGATTGGTGGTCATGTCCGGCTCTCCTCTCTGCTTTCCTTGTGGCGCACGCGTACCGTGCCGATGGCCTTGGCGACGAGCGAGCCGTCGGCGTTCTTCGCTTCTCCCTCGACGAAGGTCATGCTGCGCCCGTCCTTCAGCACGCGCGCCTCGGCGATCAGCTGGTGTCCCTTGCCGCCGCCGATGAAGGACGTGGTCATGTCGATGGTGACCACGCCGATGGATTCCGGATGCAGCGTGCGCGCCGCCGTGCACAGCGCCACGTCCAGCAGCGACATGATGACGCCGCCGTGCGCCGTGCCCAGGCTGTTGGTGAAGTGCCTGGGCAGCGCCATCGACAGGCGCGCCGTGCCCGCGCCGAGCTCGTCGGTGACGAGGCCGAGGTGCGCTACGAACGGGATGCGGTTCTGGTAGTCGCGCGTGTACTTCAGCTTCGCGTCGGCGCTCATATGAGCAGCGCCCCGCCATCCACTGCGATCGCTTGGCCGGTGATATGGCGCGAAGCCTCCGAAGCGAGCAGGACGACGAGGCCCTTCAGGTCCTCGTCGTTGCCGAGGCGCTTGGTCGGCGTCAGCTCCGCCACCATGCGCCCGAGCGTGTCCAGCGTCGCCCGGGTCATCCTGGAGGGAAAAAATCCCGGGCAGATGGCGTTCACGGTGATGCCGTGCTCGCCCCATTCCGCGGCGAGCTGGCGCGTGAGGCCCACCACGCCGTGCTTGGTGGCGTTGTAGGCTACCGTCTTCACGACGCGCGGATCGCTCGCCATGAGCCCCGCGACCGAGGCGACATTGACGATGCGGCCCCACTTCGACGGGATCATGGATTTCTTGGCGACGATCTGCGACGCGAGGAAGGTGCCCGTGAGGTTCAAGTTGACGAGCTTGTCCCAGGCCTCCAGCGGGTGATCCTCGGCCGGCGCGCCCCAGGTGGCGCCGGCGTTGTTGACGAGGATGTCCACTCTTCCGAGCTCGGCGAGGAGGGCCTCGAGCACTGGGACGATTCTCTCGCGCTGGCCGAGGTCGCACACCCAGGCCGCAGCCTCGATGCCCTGTGCCTTGAGGTGCGCGACCGCTTCGTCGAGCTCGTTCTGCTTTCTCGCCGTGAGCGCGAGCCGCGCGCCCATCTCGCCGAGCGCCTCGGCCATCTGCAGCCCGAGCCCGCGCGAGCCGCCGGTGACCAGCGCGACGCGCCCCTTGAGATCCAGAAGCTGCTTGACGTTCATGGGGGCCGATGCTGTTATCGTCGCGGCTATGCTAACACCGGAGCGTCGCGCGGCGTACTCGCGCGCCGAGCTCGAGCGGCTCATCGCGCCGCGCTCGATCGCCGTGGTCGGCGCTTCGCCGCGCGCGGGCGCATTCGGCATGCGCACGCTCGAGAATCTGGCGGGCTTCGAGGGCGAAGTGTTCCCGGTGAACGCGAAGTACGAGGCGATCGGCGAGCGGCGCTGCTACCCGTCGCTCGCCGCGTTGCCGCAGGCGCCCGACTGCGTGGTGCTCGTGGTGCCGCGCGACGGCGTGGAAGGCGCGCTCGCGGAGGCGGCCGACGCCGGCGCGGGCGCCGCCATCGTCTACGCCTCGGGCTACGGCGAGATGGCGCACGAGGACGCGGGGCGCGCGCAGCGGCGCCTCGCGGACATCGCGCGCGCGGCGCAGATGCCGATGCTCGGGCC
>JBBDXL010000160.1:0-16499 GCA_040902335.1 Burkholderiales bacterium
CATGTTGCTCATTTGCTTCTCCTTCCCCAGTTGAAAAAGCCCCGGTTGCCAGGGGCCGGTTGCCTAGGTCCGGACGCGCCGATAAGCGTTTCCGGACCTCCCGTATTCCATTTAACGCTGTTTGACAATCACTATGCAAATCAGGCTAATCCTGAGGGAATTACAAGGGAATACCTTAGACCGCGTGAACTAGTTCACATCGGCTCTGTCGAAATTTCGACAGAACATCGGCAGGCGCCGGTTGCGACGTCTCCGCGCGCAGCGGCAGCCGGGATCACTGCGCGCCACTGCGCGCGACGCCACTCCTCGCGTGGGCGCAATGCAGTCTCGATGCGTCACCGCGCGCGCGATGAGTGCGGCACGCGCGTGATTCCGCAATGCTTACGCAGAAATATTTCCGCGACGATGAATCGCACGATGAGTCTTGCCGCATGCAGCGCAGCATGCATGGCGGCGCCGGAAGGAATCGGTTATAAAGGACTCGTCGCAGCGGCACGAGAAGATGTGCGAGGGAGGCAGCATGTATGCGATCGTCTACAAGTCCGACGGCTTCCCGATCTGCCGGCAGGTCGCAGGGGTCAGCCCCGACCCGGTCGTGACCTGGAACACCGAGGATGCCGCGAAGGCTTTCATCTCGGCGAAGGGCGGCGACAAGGATTTTCAGCCGGTCGCGCTCACCGACGAAGCCATGGACAAGATCGCGGTATCGATGGGCTGTCCGGTGGAATCCATCACCTTCGATCCCTATCCGGGGTAGGCAGCGCGCTTAGCCCAGGTTGAAGTATTCGCGCCGGCTCTTCATGGCGCGCATGCGCGACACCAGCAGGTCGAAGTCGGCGTCGCGCTCCACGAAGTTCAGGTTCTCCGAGTTGACGATCAGCACCGGCGCCGCGGCGTAGTGGTAGAAGAAGCGCGCGTAGCCCTCGGCCAGCAGCGCCAGATACGCTTCGTCAATGCCGCGCTCGTACGCGGCGGCGCGGCGCCGCACCCGCTCGATGAGCACCTGCGGCTGCGCCTGCAGGTAGATGACCAGGTCCGGCGCCGGCGCCTGCGGCCGCAGGGCCTCGTAGATGCGCTGGTACAGCGCCAGCTCGTCCCCGGAGAGCGTGACGCGCGCGAACAGGGGGTCCTTGTCGATGAGGAAATCGGCCACGGTGGCGCGGCCGAACATGTCGGGCTGGGCCAGGGGCTCGAGCTGGCGCGCGCGCTGGAACAGGAAGAACAGCTGCGTGGGCAGCGCATAGCGCGACATGTCCTCGTAGAACCGGCCGAGAAACGGGTTTTCCGCAGGCTGCTCCAGCAGCAGGTCCGCGCCCAGCCGCGCGGCGAGGCGCCGGGCGAGGCTCGTCTTGCCCGAGCCGATGGGGCCTTCGACGGCGATGTAGCGGTGGCGCTCCATCTAGCCGATGCGCTCGATGCGCTGCGCGGTGCAGGCGCGCAGCAGCGCGCGCGCGGAGCCGCGGCCCGGCACCTCCGCGCGGGGGTCGAGATCGAGCAGCGGCAGTAGCACGAAAGCGCGCTCGTGCATGCGCGGATGCGGCAGCGTCAGCGTGGGCGAGGCGAATGCGGTGTCGCCAAAGAGCAGCAGGTCGAGGTCCAGCGTGCGCGGCGCGTTGCGATGGGCGCGCTCGCGGCCGTGCCGCGACTCGATCGCCTGCAGCGCTTCGAGCAGCTGCGCCGCCGACAGCTCGGTATCCACGGCCGCGACCGCGTTGACGAAGTCCGGCTGTCCCGGCGCGTCGAGCGGCGCGCTGCGGTACAGCGGCGAGCGCGCGGCGAGCTGCGTCGCGGGCAGGCCGGCGAGCTCGGCGAACGCCTGATCGACCTGTGCGCGCGGCTCGCCCTGATTGGAGCCGAGCCCGATATACGCGGTGATCACGCCTGCTCGGGAGCCGTCGCGGCGGAGTCCTGGCGCCGCCGGCGCCGGCGGCGTTTCTTGCGCGGTCCTGTGTCGGGCAGCAGCATGGCGCGGCGCGATTCGGCGTCGGCCTGCTGGAAGGCGCGCCACCAGGCTTCGAGTTCGGCGCTGACTTCGCCGCTCGCCGCGCGCAGCGCGAGAAAATCGTAGCCCATGCGGAAGCGCGGCGCCTCCACCAGCCGCATCGGGCGCTGGCCGCCGCGCTGCTCGAAGCGCGGCTGCATCGCCCACACCTCGCGCATCGTCGCCGTGAGCTTGCGCGTGAGCGCGAGCTTCTCGCACTGCGCATCGAGCACCTTGTCCATGGCCGCCTCCAGCGCCGGGATCGGCCGCTCGCCCTTCGCTTGCCGCGCCTTCCATGCCGCCAGCACCTCGTGCCAGAGCAGGGCCGCGAACAGGAATGCGGGCGACACCGACCGGTCGGTGCGCACGCGCTCGTCGGTCTGTGCCAGCGCCAGCGTGACGAAGCGCTCGCCGAGCGGCTGCTCGAGGATCACGTCGAGCAGCGGCAGCACGCCCTTGGAGAGCCCCTCTTCGCGCAGCTGCCGCACGCAGGCGCTGGCATGCCCCGAGAGCAGCAGCTTCAGCATTTCGTCGAATACGCGCGCGGGTGGCACGTGCTCGATGAGCGGCGCGAGCCGGCGGATCGGCGCGCGTGTACCGGCTTCGATGGTCAGGCCGAGCTTCGCCGCGAGCCGCACGGCCCGCAGCATGCGCACGGGGTCCTCGCGATAGCGCGTTTGCGGGTCGCCGATCATGCGCAGCACGTGCCGGCGCAGGTCGGCGAGGCCGCCGTGGTAGTCGATGATCTCCTCGGTGGCGGGATCGAAATACAGCGCGTTGACGGTGAAATCGCGCCGGCGCGCGTCCTCTTCCTGGCTGCCGAAGACGTTGTCGCGCAGCACGCGTCCGTGCTCGTCCTTGTCCGTCGTGCCGGCGTCGGCCGCGCGGAACGTCGATACCTCCACGGTTTCCGGCCCCAGCATCACGTGCACCAGGCGGAAGCGCCGGCCGATGATGAGCGCGCGGCGGAAAAGCGGCTTCACCTGCTCCGGGCGCGCGTCGGTGGCGACGTCGTAGTCCTTGGGCACGATGTCGAGCAGCAGGTCGCGCACGGCGCCGCCCACCACGCTCGCGGAATGGCCGGCGTCGCGCAGCACGTCGCAGACCTTCAGCGCGGCGTGACTGAGTGCGTCCCGCCGCAGCGGGTGCCGCGCGCGCGGCACGCGCTGCGGCGCGTGCGCGGGCAATCCCAGGACGCGGCGGATGAAGCGCTGGATCATCGAGGCGGCGATTCTAGCGCAGCGAGATCACCGGCCAGCCGCGGCGTGTCGCTGCGGCAGCGAGCTGCGCGTCGGGATCGACGGCCACCGGCTGGCGCACGCGCTCGAGCAGCGGCAGGTCGTTGTGCGAGTCGCTGTAGAAGCGGCTGTCCTCGAAGTCCTCGAAGCGGTGGCCGAGCCCGGCGAGCCACTCGTCGACGCGCCGCAGCTTGCCCTCGCGGAAGCATGGCGTGCCGGCGAGCCGCCCGGTGAAGCGGCCGGCGACGCGCTCGGGCTCGGTGGCGACCAGGTGCGGCACGCCGAGCTCGCGCGCGATGGGCGCGGTGACGAAGCTGTTGGTCGCGGTGACGACCGCGCACAGCTCGTCTGCGGCGAGGTGCCGGGCCACCAGCTCGAGCGCGCGCGGCAGGAGCATCGGCCGGATGCGCTCGCGCATGAATTCATCGTGCCAGCGGGCGAGCTCCTCGGGCGTGTGGGCGGCGAGCGGCCCGAGCGCGAAGCCCAGGTACTCGTGGATATCCAGCGTGCCGGCCTTGTACTGCTCGAAAAAGCGCGCGTTCTGCGCCTCGTAGTCCGCGCGCGACAGCACGCCGCGCTCGATCAGGAACTGGCCCCACTCGTAGTCGCTGTCGCCGGCGAGCAAGGTGTTGTCGAGGTCGAACAGCGTCAGCTTCACCGTTCGAACGCCTTCAGCGCCTCGCGCACCAGCGGCAAGGTGACCGGGCGATGCTGCTCGAGCGAGGCGCGGTCGAGATGCTCGAGCAGGGCGCGCAGCGAAGGCATGTCGCGCCGCACGTGCGTGAGCAGGTACCAGACCACCTCGTCGCTCAGTCTGAGCCCGCGGCGCGCGGCCTCCGCATGCAAGAACACGGCCTTCTCGGCGTCGCTCAGCGGCTTCACCTCGTAGACCAGACCCCAGCCGAGCCGGCTGCGCAGATCCTCGCGCAGCGCGAGCTGCGCCGGCGGCGCGGCCCCCGCGGCGAGCACCGTGCCGCCGTCCTCGCGCGCGCCGTTGATGGCGTTGAACAGCGCCTGCTGTCCCGCTTCGTCGAGCGCTTCGACGTCGTCGGCGACCGTTACGCCGGGCCGCGCACTCGCCGCGAGCAGGTGGCTGCGGCCGGAGCCGGGCGCGCCCCAGAGGTAGATCACGGCCTCGCGGCAACGGCCCGCGGCGAGCTCGCGTAGGCGTTCCAGCAGCTCGCCGTTGGAGCCCGGGACGAAGTTCTCCAGCGTCGGCGCGGGCGGCGGCGAGAGGGGCAGCGCCAGCTGGCGCGTCACTTCGTGCCGCCGTACAGCGAGCTCGCCAGATAGGCGCGGCGCAGGTGGCGCAGCGCGACGAGCAGCACCGCGCTCGCGGGCAAGGCGAGCAGCACGCCGAAGAAGCCGAAGATCTGGCCGAAGGCGAGCAGCGCGAAGATCACGGCGACCGGGTGCAGGCCGATCCTCTCGCCGACCAGCAGCGGCGTGACCACCATGCCCTCCAGCGTCTGGCCGACGCCGAAGGCGAGCCAGACCCAAGCCAGGCCCCACAGGCCGTCGAACTGCATCAGCGCGGCCACCGTGCCGAGGGCGAAGCCAAGGAGCGCCCCGACGTAGGGCACGAACACCAGCAGCCCGGTGATGAGGCCGATGGGCAGCGCGAACTCGAGCCCCGCCAGCCAGAGCGCGAGCACATAAAAGGTGCTCATCGTCAGGATCACCGTGAGCTGGCCGCGCAGGAACTCGGCAAGCACGGCGTCCACTTCACCGAGGATGGTGCGCGCCTTTGCGTGCACCTGGCGCGGAATCAGGCGGTCGATGCGCGCGCGCAGCGCATGCCAGTCGCGCAGCAGGTAGAACAGGACCACCGGCACGAGCAGCAGGTTCACCAGGAACGCAACGAGCGCCAGCCCGCCGATCTTGAGCGAGCCGAGCAGCCGGCCGAGCAGCTGCTGGTTCTCGACTACCAGTTCGCCGGCGAGGCCGCGCACCGTTTCCACGTCGAGCTGGAACGCGATGCCCAGATAGTCCTCGGCGAGCGGCGCCAACCGCTGGTTGAGCCAGGTTATGAAGGCGGGCAGGCGTTCGGTGAGCAGGCGCAGCTCCTTCGCGAACAGCGGCAGCACCACCAGCGCGAAGGCCACGATCAGCACCAGCAGCCCCACCATCACCAGCAGCACCGCCAGCGTGCGCGGGACGGGCTTGCTGGCGAGGCGCTCGACGATCGGGTTGAGGATGTAAGCGAGGATCGCCGCGAACAGGAACGGCGCGAGAATCGGCGACAGCAGATACAGCAGTCCGCCCACGACCAGCGCGACCGCGAGCCAGCCCCAGAAACGCGGGTTGGCGGAGAGCGGTGTGGGCATCTAAAGTAGAATCGCGCGGAAAACGCGAAACTCTAGCATGGCCGACCCGCTCTCCTACCGCGACGCCGGCGTCGACATCGACGCCGGCGACGCGCTGGTCGAGGCCATCAAGCCGTTCGCCCGGCGCACCCTGCGCCCCGAGGTGCTGGCGGGGATCGGCGGCTTCGGTGCGCTGTGCCGGATCCCGAAGAAATACCGCCAGCCGGTGCTGGTGTCCGGCACCGACGGCGTCGGCACCAAGCTGAAGCTCGCGTTCGCGTTCGGACGCCACGACACGGTGGGCATCGACCTGGTGGCGATGAGCGTGAACGACGTGCTCGTGCAGGGTGCCGAGCCGCTGTTCTTCCTCGACTACTTCGCCTGCGGCAAGCTCGACAACCGCGTGGCGGTCGCCGTGGTGAAGGGCATCGCGCGCGGCTGCGAGCTTGCGGGCTGCGCGCTGATCGGCGGCGAGACCGCGGAGATGCCGGGTATGTACCCCGCGGGCGAATACGACCTGGCGGGATTCTGCGTCGGCGTCGTGGAGCGCAAGCGCATCATCACCGGCCGCTCGATCAGACCCGGCGACGTGCTGCTCGGGCTCGCTTCGAGCGGCGCGCATTCGAACGGCTACTCGCTGATCCGCAGGATCCTCGAGCGCGGCGCGCCGGACGCCGCGATGACGGACGCCATCATGCAGCCGACGCGAATCTACGTGAAGCCGATCCTCAAGCTCCTGCGCTCGGTGAGCGTCAAGGGGCTCGCGCACATCACGGGCGGGGGCCTCGTCGGTAACGTGCCGCGCGTCCTGCCGCGGCGCACGCGCGCCGTCATCGACGCTCACGCCTGGCCGCGGCCCGCGCTGTTCGACTGGCTGCAGCGCAAGGGCGCCGTCGCCGAGGCGGAGATGCACCGCGTCTTCAACTGCGGCATCGGCATGGTCGCGGTGGTCGCGGCCGGCGATGCGCAGCGCGCGGCGAGCAGGCTGCGCGCCCTGGGCGAGACCGTCTACGAGATCGGCGTCATAGAGAAGGCCACCGGCGCGCCCGAGGCCGTAGTCAGCTAGCCACCTTGTAGACCACGTCGTGCTCGCGCACGTGCTGGTCGACCCTGACGCCGAAATCGTCGTTCGGACCCACTTCGTCGACCGGCGCATGCTCCACCTGCAGGGAATCGACGCGCTGGCTGAAGTCGGTGGTGTGTCCCTGGATGTGGATGGTGTCGCCGACCCGCAAGGTTCCCGTTTCCAGCTTCACGATGGCAACCGACGGCGCGCCGTAGAAATGGGTGACGACCCCGATGCGCTCGCCTGGCGCCGGCCGTACGGGAGCAATCGGTGCCTGCGGCCTGACTGCCTTCGGCTTGACGGCCTTGCGTTTGGCGGCCTTCGGCGCCGCGCGCTTGAGCGGCGCCTTGCGGGCGGGCTTCCTGGCCCGCTTTACGGTTTTCCTGCGCAGCGCCGGTCGCTTGGCGGGCGCCTTGCTGCGCTTGGGTTTGGCCTTGGCCTTCTTCCTGGTCGCCATGTGCGTTCTCCTCTCCGAACGTGACGCGCTATTCTGTTCCTCTGGAACTGCGCCGCGCAAGGTAGATCGCCGCCAGCACGACGGCGCCGCCGGCCACCTGCAGCGCCACCAGCGGCTCGCCGAGGAGCAGCCACGCGAACGCGGCTGCCATCACCGGCTGGAACAGCAGCCCGACCGCGGAGAACGCCGCCGGCAGGTGCGCAAGCGCGTAGGCGATGAGGCCCTGGCCCGCGGCATGCGAGACCCATGCCAGGCCGAGCAGGACCAGCCAGCCGGTGGCGCTGCCCGGCAGCAGGACTTCGCCCGAGGCAAGCGCCGCCGGCAGCAGGACGACGGCCGTCACGGTGCTGGTCACCGCCATCAGCTGCAGCGTCGCGGCGCCGCGGTCGCGCAGGCCTTTCACCGAGAGCAGATACCAGGCGTAGAACATCGCGGTGACCACGCCCAGCGCGTCGCCGAGCAGCGCGCGCGGCGAGAAATCCAGGCTGGTGCGCACCAGCATGCCGACACCGGCGAGCGCGAGCGCGAGCGCGGCGAGAAACAGCACGCGCGGCTGCTGCCGCCACAGCACCCACGCCGCCAGCGTGACGAAGATCGAGGCGAGGTTGGCGAGCAGCGTGGAATTGGCGACGGACGTGAACTGGATCGACCAGTGCCAGAACACGAGATCGCCGGCGAAAGCGAGTCCGGCGGCGGCGAGCAGCCGCCCGTTCGGGCGCAGCGCGGCACCGGCGCGCGGCGCGAGCGCGTACGCGACCCACAACAGCGGTAGCGCCAGGGCCACGCGCCAGAACGCGCTTGCAGTCGGCCCGACGTCTGCGAGACGCACCCAGATCGGCGACAGGGCGATGAAGGTTGCGCCGCAAAGCAGGGCGAGGAGGGCCGGAGCGCGCATGCGCGGATGGTAAACTTTCGCTGCTTCCCATGGCTGCGCCTCGCTTCGTTCATCTCAGGCTGCACAGCGAGTACTCGGTGACGGACGGCATCGTCCGGCTCGACGCGGCGGTCGGTCGCGCGGCGCAGGACGGCATGCCCGCGCTGGCCCTCACCGACAGCGCCAACGTCTTCGGCATGGTCAAGTTCTACCGTGCGGCGCGCGCCGCCGGAGTGAAGCCGATCATCGGCGCGGACTGCTGGGTGCAGGGCGTAGCCGACGCCGACAAGCCGGGACGCGTGCTGATGCTGTGCGCGTCGCGCGCCGGCTACCTGCGCCTGTCCGATCTCCTGTCGCGCGCCTGGCTGCAGAACCAGCGCCACGGGCGCGCCGAAATCGCGCGCGCCTGGCTGCACGAATCCGACAACGAGGGGCTGATCGCGCTCTCGGGCGCCGGCGCGGGCGACGTGGGCGTCGCGCTCGCCGCCGGCAATGCGGCGTCGGCGGCAAGGCTGGCGCGGGAATGGTCCGCGCGCTTTCCAGGGCGGTTCTATCTCGAGCTGCAGCGCGCCGGCTTTGCCCACGGCGAGACGCTTGTCGCACGCACGGTGGAGCTCGCCGCGCGCCTCGGCCTGCCGGTCGTCGCCACGCACCCGATCCAGTTTCTCGAGGCGGCGGACTACCGTGCGCACGAGGCGCGCGTGTGTATCGCTCAAGGTTACGTCCTCGGCGACCAGCGTCGGCCACGGCAGTTCACGCCCGAGCAGTACCTGAAGTTGCAGGAGGAGATGGCGCGGCTGTTTGCCGACGTGCCGCAGGCGCTCGACAACGCGCTCGAGATCGCGCGCCGCTGCAGCCTGCAGATCGAGCTCGGCCGCAGCCGCCTGCCCGCGTTTCCCACGCCGCCGGGCGTGACGCTCGACCAGTTCCTGCGCCGTCAGGCCGAGCAGGGGCTGGCGGCGCGGCTCGCGAAGCTCTCTGCCGACACGGCCGAGCGCGCGCGCGCGGCGCCGCGCTACCGGGAGCGCCTCGATTTCGAGATCCGCACCATCATCCAGATGGGATTCGCCGGCTACTTCCTCATCGTCGCCGACTTCATCAACTGGGCGAAGCAGAACGGCGTGCCGGTCGGGCCGGGCCGCGGCTCGGGCGCCGGCTCGCTCGTCGCGTACTCGCTGGGCATCACCGACCTCGACCCGATCACCTACAACCTGCTGTTCGAGCGCTTCCTCAACCCGGAGCGGGTGTCGATGCCGGACTTCGACATCGATTTCTGCCAGGACGGGCGCGACAGGGTCATCGACTACGTGCGCCGCAAGTACGGTGCGGACAGCGTCTCGCAGATCGCGACCTTCGGCACCATGGCGGCGCGCGCGGTGGTGCGCGACTGCGGCCGCGTGCTCGACCTGGGCTACAACTTCTGCGACCAGGTGGCCAAGCTGATCCCGGTGCAGCCCGGGCGCACGATCACGCTCGCCGACGCGCGCGGCATGGAGCCGCTGCTCGCTCAGCGCGAGAAGAAGGAAGATGAAGTCCGCGAGCTGCTCGCGCTCGGCGAGAAGCTCGAAGGGCTGACGCGCAACGTCGGCATGCATGCCGGCGGCGTGCTCATCGCGCCGGGCAAGCTCACGGACTACTGCCCGCTGTACGCGGCCGAGGGCGGCGCGAACGTCATCTCGCAGCTCGACAAGGACGACGTCGAGGCCGTGGGCCTGGTGAAGTTCGATTTTCTCGGGCTCACCACGCTGACCATCCTCGACTGGGCCGAGCGCTTCGTGCGCGCGATGGGCGACGCACGGTTCGCGCTGGAGCGCATCCCGCTCGACGACAAGGCGGCCTACCAGCTGCTGTCGGCGGGCAATACCACCGCCGTGTTCCAACTGGAATCGCGCGGCATGCGCGATCTCATCAAGCGCGCGCGGCCCGACTGCTTCGAGGACGTCATCGCCCTGGTCGCCCTGTACCGGCCCGGGCCCATGGACCTGATCCCGGACTTCATCGCGCGCAAGCACGGCAGCCAGCGCGTCGAGTACCTCGACCCGCGGCTCGAGCCGATCTTGAGGCCCACCTACGGCATCATGGTCTACCAGGAGCAGGTGATGCAGATCGGCCAGGTGATCGGCGGCCTGACGCTGGGCGGCGCGGACCTGCTGCGGCGCGCGATGGGCAAGAAGAAAGCCGAGGAAATGGCCCAGCAGCGCGACGTGTTTGTTTCGGGCGCGGAGAAGAACGGCCTCTCCAGGGGCAAGGCAACGCAACTGTTCGACCTCATGGAGAAGTTCGCGGGCTACGGCTTCAACCGCTCGCACGCCGCCGCCTACGCGCTGCTCGCCTACCAGACCGCGTACATGAAGGCGCACCATGCGTCGGCCTTCATGGCGGCGAACCTGTCGCTGGTGATGGGCGATACCGACAAGGTGCGCCAGTTCCACGAGGATGCGCTCGCCAACGGCCTGTCGGTGCTGCCACCGGACATCAACGCGTCCGAGTACCGCTTCGTGCCCGTCGATGCGAACACCCTGCGCTACGGCCTGGGCGCGGTGCGCGGCACCGGTGAGTCGGCGATCAACGCCATCGTCGGAGCGCGCAAAGCGGGGCCGTTCGCCGATCTGTTCGATCTATGCCGGCGCGTGGACAAGCGCGTCGTCAACCGCCGCGTCATCGAAGCGCTGGTGCGCGCGGGCGCGCTCGACGCGCTCGAGCCCAATCGCGCCAGCCTGCTCGCCACGGCGGGCCGCGCGCTCGAGGCGGCCGAGCAGCGCGAGCGCCAGGCGGCGCAAGTCAGTCTGTTCGGCGACGGGGCGGACGCCGGCGGGGCCGAAAGCGCGCTGATCTCGGCGCAACCCTGGGACCTGAAGCAGCAATTGACGGAGGAAAAAGCGGCGCTCGGCTTCGCTTTGTCCGGCCACCTGTTCTCCGTGTACGAGCGCGACATTGCCGGGTTTCCGCGCGTGCCGCTGGCGCAGCTGACGGCCGCCGAGCATCGCGTGTGGCTCGCGGGTATCGTGGCCTCGGCGCGCGTGCAGATGACACGCCGCGGCCGCATGATGGTGGTGATGCTGGACGACGGCAGCGCGCAGCTCGAGCTGTCGGTATTCAACGAGCTGTTCGAGAAGCACCGTGACAAGCTCAAGGAGGACGCGCTGCTCATCGTCCAGGGCAAGGCGCAGCGCGATGAGTTTTCCGGCGGGCTGCGCGTCACGGCCGACGAGCTCTACGACCTCGCGGCGCTGCGCGAGCGCTTTGCGGCGCGCCTGCGCTTGCAGATGAACGGGCACTCGGACGCGCGCCAGCTGATGGACCTGCTCGCGCCCTACCGCGCGCAAGGGGCGTGCCCGGTGTTCGTGCACTACGAGACTGGCACGGCGGCCTGTGACGTCGCGCTGGGGGACGCCTGGCGCGTGCGGCCGGACGGCCAGCTGCTCGAGCGTCTCGGGGCCTGGCTGGCGCCGGAGAACGTGCAGGTCGTGTATTCGGGCGGCGCCTAGTCCTTCGCCCAGCGCACGTGGCACGCTTCGGCGCGCCACGCGCGGCGCACGCCCCGGTACCACGCGCTCAGCACACGCTCCGCGGGATCCAGGCGACGCTTCTCGGCGAGGAATGCGGCCAGCATGGGATAGCAGGCCGCGGCCTGCGCGCGCGTCGCCAGCGCCAGCAGCGCGGGCATGAAGGAGCCGCCCGCGCCGATCGCCAGATCGATCAGCCGGCCGCGCAGCTGCGCAGCGCTTGCGCACGACCCGAGCGTGGCGCGCGCCCCGTATTCGATGCGCAGGGCGACGTACTCGCTGCGCGCCCAGCGCAGGAACGTCTCGTCCTCCGGGACGATGCGCCGCGCCTCGAGCACGGCGAGCCTGCAGCGGTGCTCCGCCAGCGTAGCGCGCACCTGGCCCACGACTTCGTCGCTACGCTGCGGCGGCACCAGCAGTTCGAGCGCGAAGCGCAGCCCGCCGGGACCATCGGCCGGCAACTCGATGCGTGCGGGCGCGGCGGCGCGTGTGGCGCTACGCGCCAGGGACGCCACGTCCAGCGTCAGGCTGTAGAACGGCCCGAGCGCGCCGAAGCCGCCCACGGCCAGCCGGAACAGATCCGCCGCGCGCTCGCGACTGGCACGATGCAGTTCACCGCCCGCCGTCGCCAGGGTCAGGGCATGCAGGTGCCTGACGATCGGCTCGCCGTCGGGCCCGGCACAGTTGGCTGCGACGCTCTCGCCCACGTTGCCGGGCAGGAAGACCGCGCCGACATAGGGCTCCAGGCTGCTCCAGGCCACACCCGCCTGCACTTCTAGCAGGCCGCGCTCGGCGTCGTGGCGCAAGGTGCGGTTCAGGCCCGTGGCGTCGAGACGCTCGGAGTACCCGCCGGCGGCGAGCATGACCTTGCACAGATCGCCGGCCGAGTGCAGGCGGGGAGCGGT
Organism: Burkholderiales bacterium; assembly: GCA_040902335.1. Taxonomy (GTDB): domain Bacteria; phylum Pseudomonadota; class Gammaproteobacteria; order Burkholderiales; family SG8-39; genus JAABQT01. The sequence goes on from JBBDXL010000160.1 coordinate 12,334, forward strand.
GAGCGGCAACTGGGTCGTGGTGGGCATGGCGGTCTCTGTCGATGGCGGTTGAGCCATTCTTGAGCCGGCGTCTGCTGCGCCGCAATACCCGAACTGCGAAGTCTCGCTTTACGATACCGGCGGTTCCTTTCCCCGCCCGCCATGCCCCTCGCCCACAGCATCGTCGATGCGCTGAAACGCTGCCTGCGCGCGCGCGGCATGACCTACGCCGCGCTCGCACGCGAGCTGCGACTCTCGGAGGCGAGCGTCAAGCGGCTGTTCTCGCGCCGCACGTTCACGCTAGCGCGCCTGGAGGACATCCTGCGCGTGCTCGAGCTCGATCTGGCGGAGCTGGCGCGCATGACGCGCGGTGCCCAGGGCCAGGACGCGGAGCTCAGCCTGGAGCAGGAAACGCTGCTGGCGAGCGACGAGCGCCTGCTGTCCGTGTTCTGGCTGCTGCTGAACGGCTGGCGCTTTGCCGATATCGTCGAGGCCTTCGTCGTCACCCGCACCGAGCTGACGCTGGCGCTCGCCAAGTTCGAGCGCGCGCGGCTCATCGACTGGGAGGCCGGCGAACGGGTGCGGTTGCGCGTGGCGAAAGACTTCGTGTGGCGGGCCGGCGGCCCGGTAAAGAAGGCTTACGGCCTGCGCGTGACCGCCGAATTCCTGCGCTCGCGGTTCAGCGGGCCGCTCGAGCTGCTGCGCTTCGAGGCGCGCGATCTTTCGCCCGCCTCGGCGGCGATGCTCAGGCGCCGGCTGGAGCGCGTGGCGGCCGAGTTCAACGAGCTCGCCGAAGTGGACTCGGGGCTGCCGGCGCGCCGGCGCGAAGGCGTCGGGCTGCTGCTCGCCTGCCGGCCATGGGCGTTTTCGGCAATGAACGCGCTCAAGCGGCGCGACCCCGTCCGCATTCAGGCGCTCGGCCAGCGCTCGAACCGGGCGTAGCTGCGCGCATGCTCCGCGGCGGGCGGACCGCAGTCGACGTGCTCGACGCGCGCCGCGGGCGGGCCGCGCCGGGCCCACGCCAGCAGGGCATCGAGCGCCGCCGTGCCGCCTTGCGCGACCGCCTCCACGTCGCCGGCGGCGCGGTTTCGCACCCAGCCGGTGACGCCCAGCCGTTCGGCTTCGCGGCTCAGGGCGTCGCGAAACCCGACCCCTTGAACCCGGCCGCGGATGCACAGGCGAATTGTGCGTACTTGCAAAACTTCTCCGGCGTGCAGCGGCGGGCGCTGAAAGCGCCTGCGCTCCATGGTAAGCTCAAGAGAAATTTTATCCTCTCATCCGGTGCGGGCGGAAGGACAAGAGCGAAGGGGGTGAATCGATGCGCGCAGCTCTGATCGTCGTTGCGATTCTGGCATTGGCGGGATTTCTCGCAGTCGCCGTCGTGCTGCCGCAGAGGGCCGGCAGCGAAGCGAGAGAAGCGGCACAGGCGTTGATCACGGGCGCCGACGGCGCGCGGCAGCAGATCGCGGCAGGGGCGCAAAAGTCGGGATCGCTCGCCGGGACGGGCAAGGATCTGAAGCTGCCGGCGCGCACCGATCCCGAGCACGGCGAGCTCAAGTGGATCATCGAGACGAACGGCGCCATCCGCGGCTGGAACGAGAAGAACGCGATCGAGATCTCGATCACGCCGGCGCTGCAAGGCGACAGCGTGACGTGGAACTGCCGCGGTTACCCGATCACGGCGATGCCGGCGAGCTGCGGCGGCAAGTCCTGACCCGCGGCGCCGGCCTTAGAGCAGCACGATGATCGCCGCGGCGATCAGCCCGGTGACCGCGCCCGCGGCCACGACCAGCGTGTCGCGCGGCCTCCAGCCGCCGCTCAAGGCGGTCGACGTCGTCTGCATGCTGAGCGGCAGGGGGCTGTTTGCTGCGGGATCGCGCGTCAGCGCCGCGTCACTCAGTGCGACCAGCCGCTGCGTCGCTTCCAGAGAATCGAAGGTGCGCGACAGGCCGGGCACCGGCGCCGAGTCCGGCGCCGGTGTCTCGTCCTCCGCGCGACGCGAGCGCTCCAGGGTCTGCGCGAGGACGGCGCTTTTCACTTCCTTGTCCACGACCGTCGGCGTCGCGCCTGCCGCGAGCACCCCGAGCGGCAGCGTCGAGGTCGCCCCCGTCGCCGCGCCCTGCGCCTGGAGCTCGCATTCGTGCAGGCCGCTCGCGACCTCGGCGGCGCTCTGATAACGCTCCTCGAGCGATTTCGCCAGCATGCCGGCAACAATGGCGTCTAGCGCGGCCGGCGACGCCGGATTGATGGCGCTCATCGCCGGCGGCACGAAGTTCACGATCTGGTACATCACCGCGTTGACGCTTTCGCCGGTGAAGGGCGTCGTGCCGGTCAGCATTTCGTAGAGGATCACGCCGAGCGAAAAGATGTCGGTGCGGTGGTCGGCGCGCTTGCCGATCACCTGCTCGGGCGACATGTACTTCGGCGAGCCCATCATCATGCCGGTCTGCGTCTGCACGTTCGACGAGCGCATGCGCGCGATGCCGAAATCGGTGATCTTCACCGCGCCGCTCTCCGGCACCATGATGTTGGCGGGCTTGATGTCCCGGTGCACCACGCCGCGCTCGTGGGCGTAGGCGAGGCCTTCCGCCACCTGCGCGGCGATCGACAGCGCGCGCGGCACGGCGAGCGGCTTGCCGGGCAGCAGCAGCGTGCGCAGCTCCGCGCCTTCGATGTACTCCATCGCCATGTAGCACTCGGTGTCGGTCTTGCCGATGTCGTAGACGGTGACGATGTTGGGATGGTTGAGACCGCCCGCCGCGCGCGCCTCCTGGTAGAAGCGTTTTTCGTACATCTCCGCGCCGTCGCGGTCCATGCCCATGTTGATGGTCTTGATGGCGACGACGCGCTCGAGCATCGGGTCCTTCGCCTTGTAGACGATGCCCATCGCCCCGCGGCCGATCTCGGCGAGGACTTCGAAGCGGCCGAGCTGTTGGTCGTCCATGGCGCCCGCGCTGGCGGCTAGCGGCTGGACTTGACCGCGCGAAACACCGGGCCCCAGATCGGATGCCCCGCCTCGGCTGCGCTCAGCTCCAAGTTCGGGTTGATCGCCAGCGCGCGACGAAACTCCACCAGGCATGCGGACGGGCGATTGGACACGCAGTTGATGAAAGCCAGGAACTTGTGAGTCTTGACGCGTTCGTCGCTGGACAGGCCCTGATAAAGGCCGCTATTCAGGCTCTCCGCAGCCTCGGCGTATTTTCCTTCCTCGTACTGCCGGATGCCGAGAGCAAGCGCGGGCGCCCCCTTGGTGCTGCCGAAAACGGATCTGAAGTCCTCCTGAACGCCTTTCATCGCGCTCTGGCAGCCGCCGAGCGGCAAGCCTGCAACGATCAGCGCCATGGCTGCAAAGGCTCTCATCCCGCCTGAGCCCTGGCAGCGCAAACGCACATCCATATCTTCCCCGAAGCCACCGGCCGGAAGATACCGCGAGAGCGCGCTTAGCGAAAGCGATGGCGGATGCGCACCGGCTCGCCCGCACGCACTTTCACGCGCCGGGTATGGGTCGGAAACGAAGTATTGCGGACTTGGATCGTGTGCGTGCCCGGGGGCACGTCGACCGAGCGCAGCGGCGGGCTGACGCCGCGGCTCTTGCCGTTTACGAACACCTCGCCCCAGGGCAGGATGGCCAGCTGAATGACGCCGCCCGGCGCGGCCGCCGCCGCAGATTGTGCACGCATAGGCGCTGCGGCAATGTCTTTATTTGGCTCCGCAGAGGGCGCAGCCTGCAGCCGCGGATCGGGCTGCGCGCGCTCCAGCGCCGTGCCTGTTTCAGGGGCAGGCGATGCCTTGCTCCTAGCAGGAGCCTGCGTGACGGTCTTGACGGCCTGGGGCGCTGGCATGAGCACCAGCTGCGCATGGTGCATCTGCGCGCGCACCGCCACGCCACCGCTCACCAGCAGCACGAAAGCAAGCGGTGCGCCGATGAACGCCATGCGGTGCACGCCGAACGGCCGCACGTCGGTCAGCTCGCCGATCAGCCGCGGCCCGCGACGCGGCGCCACGCGGCGCGAGCCGGTCTCGATCACGCGGCGCGCCGCGTCCGTGCCGATGCCCACCGAATACACCTCGTGCTCGCGCACGTGTTTGTCGGTGCGCGCCCCGACGTAGCTGAACAGGCTGGCGTAATCAAGCGACAGGCAGGACACGACCTCGTAGAACGAGCGCGATACCAGGAGCTGTCCTGC
>JBBDXL010000161.1:0-16186 GCA_040902335.1 Burkholderiales bacterium
CGCGCAGCACCTGGCGCGCGACGAGCGCGGTCGGCGGCCCGGCGTGCTGGTGCTCCGGATTCCAGGGCCCGCGGGTGAGCTCGGTCGCGCGCCAAGCGCCACTGCTCGCGCGCACGAAGGCGCTGTCCGCCATCAGCGCTCGAGCTGCAATTCGAGCACCCAGGTCGAGACCACCTTGTCCTGGTCGAGCATCGCGCCGCGCACCAGGTAGTGCTTCGCGTCCTTCTGCTGCATGCTCTCGAAGCCGCGGTAGCGCCCGGTACCGCTGGCATAGAAAGACAGGATGGTGTCCCCGGCAATCACGAAGCGCCCGTTGAGCGAGCCGATCGCCGCGCTCTCGGAGGACCAGTGCGTGGCGTTCGAGCCGGGAGAGAACGGCGCGATCTCGGTGCGGTTCGCCTGCTCCTTGGGCGGAATCGACTTCACGCGCATCACGCCCTCGGTCAGCCACTTGCCCCGCTCGTGCCGCACGCGCGTCTCGCCGTCCACCTTGGTCACGGTGCCGCCGCCGTCGCGGTACTCGCCCGCGGCGCGCCACACGCCTTCGCGAAAGAGGAATGAATGCCCGGCCACGCGGCAACTATACCGCCTGCCCGCGGGCAGGCGGGACACTCAGGGCGATCGGAACGGCGGCGGCAGCGCTCACCGCCTGATTCGAGACAGGCTGCGCGCGACGAGCGGCAGCATCCCGAGGAGCGCGAGCGAAACGCTCAACCCCGGCGACACGATCCCGCCGAGCGACTCGAGCGACGCGAGCCGCGCGCCGGCGTTCACATAGAGCACGCATGCGGGCAGCACGCCCACCTGGGTCACGAAGTAGAAGGTCAGCGCGCGCATCGACGTGAGTGCCATGAGCAGATTGACGAGCCCGTGCGGAACGCCCGGCAGCAGGCGCAGCGCGAACAGGTAATACGCGCCGTCTCGATCGACGATGCGGTTCAACGCCCCGAGGGGGCGCTCGAATCGCCGTTGCACGACGTGACGCAACAAGAACCGGCACAGGAGGAACGCGAGCGTGGCGCCGATCGCCGAGGCGAAGGCGACAACAGCCGTGCCGGCAACGGGTCCGAACAGGGCGCCGGCCGCGAGCGTCAGCGCGGCAGCGCCGGGAAGCGACAGGACGGCGAGCGCGACGTACGCGACGAAGAAGAAAGCGACGGCGCGCACGGGATACGCCCGGTAGTAGGAGTCGAGCTCGACCCAGGCACCCCGCAGCGCGTCGAGCGTCAGAAAGCGGCCGAGATCGAGAACGAGGTACGCGGCGACCGCTGCGGCCAGCGCCAGCGCGGTCACGAGCTTGCACCAGCGCACCGTCCCTCCCCGAGGTTGCACGGTTCGAATGCCGTCCCGGGCCCACTATACTTCCCGGCCGTGGAACCCCGCCACTTTGCCCACTGGCCGCCCGACATGCCGAGGAGCCTGTCGCTGCCGCCGCTCCGGCTGCACGATCTGCTCGCGCGCGCGGCGTCGCGATATCCCGACAAAGCAGCCACGGTGTTCCAGGGTGCCACGCTGAGCTACCGCGAGCTCGCGGCGCGCGTCGAGGCGCTCGCCGGGCACCTGCAGCGCGGCTGCGGCGTCGGCAAGGGCGAGCGCGTGCTGCTCGATCTGCAGAACGGTCCGGACTACATCACCGCGCTGTTCGGCGTCCTGCGCGCCGACGCGGTGGCGGTGCCGGTCAGCCCGGCGAACGTGGCCGGCGAACTCACGCACTACCTGGAAGACAGTGGCGCGCGCGTGGCCATCGCCGAGAAGGAGGTCGCGAACCGCTTCTCGGGCCTGCCGCTCGACGAGCTGATCGTGATGGACGACTGGCGTCCCGGTGCCGATGCGCCCGCACCCTCGCGCTCGAGGTTCGACGACCTCTGCCTTATGCCCTACACCTCGGGAAGCACCGGGCAGCCCAAGGGCTGCATGCATACGCACGCCACCTGCCTGCACAACATCGCCGGCTCGGCGCTCTGGAAGCACGTCAGCGCGGACACGGTGGCGCTCGCCACGGCGCCCTTTTTCCACGTCACCGGGCTGATCCACAGCTTTCTCGCCACGGTGTACGCCGCCGGCAGCATCGTCATCCAGCGGCGCTGGGATCCGCTCGCCGCGGCCGAACTCGTGGAGCGCCACCGCTGCACGCACTGGGACAACGTGCCGACCATGGTGGTGGACCTGCTGTCGCATCCCGGGGCGCTCGAGCACGACGTCCGCTCGCTCACCTGGATCTTCGGCGGCGGCTCGGCGATGCCCGAGGCGATCGCGCAGAAGCTCTTCGAGCTCTGCGGCGTGCGCTACATCGAGGGCTACGGCATGACCGAGACCATCTCGCAGACGCACATCAACCCGCCGCAGAACCCGAAAAAGCAGTGCCTCGGTATCCCGACCTTCGACACCGAGTCGCTGGTCGTCGATCCGGAGACCTGCCGCGTGCTCGGCCCCGGCGAGCAGGGCGAGATCGTGGTGCGCGGGCCGCAACTCCTGAAAGGCTACTGGGGAAAGGAGAAGGAGTTCCGCGCGTCCTGGGCCGAAGTCGAAGGCAAGCCGTTCTTCCGCACGGGCGACCTCGGCCGCACCGACGAGGACGGCTACTTCTATATCTCGGATCGCCTGAAGCGCATGATCAACGCCGCGGGCTACAAGGTGTGGCCGGCGGAAGTCGAGGCCGCCATGTACCAGCATCCGGCGATCATGGAGTGCTGCATCATCGCCGCGCCCGACGCGCGCCGCGGCGAGACCGTGAAGGCGGTCGTGGTGCTGAAGCCGGGCGCCGCGGCGAGCGCCGAGGAGATCCTGGACTGGGCGCGCGGCCGCATGGCCGCCTACAAGGCGCCGCGCCAGCTGACGTTCGCCGAGGCGCTGCCGCGCACGCCCTCGGGCAAGCTGATGTGGCGCGCGCTGCAGGAAAAGGAGTTCGGCTAAGCCGCCGCCCCCTTCCCCTTCAGCACCCGCCACACTTTTTCCGGCGTGATCGGGATGTCGATGTGCGTCACGCCGAGGTGGCGCAGCGCGTCCACCACCGCGTTGGCGATGGCGGGCGGCGCGCCCACGGTCGCCGATTCGCCTACGCCCTTCGCGCCAAGCGGGTGGTGCGGCGAGGGCGTGATGGTCTTGTCGGTCTCCCAGTTGGGCGACTCGAGCGAGGTCGGCACGAGGTAATCGATGAAGCTGCCGCCGGTGATGTTGCCCTCGTCGTCGTAGCTGATCTCCTCGTAGAGCGCCGGGGCGAGGCCCTGGTTGAGGCCGCCGTGGATCTGGCCGTCGACGATCATCGGATTGATGATGTTGCCGCAGTCGTCCACCGCGACGAAGCGGCGCACCTTGACCACGCCCGTTCCGGGGTCGATGTCCACCACGCAGATGTAGCTGCCGAAGGGAAAGGTGAGGTTGGGCGGGTCGTAGTAGTGCGTCGCCTCGAGCCCCGCTTCCATGCCTTGCGGGTGGTTCGTGTAGGCGGCGAAAGCGCACTCCTGGATGGTTTTTGACTTCTGCGGCACGCCCTTGATGAAGAACTTGCCCGGCACCCAATCGAGGTCGGCCGCGCTGCACTCCAGCAGGTGCGCTGCGATCTGCTTGGCCTTGTCGCGGATCTTGCGCGCGGCGAGCGCCGCGGCCGCGCCGGAAGTCGGCGTCGAGCGGCTGGCGTAGGTGCCCAGGCCGTAGGGCGCGGTATCGGTGTCGCCTTCCTCCACCTGGATGTCGGAGGCTGGAATGCCCAGTTCTTCCGCCACGATCTGCGCGTAGGTGGTCTCGTGCCCCTGGCCCTGGCTCTTGGTGCCGAAGCGCGCGATCGCCTTGCCGGTCGGGTGCACGCGGATTTCGGCCGAGTCGAACATCTTGATGCCGAGGATGTCGAAGTCGCGCGACGGCCCGGCGCCGACGATCTCGGTGAAGCTCGAGATGCCGATGCCCATCAGCTCGCCTTTCTTGCGCTTCTCGGCCTGCTCCTTCCTCAGCGCGTCGTAGCCGATGAGGTCCATCGCCTTCTTCAGCGCCGGCGCGTAGTTGCCGCTGTCGTACTCCCAGCCGAGCACCGACTTGTACGGGAACTGCTCGGGCCTGATGAAGTTCTTCATGCGCAGCTCGGCCGGGTCCATGTTCAGCTTTTGCGCCAGGGCGTCGGTGATGCGCTCGACCGCGTGCACCGCCTCGGTGACGCGGAACGAGCACCGGTAGGCCACGCCGCCGGGCGGCTTGTGGGTGTACACCGCATCCACCTCGCAGAAGGCGTGCTTCAGGTCGTAGGAGCCGGTGCAGATCGAGAACAGCCCCGCGGGGTACTTCGAGGGGTTGGCGGAAGCGTTCGAGTAGCCGTGGTCGGCGACCGTCTTGATGCGCAGCGCGGTCATGGTGCCGTCCTTCTTCGCGCCGAGCTCGACCTTCATGTGGTAGTCGCGCGCAAAGGAATCCGCCTGCAGGTTCTCCATGCGGTCCTCGATCCACTTCACCGGCTTGCCGATCACCACCGAGGCCGCCACCGCGATCACGTAGCCCGGGTACACCGGCACTTTGCCGCCGAACCCGCCGCCGATGTCGGGCGAGATGATGCGGATGCGCTCCTCCGACAGCCCGACGTGGCCCGCCACCAGCGCGAACACGGTGCGGATGGCGTGCGGCGCCTGCGTCGTCATGTACACGGTGAGCTTGCCCTGCGCGGCGTCGAAATCGGCGACGCAGCCGCAGGTCTCCATCGAGGCGACGTGGATGCGCGGCAGGTAGACGTTCTCCGTCACCACCACTTCCGCCGCCTTCAGCGCCTTGTCGGTGTCGGCGCGGTCGCCCGCTTCCCAGTGAAAGGCGATGTTGTCCTTCTGGTCCTTCTTGTCTTTCCGCAGCACCGGCGCGCCCTTGGCCATCGACTTGAAGGGATCCATCATCGGCGGCAGCGGCTCGTACTCGACTTCCACGGCGTCCGCGCCGTCGGCGGCGATGTAGCGCTCGGTGGCGATCACCGCGCACACCTCCTGCGCCTGGTACATCACCTCGTCGATCGGCAGCACCATCTGCGTGTCCGAGGAGATGGTCGGCATCCAGTGCAGCTTGTACTTCTCCAGCGTAGGGCCGTCGATCACCGCCAGCACGCCCGGGATCTTGAGCGCCGCTTCGGTGTTGATCTTCTTGATCTTCGCGTGCGCGTAGGGGCTGCGCACGATGTCCATGTAGAGCATCCCGGGCAGCGTGATGTCGTCGACGTAGCGGCCCTGGCCGCGGATGAAGCGCGGGTCTTCCTTGCGCTTCATGGAGTGACCCATGCCGCTGATCCTGGCGTCGGTCTTCGGAGTAGCCATGGCAGCCTCCCTAGCGCATTTTCTCGGCCGCGTACTGCACGGCCTTGATGATGTTGACGTAGCCGGTGCAGCGGCACAGATTTCCCGCGATCGCCTCGCGGATCTGCTGCTCGCTCGGGTTCTTGTTGCGCTCGAGCAGCGCGACGCTGGAGAGCATCATGCCCGGCGTGCAGAAGCCGCACTGCAGGCCGTGCTTCTCGGTGAAGCCCTCCTGCACCGGATGGAGCTTGCCGCCCTGCTCCAGCCCTTCCACCGTGGTGATCTTGCAGCCGTCGGCCTGCACCGCGAGCAGCGTGCAGGACTTCACCGGCTCGCCGTCGAGGATCACCGTGCAGGCGCCGCAGTGCGAGGTGTCGCAGCCCACGTGCGTGCCGGTCATGCGGAACACTTCGCGCAGCAGGTGCACGAGGAGCAGGCGCGACTCGACCTCGGCTTCGCGCACGGCGCCGTTCACCGTGACGCTGATCTTGTGCCTGGCCATGGCTATTTCCCCCCCGCGCGCTCGCACGCCGTCAGCAGCGCGCGCAGCGTCATCACGCGCGCCATGTCCTTCTTGTACTCGACCGAGCCGCGATGATCGGCGCTCGGACTGGCCTTCGCCGCGGCGAGCTTCGCCGCCTCGGCGAGGGTCTTCGCCTCGGGCGCCTTGCCCACGAGGAACTTCATGGCGTCGGTCGCTTCGAGCGGCGTCGGCCCGGCGTTGGTCAGCGCGATGCCGCAGCTCGCCACCGCGCCCTTGGCGTCCAGCGTGAGTTGCACCGCCGCTGCCGCGACCGCGAAATCCCCGGTCTTGCGTTTGAGCTTCTGGTAGGCGCCGCCGCTCCTGGTCGGCGGCATCGGGATGCGGATCTCGGTGAGGATCTCGTCGCGCGCGAGCGCCGTCTCGTACAGGCCGGTGTAGAACCTGTTGGCGGGGATCGTGCGCTCGTCCTTCGGCCCGCGCGCCACCAGCGTCGCGCCGAGCGCGATCATGATCGCCGGCTGGTCGTTCGCCGGGTCGCCGTTGGCGACGTTGCCGCCGACGGTACCGCGGTTACGCACCAGCGGATCGGCGATCAGCGGCACCGCGTCGCCGAGGATCGGGTACTTCCTGCGGATGAGCTCGGAGCGCTCGAGCGCCGCCTGGCGGGTCATCGCGCCGATGCGCAGGAATCCGCCGTCCTCCCGGATGCCGTCCAGTCCCGATATGCGGTTGATGTCGACCAGATGCGCGAAGGAACCGAGGCGCAGCTTCAGCGTCGGCAGCAGGCTCATGCCCCCGGAGAGCACCTTCGCCTGCTCGCCGTGCTTCGTCAGCAGGCCGATCGCCTCGTCGAGCGAGGATGGACGGTGATAGTCGAATGGCGCAGGAATCATGGGCCTCCCCTCCCTTGAATCGCGCGTGCGGCGCGGACCTCGTTTATCGGCGCGCGTCGAGCACGCCGAGCGCAATGCGGTAAATCGTCACGCTCACCACCATGCCCCAGACCATGCCGCCGATCATGCCGCCGAGCATCGCCGGCACGCCCGCGGACCCGAACCACGCCGCCAGGCGGTAATACAGGATCACGCCGGCGACCATGCCCATCATCATCCACGCCGAGCAGGCGAGGTTCTGCGCGAAGCGCGCGCAGAACTGGCGCCTGCAGTGCGGCCGCACCTTGCGCAGCCAGACGAGCGCGCCCAGTCCGCCCGTCACCATGCCTGCGTGCATCGCCGGCAGCCAGGCGAGGTGCAGCTGCGCCAGCGCCAGGAAATCGGGGCCGCTCGCGGCGCACATCGAGGCGATGGCCTCGAGCCCCGCGCGCTGCACGTCGAGCGCGAGCCCGGCGAGCATGCCGACAGTGCCGAGCAGCATCATCGCCTGCGGCGCGGTGATGCCGACGCGCGCCGGGCGCAGCCAGCCGAGCGCGATGAAGCCGCTGAGCACCGAGACCGCGGTCACGCCGAGCCAGATCAGCTCGCGTGCCTGCTGCAGCGCGGCAAGCTGCCACCACCAGGCGAGCCCCAGCACCACGACGGCGCTCGCCGCCATCGTGTGGCGGCGCAGCGTGCCGGCAAGGCCGAGGGCGAGTTGCGCCATACCTCAGCTTACCAGCACGGGGCGCATCTCACTCGGGACGCAATCCCGCGTGCGCTCGTCGCAGCAGCGCGAGGACGCCCTCGTAGGTGACGGTCGCGGGATTCGGGTACGGCGCCTCGAGAGCGATGCTCGCCGCCCGCTCCAGGTCGCTCGCGGGCACGCCCAGGTCGGCGAGCTTCATTTTCAGCCCGAGCTTCAGTTGCAGGTCGTAGAGCCCGCCAGCCGCGTCGTCGGCCCCGATCGCGCGCGCGATGCGCGCCATCGCCTCGGGCGCGGCGTCGCGGTTGTAGCGCACAGCGTGCGGCAGCACGATCGAGTGGGTCTCGGCGTGCGGCAGGTTCCAGGTGCCGCCGAGCGTGTGGCAGAGCTTGTGGTGCAGCGCCATGCCGCCCGCGGCGAGCACGACGCCCGCGAGCCACGCGCCGTAGAGCGCCTCGCCGCGCGCCTCCAGGTTCTTCGGATCGGCGACGATGCGCGGCAGCGACGCCGCCAGCGCGCGGATGCCCTCCTCGGCCATGAGCTGCACGATGGGGTTCGAGTTCTGCGCGTACAGCGCCTCGGCGCAATGCGCCATCGCGTTCATGCCGCTCGCCGCCGAGGTCGCCGCCGGCAGCTTGACAGTGAGCTCGGGGTCGTAGATGACCGTCTTCGGCAGCATCTTCGGATCGAGCCGCACGCGCTTCACGCCGCCCTCGACGAAGCCCTGTGCCGGCGTCATCTCCGAGCCCGAGTACGTCGTCGGCACCGCGAGCACGGGCATTCCAGTGGTGAGCGCAATCGCCTTGCCCAGGCCGATGGTCGAGCCGCCGCCCACTGCGACGCAGCAATCCGCGCCGAGCTCGCGCGCCACGCGCCGCCCGTCCTCGGCCGTCTGCATCGGCACGTGCATCACCGCCTTGTCGTAGATGCCCGCGAAACGCGCACCGAGCGACGCCGTGAGGCGCTTCGCGTCCGCCGCGCGGCCCGGCGTGGAGAGGACGAGCGCGCGCTTCGCGCCGAGCCTGTCCACTTCCTCGGGCAGCTTGCGCACGCTGCCCGCGCCGAAGACGACGCGCGAGGCAAACGAGACGTAGGTGAAGTCTTTCATCCTACTGCGGGAGAACCTCGCCGCGGTCGATGACGAACACGCGGTCGAACAGCCCGTGCGCGTGCGTCAGGCTCGATTCGGAGATGATGGCAGTAAGTCCGGTCTGTCTCAGCGACGCGATCACCTCGGCGAGGCGTCGCGCCAGTACCGGCGCCACGCCTTCGAACGGCTCGTCGAGCAGCAGCAGCCGCGTTCCGGCCACCATCGCGCGAGCGAGCGCGACGAGTTTCTGCTGGCCGCCGGAGAGCTGCAGCGCGCGGCGCGCGCGGAACTGCTCCACTTCGGGAATCGCCCGATACACGCGCGCCAGCCGCGCGGCCGCATCGGGCAGCCGCGCCGCCCACGCCGGCAGCAGCACGTTCTCCTCCACCGAGAGACCTGGAACCAGCCTGCGGTCCTCGGGCATGTAGCCGACGCCCAGCGCGACACGCCCGTGGATCGGCATCGGGCGCAATGGCGCGCCGTCGAGCTCGAGGGCGCCTTCGCGACAGGGCAAGATGCCCATGATCGAGCGCATCAGGGTGGTCTTGCCGGCGCCGTTGCGGCCGATCAGCCCGGCGAACTGGCCGGTCCCGATCGCCATGCTGACGTTGCGCAGGATTCCGACCGGCCCGATCGACACCGAGACGTCCGCCAGCCTAAGCATGCGCCTCCTCGCCGATCACGTAGCGCCGCACCTCGGCGTCGTCGAGCACCTTGCGCGGCTCGCCGTCGGCGATCACGCGGCCGTCGTAGAACGCGACCACGCGCCCGCAGTAGCGCTGCACGATGTCCATGTCGTGCTCCACGAACAGTACCGTGACGCCCTGGCCGCGCACCGCGCCCATCACCAGATCCATGACGCCGTACTTCTCGTCGGCGGCGACGCCGCTGGTCGGTTCGTCGAGCAGCAGGACCTTGGGCCTGGCGACCAGCGCCAGCGCCACGTCCAGCAGCTTGCGCACGCCCTCGGGAAGCAGCGCGGCAGGCTGCCCGCCATACTGCGTCAGGCCGAAGCGCTCGAGCACTTCGTCGGTCGCCTCCTCTGCGCGCTCCGTCGCCGCGATGCCTTCGGCGACCAGCAGATTGTCGCGCACGCTGAGCGAATGAAAAAGCTGCGGGATCTGGAACGAGCGGCAGATGCCGAAACCCGTGATTTCACGCGGCGTATGCCCCGTCAATTCGCGCCCTTCGAAGCGGATGCTGCCGCGGTCGGGCTTCAGGTAGCCGGTGACCATGTTGAGGAAGGTCGTCTTGCCGGCGCCGTTGGCGCCGATCAGGCTCACCACGCTCTCGCGCTCGAACGACAGGCTGACGTCGGCGGCGGCGCTCACCGCGCCGAAGCTCTTGTGCAGGCCGTCGCAGACCAGGACGGCGCTCATGCCGCGCCGCGCCTGCGCAGCAGGGTCCACAGGCCGCCGGGCAGGAACATGATGATCGCGAGCATCGCCAGCCCGAGCGACATCTGCCATACGTTGGGCGCGTACTGGTTGGCGACGGTGCGCAGCCCCTCGAAGATGGCGGCCGACAGGAACGGCGCCAGCACGTTGCCGGTGCCGCCGAGGATGGCGATGAACACGAACTCCCCCGAGGTGGTCCAGTAGGCGGTCTCCGGGTCGACGTGGCCCACCGCCAGCGCGGCGAACGCGCCCCCCATCCCGGCAAGCGCTCCTGCCGCGACGTAATTCACGTACACCACGCGGTACACCGAGGCGCCGAGATACTCGACGCGCAGCTCGTTGTCGCGGATCGCGGCCGAAAGCCGGCCCCAGTGCGAGGCCAGATAGCGGTGCAGCAGCCACCCGACGCAGAACATCGCGACCACCGACACCGCGAAGAACACGCGCCGCTCGAGCCCCGCGGCGAGGGCCATCCCGGCGAACGCCTTGGCATGCAGGTTGAAGCCGTCGGTCGAGCCGAGCGCCGAGCTCTTCACCAGCGCGCCGTACAGGATCATCGAAAACGCGAGCGACAGCATGGCGAAGAAGATCTCGCGGTAGCGCGCCAGCAGCAGCCCGAGGATCGCGGCCACCGCCGCGGCGCACACGGTGCCGGCGACGATCATCAGGGCCGCGTCGGCGAGCCCGGCGCGATGCGAGAGCAGCGCCGCGGCATAGGCGCCCAGTCCGAAGTAAAGCCCCTGCCCGAACGACACCAGTCCGGTGCGCATGAGCAGCACCAGCCCGAGCACCACCAGGCCCTTGGCGAGCGCGAGCGCCAGCAGGAACACGAGCCACTGCGGCGCGAATGCCGCGGCCGCGAGCAGCAGCGCGCAAGCGATCGCCAATGCAGGCAGCGTCCGGTCGCGGCTCATATCTTGCGCGCCTCCGGGGCGCTGAACAGGCCCTTGGGCCGCGCGATCAGCACCATCGCCATGACGAAATAGATGGTGAACAGCTCGGCTTCCGGCCAGTAGCGCACCGCGGCCGAGCGCACGATGCCGACCATCAGCGCGCCGATCGCCGCGCCGCCGAGGCTTCCCAGCCCGCCGACCACCACCACTGCGAACGAGAGCACGATCACTTCCACGCCGATGCCCGGCGAGACCGCGATCATCGGTGCCGTGAGCGCACCGCCCAGCGCCGCCAGCATCGAGCCGACGGTGAAGGTGACGAGGTAGACCCGGTTGACGTCGATGCCCATCGCAGCGCTCATCTCGCGGTCGTGGATCACGGCGAGCAGCAGCTTGCCTTGCCGAGTGCGGTACAGCGCCCAGGCGAGCGCCAGCCCGACAACGATCGCCATCGCGATCAGCAGCAGGTTGTAGACCGGGTAGGCGAGCGTGCCGATGTGGAAGTTGCCGGGCAGCGAGTACGGGTCGGGCAGCAGCATCGATTCGACGCCCCAGACGAGCTTGATCGCATCCTCCAGGATGAGGAACGCGGCGTAGGTGACCAACAGCAGCACCACCTCGTCCTTGCCGTACATCCATTTGAGCAGCCCGCGCTCCAGCAGCGGGCCCATGACGAGGCCGACCAGCACTGCCGCCGCCACCAGCATCGCGTAGCTGCCGATTGCCGCCTGGCCCGCGGCGAGCCAGGCGCCGGCGAGCGTGGCCGCGGTGTAGCCGCCCAGCGCGTACAGGCTGCCGTGCGCGATGTTGAGGATCCTCATCACGCCGTAGATCAGCGTGAGCCCCGCGGCCATCAGGAACAGCCACGAGGAATAGACGACGCCGTCGAAGATGACGGCGAGGAGGTTATTCAACTATTTTCTGAATCCGGACTTGATCCAGGCTTCGCTCTTCATGCCTTCCGGCGGATTGATGCGCTCGGGCGCATAGCGCTTCACGTCCACCATGCGCAGCTCGCCGCCGACCGTCTTCGCGGTTCCGATGGCGTTCTCCATGGTCGCCTGGTGGCCCTTGCCGAGCGACATCTTCACCGTGCCGCCAACGCCATCGAAGTTCAGGTTCTCGAACGCGGCGATGATCTGGTCCTGGTTCGGGTTCGCCGCGCCCGCCTTCTGCGCCTTCTCGTAGGCCGACTTAAGCCCGAACAGCGCGTTGGCCGCCTTGTACGAGGCGTAGTTCGGCGGCACGTTGTAGCGCTCCACGAACGCGCTCCTGAACCAGCGGTTGAACTCGGTGTCGGGCGCAAACGGGCCGAAGGGACCGCGCGCGCCGATGATGGTGCCGTCGGGAATCCTGCTGCCGAGCCGGTTGATCCCCGGCTCGCCTGCCGAGAGCACGACGATGTGCTTCTGGAACAGCCCGCGCGGCGCGCCCTGCAGCACCAGCCCCTCGAGATCGCCGCCCCAGAAGCTGGAATGGATCAGGTCGGCGCCCGAGGCGAGCAGCGTGGAGATCTCGGCGCCGAACTGGCCCGCGAACAGCTTGGTCATCTGCGAAGTCCTGACCTCGATGCCGGGCTTGAGCGCCTTCATCGCCGCCTCGAAGTCGGCCCAGGAATCCTGGCCCCAGGCGTAGTTCTGGTTGATGCCGGCGATGGACTTGACGTTCGGATGGCGCTCGAGCGCGTAGAGCGCCGCCGCGGTGTTGTCCATGGTGCCGTGCGGCCCGGTGCGGAACACGTACTTGTAGGAAGCGTCCTCGAAGATGCGCGGGGTGCCGCAGTCGAACAGCACGGTGAGCTTTTTCAGCTCCTCGGCCACCGGCGCGACCGCCAGGCAGTCGCCGCTCGAAATGTAGCCGACAACGTAGTCCACCCGTTGCGAGAGGTTGCGCAGCTCCGCGACCTGCTTCTGCGGCCCGCCCGCTTCGTCGATGACCACCAGCTCGATCGGGTTGCCGCCGAAGCCCTTGGTCGCGTACGGCACCGGCGCACGGCCGGCGTTGAGCATCTCGGCCACCAGCTCGAAGCCGTTGCGCGCCGGCACGCCGAACGGCCCGGCCGCGGGTCCGGAGAGGAAGGTGACGATGCCGATCCTGAGCGGCTGCTGCGCCAGAGCGCCTGTCGAGGCGAGCGCGCAAAAGAGGAATGGGAATACAACCTTGCCGATGCGGACCATGATGATCTCCTCCTGTAAGCCCCGGGTTCAGGACATCTTACCGTGTCAGTCCCGGGTTTGGACAGCAACGGCGGGCGGCGAGGAGGCCTATCCGGGCCGGTAGCCGGCTTCGCGCTGGTGGCGGATCGCCGCCACCCGGAGCAGGCCTTCGCCTGCGGAGTACTCGTAGAGGGCCACGTAGCCGGACTTGCCGTACGAGATCACCAGTTCGCGTAACGTCGAACCCGGCACCGGGCGTCCGATCTCGGGGTGGGCCTCCAGAACCAGGACGGCGCTGCGCACCTTCGCGATGTGATCGAGCGCGCTCGCCGGGTCGCGCGCGAGATTGAACTCGAAGATGCGCTCCAGGTCCGCGAGCGCTTCTCCGGCGAATACGATCACGCGATGTTGCGAGTTTTAGGCCGTGCCGGCTTGCGTCCGCGTGCGCGCGCCAGCAGGTAGTCGAACACCTGGTGCGCCGGAATGCCCGCGCCCGAGCGCTTCATTCCCGCCAGACGGCGTTGCGCCTCGGCATGGAACGCCGCGCGCGCTTCCTCGGCCTCGAGCTTCTCGTTGATCGCGTCGAGCATGAAGGCGTGCGCGGTCGTTTGCTGCGCCTGGGCGCGCCTGGCGACGCGCTTTTTCACCGCCTCGGGTATGCGCAGCGATACTGGCATCGCAGCCCTCTGTATTACAAATGAGATACGGAATGCTAGTCCGGCCCGGTGGGCCGGTCAAGCTGCGGCGGCCCGGATGATTCCTCGCCGGCCGGCTGGTCCGTCCACCGCGATCTGGGGAACGAACGCATCGCCCACGTTGTCGGTCTCGATCAACTGCCCAGCCGCCGCCGGAAGTCGAGCGCCAGCAGCGCAAGGCCGATCGCCGCGACAGCGAACACCGGCCGCGCGCCCGCCGCATCGACCGTCTGCGAAGCGAGCCACACGCCCGCCGACTGGCCCGTGAACAGGCTGCAGGCGAAGATCGCCAGCGCCGCGCCGCGCGTCGCCGGCGCCATCTGCGTGGCGTGCACCTGCAGCGTGTTGTGCATCATGTAAATCCCCGCTCCCAGAACCACCACGCAGGGAACGGTCCAGCCGGGCGCGGGGGCGAGCGCGAGCGCGAGAAAGCCGAGCGCCATCAGCCCGCCGCCCAGTAACACCAGCCCGCGCTCACCGAGCCGCGGCAGGAGCCGACCGGCCAATGCCGCGAACAGCAGCCCGCCCGCGGCGAACATGGCGGCGACCGAGCCGCTCGCGCCGAGGCTCAGGCCGAAGCGCTGGTGCACGTACAAGGCGACGAACGCCAGCGCGCCGTAGAACAGCGCGCCCTCGATGAACACGGTGGCGAGGATCACGCGCACCCACGGCAGGCGCGTCAGCCCCGCCATGCGCCGGAACGCCGCGGCGAGCGGCGTGGCGTCGGCGTGCTGCGCGCGCGTCTGCGGGTTGCCGCGCAGCTCGAGATAGAGCAGCAGCGCCGTCACCGCATAGAGCACCGTGAGCAGATAGAACATGGCCTGCCAGCCGAAGCGCTCGCCGAGAAAGCCCGAGACCGAAGTGGCGAAGGCGACGCCGAGCATGTGCCCTACCAGAAAGCGCGCCAGCACCAGCTGGCGCCTCTCGTAGGGCACGGCGTCGCCGATCCAGGCCATGGCGAGCGGCACGATTCCACCCACCGTCGCGCCGGTGAGGAAGCGCGCGGCGACGAGCGTCGCGAGCGAGGGCGCGAGAGCGCAGGCGAGGTTGCCCACTGCGGAGATCGCGGTGATCAGGAACACCATGCGGTACTTGCCGATGCGGTCGGCGAGCGGCCCGTTCACCAGCTGCAACAGGCCGTAGGCGACGGCGAAGCCGGTGATTACCGCGGCGGCGCCGCCGGGCGTGGTGCCGAATTCGCCGGCGATCAGCGGCAACAGCGGATCGGCGGCGCGCAGCGCCGCGGCGCTGGCGAAGGCGGCGAGGGAAAGGAGCAGGACGGCGCGGCCGGGCACGCATCATTGTAGGGTGGGCCGGCGGCCCACCCTACGCAGGGCCGCGCGCGCGCGTCGCCACGACGACGCCGGCGAGGATGGTGGCGAAGCCGAGCGCATGAAAGGCCTGGAACGTCTCGTCGAGAAAGACGATGGCGAGCACGGTGCCGAACAGCGGCAGCAGGTGCAGCGTGAATCCCGCCGCGTTCGCGCCGACGATCGCCACGCCGCGGTTCCAGCAGATGAAGGCGAGGACCGAGGCGAACACGGCGATGTAGAGCACGCCGAGCATCGCCTGCGTGCCGGGCCAGCGCGGCGGCGCGAGCACCGCGGCGGGGATGAGAAGCAGCGTGCCGATCGCCGAGATCGCGAACAGGAACGCCACGCCGCCCAGCTCCGGCGGGCGGCGCTTGAGCAGCACCGAGTACACGCCCCACACCGGCATCGCGAGCAGGATCCAGAGGTCGCCGGCGTGCACTGCGAGCCCCAGCAGGCTGGCCGGATCGCCGCGCGACAGGATGACCAGGATGCCGGCGAACGACAGCAGCATGCCGCCGACCTGCCGCGGCGTCGAGCGCTCGCGCTCGAGCACCCACGAGCAGGCGAGGATGAACAGCGGCAGCGACGAGTTGAGCAGGATGGCGTTGACGGTGGTGGTCGTCCTTAGACCCAGGTACACCATGGCGTGGAACAGCGACACGCCGGTGAGCGCGAGCAGCAGCAGGATGCCGAGGTGCCGGCGGACGACGGGCCACTGCGCGCCGAGCGCCGGCAGCGCGAACGGCGCGAGGATCAGCGTCGCGAGCGCCCAGCGCAGGAAGTTGAGCGTGAACGGCTCGAAGGCGTCGCGCAGCGCGCGGCCGAGAACCCAGTTCCCCGCCCAGAACAGCATCGCCAGCGCGAGGAGCAGGTAGGCCAGGCCACGCGAGCCCGGCATTACTTCTCGATCGCTTGCCAAGTTTCCTGCAGCCCGCGCCGCGCAACTTCCGTTTCGACGAACTCCCGGTCGACGGGCGTCGCCGCGAGCATGAAGCGGATGTCGCGCAGATGCTTGTCGGATCCGCCGTCCCGGTAGAACTGCAGCTTGCGCAGGATCACGTATTCGGGCGGAGCGATCCAGGCGCCCGTGCCGCCGATGTCGATGCGCCGCCGGTGCCCAAGGGCAATGTGCTGTGGGCCCAGCAGCAATATCACGTCGATATCCGCAGTCAGCCTGGGCTCGCCGTAAACGCTGGCGGCAACCGAACCCGTGACGCAGTAAGGAAGGGCAAGTTGCTCGAGCGGGTCGAGGAACGCCGATAGGGGTCTAGGTGCCGGCATGGCGCAGGGAGCGTCGCGCCTCGAACGAGAGCTGCTCGTCC
>JBBDXL010000162.1:0-11918 GCA_040902335.1 Burkholderiales bacterium
TCCTTCTCCACGCCGAAGTTGGCGCGGAAATTGCCGCCGCCGTCCATGATGTGCTTGGAGGTGTCGTACAGGTTCGGCGACCCGGGGTGCTTGATCGCCGCAGTGCCGTAACATGGCCACGGCAGCCCGAAGTAGTCGCCGGTGAGGTCGTATCCGGTCTTCGCGTCCTTGCCGCCCCTCGCGCGCAGCGTCTTCACGTCGAAGACGTGCATGTTCCTCATGTGCGCCTGCAGCCGCTCGGGCGACTGGCCGGTGTAGCCGATGGTCCACGTGCCGCGATTGAACTCGCGCGTCGTATCCTCCATCGACGGCTCGTCCATGCCGCCCTTCGCCTTCACCAGGCTGATGTTCTGCTTGCCGTCG
This sequence comes from Burkholderiales bacterium, assembly GCA_040902335.1. Taxonomy (GTDB): domain Bacteria; phylum Pseudomonadota; class Gammaproteobacteria; order Burkholderiales; family SG8-39; genus JAABQT01. The sequence continues at coordinate 364 of JBBDXL010000162.1, forward strand.
CGCTTGCCGATGAACTGGTCGGCGAAGCCGAGCTTCTGCGCCAGCTGGTACATGATCATCTGGTCGCTGCGCGACTCGAACAGCGGCTCGATGACGCGCTCGCGCCACTGCAGCGAGCGGTTGGAGGCCGTCACGCTGCCCTCGGTCTCGAACTGCGTGGCCGCCGGCAGCAGATAGCAGCCCTCCTTCTTCGCCATCGCCATCATCGCCGCGGTGGCCGACGGATACGGGTCGATCACCACCATCATCTCGAGCTTCTTCATCGCCTCGAGCATGTCGAGGCCGCGGCTCTGCGAGTTCGGCGCATGGCCCCAGAACAGCACGGCGCGCAGGTTCGCGTCCTGCCCCATGTTCTCCTTCTTCTCGACGATCGCGTCGTACCAGCGCGACACGGTGATCCCGGGCTTGGTCATCATCGCCTCGCTCGCGTACTGCTTCTTCAGCCATTCGAGGTCGACGTTCCACACGCGCGCCCAGTGCGCGAACGAGCCCGGCGCGACGCCGTAATAGCCCGGCAGCGAATCCGGATTGGGCCCGAGGTCGGTCGCGCCCTGCACGTTGTCGTGGCCGCGGTAGATGTTGGCGCCCCCGCCCTGCCGGCCCACGTTGCCGAGCGCGAGCATCAGCACCGCGCTCGCACGCACGATGGCGTTGCCGTTGGTGTGCTGCGTCTGGCCCATCGCCCAGATGATGAAGCCGGGGCGGTTCTCCGCGAGGATCTTCGCGGTCTCGTACATCTCCTGCTCGCCGACCCCAGTCACCTCTTCCACCGCCGCCGGCGTGTACTTGGCCATCACCTCTTCCTTGACCTTGTCCATGCCGTAGACGCGGTCGTGGATGTACTTCTTGTCCTCCCAGCCGTTCTTGAAGATGTGATGCAGCAGGCCGAAGAGGAAAGCCACGTCGGCGCCCGAGCGCACGCGCACGTACTTGTCGGCCTTGGCCGCGGTGCGCGTGTAGCGCGGATCCGCCACGATCACCTTGCAGCCGTTCTCCTTGGCATGCAGGGTGTGCAGCATCGACACCGGGTGCGCCTCGGCCGCGTTGGAGCCGAAGAACAGCAGGCATTTGGAGTACTGCTCGTCGTTGTACGAGTTGGTCATCGCGCCGTAGCCCCAGGTGTTCGCGATGCCCGCCACCGTCGTCGAGTGGCAGATGCGCGCCTGGTGGTCGGTGTTGTTGCTGCCCCAGAGCCGCGCCCACTTGCACAGCAGGTAGGACTGCTCGTTGTTGTGCTTGGACGAGCCGATGATCATCAGGGCGTCCGGCCCGCTTTCCTGCCGGATGGCGAGGAGCTTCTTCGACACCTCGTCGTACGCCTGGTCCCAGGTGAGTCTCACCCACTTGCCGCCCTCGAGCTTCATCGGGTACTTGAGGCGGTGCGAGTCGTGCGTGATGCCGTGCTCGCGCACGGAGGCGCCCTTGGCGCAGTGCGCGCCGAGGTTGAGCGGCGAATCGAACACCGGCTCCTGGCGCACCCACACGCCGTTTTCGACGACGGCGTCGATGGCGCAGCCCACCGAGCAGTGCGTGCACACGGTGCGCTTCACCTGGACGTTGCCGGCGCCCTGCGCCTGGGCCTGTGCTTCGCCGATCATGCTGAAAGGCAGTTGCGCCGCGGCGGCGCCCGCGCCGAGCGTGACGCCGGAGCGCGTCAGGAACGCGCGGCGATCCATGGTCTTGGCGAGCACGCCCGCGAGCCCGCGGGCGAAGCGCGCCTGCGGCAGGGCCTGCCCGGATGCTTTTCTGGTCAGAAGCATGGCGATCTCCTCAGACCTTCGCGGTGCGGTAGTAGTTATTGACGTGCGCCGTCTCGTGATAGCCGCGCGAGCTCTTCTTGTCGCTCGCCGCCGACGTCCCCTGCAGAGCCTTGCCGCCGGCCACCACCGCGGCCGCGGTGGCGGCGCCGCCGGCGCCGACCGTCAGGAGGAAATTTCTGCGGGAAAGTTTGGCGTTTTTCTGGACCATGTCGCGCCTCCTATTTGTGCGTACGCCGGCCCCGTTGGGGACGGGGTAATGGAAATCCTTTACAAATTACCAACCTCTTTGTGCCTAATCAAGAGAAAGAAATTCTGCGTTCGACAATCGTTCGCAACCAGGAAGACGATCCTGAGAACCGTTCTCGATTGACCTTATCCCCCAATCTCGAACGCCTCGCGCTCGACCTCGAAGAACGCGCCGGCGAACTGTGCGACGTGCTTGTAAAAACGTGCTTTCTCCGAACTCCTTACCGCATCGCAAAACGCAATTGCACCCCGATAGAGGTAGCGATTGAAGAACGCTTTTTGCTCGGCGAGCGGCCGCTGTTGCACCGCAATAGCAAATCGCATCGTTTCGCACAGCGCGGAGATGTGATCCTCGGGCTCGTGCACGCTTTCGTGCCGCGCGATGCCCCACTCGCCAAGTTGGCGGCGCAGCTCCACCAGCGGCGTCTCGCTCTCATACTGCATCACGTAGTGCATGAGATACGGCGTCACCTCCGCGCGACCTGGAGAGGCGAACAGATCCGTGTGCTCGTGCGCGAGCAGCACCGGAAACGCGCTGCGACAGGCTTCAGTCATGTCGCGCCACGCGGCCGCCAGCGCGCGCCCCTGCTCCGTGCGCTCGTCGTCCTCGCCGCGAAAGCCTTCCGCGTGTACCAATGCGGACAGCAGCTGCGCGTCGGGCGCGGCATGGAACAGGCTCGCCACCAAACCGTAGAGCTGCGCGCGCGCCTGGTCCTCGGGCGAGGCCGTCGGCGTTAACTGCAGCGGCACGCTCACGGCTTCCTGCCCGCCACGTCGAAGATCGAGGCTTCCTTCGTGTTCTGCATCATGTCGACCACTCGGCAGTCGCCGCACATCTGCAGGCGCTTGAGCGCGCCGTCGCCGGCGAACATCGAGTGCGCGCCCAGCTTGCCGAGCATGTTGTCCACCATCCGGCGCGTGCCGAAGGGCTTGCCGCAGCGCACGCAGTTGAACGGCTCGGCCTCGTTCAGCACCACCGGGTTCTTCGCCGCCGCGCCGAGCAGCAGCCGCGGCACGAGCCGGATCGCGTCCTCCGGGCAGGTCTTCTCGCACAGGCCGCACTGCACGCAGTTGCGCTCGATGAAGCGCAGGGTCGGCGTCTCGGGCGCATCGAGCAGCGCGCCTTCCGGGCAGGCGCCGATGCAGGCCTTGCACAGCGTGCAGGTCGCTTTGTTGACGGCCAATGCGCCGAAGGGCGCACCTGCCGGCAACTCGATGACGTCCTGCGGCGTACTCGCGTGCTTCGCCAGGTGCTCGAGCTCGAAATCGAGCGTGGTGCGCTTCTCGGCAGACAGGTTGAAACTCGCGGGCTTGGACACGCCTTGCGCGGGCCCGAGCGCCCACAGCGCCGTCTCGAGCGCCGCCGAATCCGCCGGCCGCAGGACGCAGAAGTGTTTGCCCGAGTAGCCCAGTCCATTGAGGATCGCCTGCGCAAAGCGCATCTGCTCCTCGAGCGCGGCAGCGTAGCCGTCCGGCTTGTCCGTATCCAGCACGATCGCCACCTGGCTCGCGCCGTAGCACACGGCACCAAGGAGCGCGTCGATGCCGATGGCGGCCGTGTGATAGACGGCCATCGGCAGCACACGTGCCGGCAGGCCCTTGCCCCCGCGGATCGCGCGCCGGCCCGCGCCATACGTGAGCGCGCGGCCCTGCTCGAGGTCGTGGATCAGGATGCAGGCGTCCTTGCCGCCCGCCTCGCCGAACGTGCCGAGCAGCGTCTTCAGCCGGCGCCCGAAGTCCGGCGCGCGCGGATAGGCGTAGGTCATCGCCCCGGACGGGCACACCATGGCGCAGCCGCCGCAGCCCGCGCACAGATGCGGGTCGACCTTGACGTGGTCGCCGTCGGCGCGGATCGCCCCGGTCGAGCAGACGTCGAGGCAGCGCGTGCAGCCGATCTTGCCCGAGCGGCTGTGCGCGCAGATCGACTCGCGGTACTGGAAGAAGCGCGGCTTCTCGAACTCGCCCACCAGTCGCGCGAGCTGGGCCGCCGCAAGCGCCTGGGCGAGCGGATCCGCCCCCGGGGCCTGGTAGCCCTGAGGCAGGTCGGGCATCTTGAGCAGCGGCTCGCGCGACAGGTCGAGCACCAGGTCGAAGGACTCGCGGCGCGTGGTGTCGGCGCGCGCGAAGTCCACGGCGCCGATGGCGCCGCAGGACGCGACGCACTTGCGGTGCGCCTTGCACTTGTCGAGATCGATCTGGTAGGTGAAGTCGATCGCGTTCTCCGGGCAGGTATGCAGGCACGCGTTGCAGCGCGTGCACCGCTCGAGGTCGATCGGATTCTCCTGCCGCCACTCGACCTCGAAGGCCCCGAGGTGCCCGCTCACGCGCACGGGCTTTCCAGACCAGACCGGGTAGTCGCGCTCCACCGGGAGCTCGCCGCCCTCCACCCGGGTGATGAGCACGCTCGGCTCGAGCGCGCCCGCGAGCCGCCGCGCCCACTCCAGCGCGGCGCCCGAGGGTCCGATGACCAGCACCTGCCCCGCCGACTTGTACTCGACGCCCGGTACCGGCTCGGGCTCGGGCAGCGCCGCCATCGCCAGCAGCGCCGCGATCTTCGGCGTCGCGCGCTTGCCTTCGGCCGACCAGCCCGCGGTCTCGCGGATGTTGACGAAGTCGAGCTTGCCCTTGGCCTCGGCGGCCTGCGCGAGCTCGGAGAACAGCGCCGCCTCCTGCGTGCAGGCGACCAGCACCTCGGGCTCGCCGAGCGCGGCCTGGAACAGCCCCGCCTCCCGGCGGCACAGCTCGGTGTTCACGGTGAGCGGCGTGCCCTGCTTCAGCGCCGCCGCGAGCGCCTTGGCGTCGAGCGCCATGGTGCCGTTGCAGCTGCACAGCTTGATCGTCTTATCCTGCAGCGCCATCTTCCTCCTTCTTGGGCGCCTCGGCGGCCTGCGCGACGTCCTGCTGTTCGGGCCCGGTTTGCTCCTTGGGCTTTTCCTCCTCGCGCCCGAACAGCGTCGACCTGGAGTGCTGCAGCCCGGCCAGCATGGCTGCCGGAATCGGATCGTCCTTCGAGTAGTCGTCGATGTAGGTGTCGAGCCCGTCCATGACGTTGAATCGCGGGTCCGAGAACAGCTTCTTCAGCGCGGCGCGCTTCACGCCTTCCTCCACCTTGGCCTGCATGAACGCCTTGAAGTCCGACTCGAACGTCAGGCTGTCGGGAGAGGGCAGCGCCGGCGCCTCGCCCGCGGGCGCAGGCTTTTTCTCCGCCGCCTGCGCAGCGGCGTCCTGCTTGCGCCGCGACCAGCGGCGCAGGAAGTCCCGTGGATCCTGCGCCATCAGATGCGCGCCCGGTCTTTCGGGCTCTTGAACGATTGCGGCCGGATCTTCTTTTTCGGCTGCGGCCGGTAGTGCCGCTGCACGAACTCGCTCACCCAGTCGTAAAGCGGGCGCGGCATCGGCACGCGGTCCACCTGCTCGCCGCCGTCCATCCAGCTGCTCGCCTCGCTGTAGCTCGCCGTGAGATGGACGGGCACGGCGAGGCCGTTCTCCATGCGCCAGAGCACGAACACGCTGGGCTCGCTCGTCGAGACGTTGAGGAAGTAGCCGTCGGCGTCAGCCACGCGCAGGTGGATCTGCATACGTGGATAGATCCACTGGCGCAAGCCCGGTTCCTCGTGGCGCAGGCGCGGCGCGCCCTCGCCCGCTTCGGGCAGCACGGCCACCGGCTCCCAGGCCTCGCTCTGCCAGCGGTTGCGCAGCTCGCGGCGCTGCATCACGACCGACACCGGAAAGCTCGCGTTTTCCATGCCCAGGGACTATAGCTCATATCCCGTGTTTGCTATGATCTACGGTTCGAGAAACACCATGACGCAGAAGGTTTTTCCCATCCGTTCGTCCCGCCCCGCGGCCACCGCCTATGACGGCCGGCCGCTGGCGGACACGCTCGGGCGGGGCCTGCGCGACCTGCGTATCTCTGTGACCGATCGCTGCAACTTTCGTTGCGTGTACTGCATGCCGCGCGAAGTGTTCGACCACGACTTCAAGTTCCTGCCGCACGAGGAGATCCTCAGGTTCGAGGAGATCGCGCGCCTCGCGCGCGTCTTCGCCGGGCTGGGCGTAAAGAAGGTCCGCATCACCGGCGGCGAGCCGCTGGTGCGGCGCGAGCTGCACCGGCTGGTGGCGATGCTCGCTAAGCTGCCCGGCACGGACCTCACGCTCACCACCAACGGCTCGCTCCTGGCAAAACAGGCGGCGGCGCTCGCCGGGGCGGGCCTCAAGCGCGTGACCGTGAGCCTCGACTCGCTGGATGACGCCACCTTCCGCGCCATCAACGATGCCGACTACCCGGTGTCGAAGGTCATCGAGGGCATCGAGGCCGCGGCCGCCGCCGGCCTGGGGCCGATCAAGATCAACATGGTGGTGAAGCGCGGCGTGAACGACGGCCACGTGCTGGCCATGGCCGAGCGCTGGCGCGGCAGCGGGCACATCGTGCGCTTCATCGAGTACATGGACGTCGGCAGCACCAACGGCTGGCGCATGGACGACGTGGTGCCCGCCGCCGAGATCGTGAAAATGATCGGGGCACGCCATCCCCTCCAACCCGTCGAGCCGAACTACGCCGGCGAGGTCGCCGAGCGCTGGCGCTACGCGGACGGTGCGGGCGAGATCGGCGTCATCGCCTCGGTGACTCAAGCTTTTTGCCGCGACTGCAGCCGGCTGCGGCTGTCGGCCGAGGGTTCGCTCTACACCTGCCTGTTTGCCGAGCAGGGGCACGATCTCAAGTGGCTGCTGCGCCGCGGCGGCTCGGACGAGGAGATCGTGAACGAGATCGCCGCCGTATGGCGCGCGCGCGGCGACCGCTATTCCGAGATCCGCACCGCGGAAACGGCGAAGGCGCGCAAGATCGAGATGTCCTACATCGGTGGCTAAGAAACCCCATCGTCCCGAGCTGACCGACGCGGCGAAGCCGGCCACCTTCGAGGTCGAGGCCTACAACGAGCGCGGCGAGATGGTGCCCACGGCGGTCGCCGGCGAGCATCCACTCACCCTGTACCTGGACAAGAAGGAGCTGGTGACGCTGATGACGCTCGGCCACGCGCCCGAGGCGCTCGCCATCGGCTACCTGAGGAACCAGAACATCGTCGGCTCGATCGAGGAGATCGCGGCGGTGCAGGTCGACTGGGAGACCGAGTCGGTCGCGATCAAGACGCGCCGCGGCGTGAAGGGACTGAAGGAACGCATGAAAAAACGCACCGTGACCACGGGCTGCGGCCAGGGCACGGTGTACGGCAACCTGATGGAGGACATCGACCAGGTAAAGCTGCGCGAGGATGTGCGCCTCACCGACGCGCAGCTCTTCGACCTGGTCGACAAGGTGCGCAAGTACGAGACCATATACAAGCAGGCGGGTGCGGTTCACGGCTGCGCGCTCGCGCGCACCACCGCAACCGAGTCGGCCGAGATCATGATGTTCGTCGAGGACGTCGGGCGCCATAACGCGGTCGACGCGATCGCCGGCTGCATGTGGCTGCAGGACATCGACGGCTCTGACAAGGTGTTCTACACCACCGGCCGCCTGACCTCGGAGATGGTCATCAAGTGCGCGCAGATGCGAATTCCGTTCCTGGTTTCGCGCTCGGGCCTTACGCAGATGGGCCACGAGATCGCCAGAAAGGTCGGTATCACCATGCTCGGCCGCGCGAGCGGCCGCCACTACCTCGCCTTCACCGGCCGCGAGCGGCTGCTGCGCACGGCGCCGCAGCCCACGGCTTACGCATAGGAGGGAAGCGCAATGCTCGAACTGTATTTCGCCCCCGGCGCGTGCTCCTTCGTGCCGCACGTCGGGCTGGAGGCGGTGAAGGCCGCCACCGGCACGGACTTCAAGCCCAACCTCGTCAAGCTGCACAAGGGCGAGAACAAGACCCCCGAGTACCTGGCGATGAACCCCAACGGCCAGGTGCCGGTGCTGGTCGTGGACGGCAAGCCCCTCACCCAGATCGTGGCCATCTGCGACTACCTCGACCGGCGCTACCCGAAGGCGGGTCTGCTGCCGACGCAAGCGTGGCAGCGCGCGCAGGCGCTGTCGCAGCTCGCCTGGATGAACAACACCGTGCACCCCACTTTCACGCGCTGGTTCCGGCCCTACCAGTTCGCGGAGTCGGAGAGCGCGCAGGCCGAGCTGAAGCGCGTGGCGCCCGCGCAGCTCCGCCAGCACCTGGAGCGCATCCAGGAATGGAGCAAGGCCGCCGGGCCCTACTGGTTCGGCGACCGGGTGTCGTTCCACGACGCCTACGCCTTCACGCTGCTGCGCTGGGGCGGCTACGCCGGGATCGACCCGGATTCGCTCCCCGCGCTCAAGGCCTACGTCGAGCGCGTGGTGCAGGCGCCGCCGGTGGCTGCCGCGCTCGAGCGCGAGCGGGTGAAGCTCGATACGTACAAGAAGGCCGCGTAGGGTGGGTCATTGGCCCACCCTGCGTTTGTTCGTGTGATTGTCGTACGGTGGGCCGTCGGCCCACCCTACGCCGGCTGCCCGGCCCGCACCCGGCTCGCGACCAGCGCGTCGCGCGACGGGAAGAACAGGCTCGCCGCCAGCATGCAAGCGGCGAGCACCGCGAGCGTGAGGAACACGTTGCCGAAGCCGCCTTCGGTGCGGTGCAGGACCGCGATCAGCGGCACGGCGACCGCCGCCACCCCCAGCGACACCACGTAGCGCACCGCGAGCACGCGCGCGCGGAACTCGTCGGCGCAGTAGCGTCCGACGATGGCGTCGTTCAGGGGAATCTGGCCGAACACGGCGAGCATCATCAGAACCGCGGCGCCTAGCATCGCCCAGCCCTCGAGGTTGGCGGCGAGCGCAAGGAGTGGGATCTGCGCCAGCGCCACGCCGATCATCAGGCGCCGCAGCTCGAAGCGATCAATCAGCAGCCCCATGGCGACTTGCGCGAAGGCGGCCACCGTGTACACCGCGGCGACCAGCGCGCCAACGCCGAAGTTGGTCTGCGTGAGCGCGGAGAGCCGCTCGTCAAATACCTTGGGCATCGACACGGTGGTCGAATTGAAGATCACCCCGCCGAACGCGGTGGCGACGAGCAGCACCGTGAAGATGCGCGCCATGGTGCGGCCCTCGATGTGCAGGCCGATGGTCTTCGAGGTCTTCTGCACCCGGCCCGGGTCCGGCACCAGCGCGAGGAATCCCGCGCCCGCGGCGATGCACGCCAGGCCCGGGACGAAGAACGCCGCGCGCCAGCCGGCAAGATCGACCAGCGCGCCGGTGACGAGCGCCGCCGCGGCGAGGCCGAGATTGCCCCACAGCCCGTTCCAGCCGAGCACGCGCCCCATCCTTGCCGGCGCCGCCACCAGCATGGCGATGCCGACCGGGTGATAAATGGCTGCGAACGCGCCCACCAGCGTCAGCCCCACGGCAATGTGCCAGGCCTCGCGCGCGAACCCGGTGACAAAGAGCGAGGCGCCGATGCCGAAGAAGAAGATCACCAGCGTGCGGTAGCGGCTCCAGTGGTCGGCGAGCCAGCCCGCCGGGATGGCGAAGGCGCCGAAGGCGATGAAGCCGCCGAGCGCGAGCGGCAGCAGCTCCGAGTACGGCCGGCCCCATTCGCGGCCGAGCGCCACCACCGCGGTGGGAAAGACGAGCATCACCAGGTGGTCGAGCAGGTGGCCGAGGTTGAGGAAGCGCACCAGCCAGCGGCGGTCGTTCATGGGCCAAGCTTACCTCGTAGAATTCGCGGCATGGACGCTGTTTCGGGAATCGTGCTCGCCGGCGGCCAGGGCCGGCGCATGGGCGGCGTCGACAAGGGGCTGGTGCACCTGCGCGGCAAGCCGATGGTGGCCTGGGTGCTGGAGCGCCTCGCGCCGCAGGTCGGCGAGATCGTGATCAACGCCAACCAGAACCTCGAGGCCTACGCCGCGTTCGGGCACCGCGTCGTGCCCGACGATGTCGGCGGCTTCGCCGGACCGCTCGCCGGGCTGCACGCGGGGCTCGCCGCCGTGGCGCACGAGCTCGCCGTGACGGTGCCCTGCGACTCGCCGTTCCTGCCCGCCGACCTCGTCGCGCGCCTGCGCGCCGCGCTTGGCGCGAACGAACTCGCCGTGGCGAAAACGGGGGACCAGCCGCACCCCGTGTTCTCGCTCGTGCGCCGCTCGGTGCACGCGCACCTCGGCGCGTTCCTCGCCGGCGGCGGGCGCAAGATCGACGCCTGGTACGCGAGCCTCAAGGTCGTCGAAGTGCCCTTCGACGACGAGGCGGACGCGTTCCGCAACATCAACACGCGCGAAGAGCTGGGGCAGGCGTGAGGCGCATCATCGAGATCGCGCAGGCCATCGAAGGCTACGACCCGGACGCGCTGCACGTCGACAAGGCGCGCGCCGCGATCCGGGCGTGCCTCGCGCCGGTGCGAGAGCTCGAGCGCGTGCCGGTGCGCGAGGCGCTCGGGCGCGTGCTCGCCGAGGAGATCGTGCCCTCGATCGACGTGCCGGGGCACGACAACACCGCGATGGACGGCTATGCGGTGCGCTTCGCCGATCTCGCGGCGGACATCACGGTGCTCGAGGAGATCGGTGCCGCGCTCGCGGGCAGGACCTTCGCCGGCACGGTCGGCCCGGGCCAGTGCGTGCGCGTGACCACCGGCGCGGTGATGCCCGCGGGCACCGACACGGTGGTGGTGCAGGAGGTGGTGAAGGCGCAAGGCGGAAAAGTGACCATTCCCCCCGGACAGAAAGCCAGGCAGAACGTGCGCTACGCCGGGGAAGATCTGAAAAAGGGCGTGCCGGTCCTCAGTCCCGGGCGACCGCTCGGTGCCGCGGACATCGGCCTCATCGCCTCGCTCGGCATCGGCGAGGCGGCGGTGCGCCGGCGCGTGCGCGTGGCGTTCTTTTGCACCGGCGACGAGCTCGCCTCCATCGGGGCGCCGCTCAAGGAAGGCGAGGTGTACGACTCCAATCGCTACACACTGCACGGCATGCTCGCGCGCCTGGGCGTGGAAATGCGCGACCTCGGCGTGGTGCGCGACGACCCGGCCGCGCTCGAGGCCGCGTTCCGCGACGCGGCGGCGTGGGCCGACGCCATCGTCACCACGGGCGGCGTGTCGGTGGGCGAAGCCGATTTCGTCAAGCCGATGATGGCGCAGCTGGGCGAGGCGCTGTTCTGGCGCATCGCCATGCGCCCCGGGCGGCCGATGGCGTTCGGGCGCATCGGCGAGGCGTTCCTCTTCGGCCTGCCCGGCAACCCGGTGGCGGTGATGGTGACCTTCTACCAGTTCGTGCGCGAGGCGCTGCTGCTGCTGGCGGGGCGCGCGGGCGACTGCGCGCCGCCGTTGCTCGAAGCGCGTGCGGCGGAAGCCTTGCGCAAGGTGCCCGGCCGCACGGAGTACCAGCGCGGCGTCCTGTTTCGCGAAGGCGGCGAGCTAAAGGTGAAGACCACCGGCCAGCAGGGCTCGGGCGTGCTGCGCTCGATGTCGGAGGCCAACTGCTTCATCGTGCTCGAGCACGCACGCGGCCGCGTGCAGGCCGGCGAAAGCGTCCAGGTGCAGCCCTTCGAAGGCCTCGTGTAGGGTGGGCCAACGGCCCACCGTACGGCCAACGGCCCACCGTACGGCC
>JBBDXL010000162.1:12018-15786 GCA_040902335.1 Burkholderiales bacterium
GGCCAACGGCCCACCGTACGGCCAACGGCCCACCGTACGGCCTAGAACGGCAGCTGGTACTCCGAGACGTCCTCCTCGAGGTGGCCCGCTGGCTGCGGGAAGGCGCGCAGGTCCCGGGTGATCGCCGCGCGCAGGAACGAGTCCACCCACCAGAACACGTCCTGCTCGCGGATCGAGTTGCGCATGCGCCGCATGCGCGCATGCCGCTCCTCGGCGGGCATGCCGAAGGCGCGGCGGATGGCGTCGGCCACGCCCTCGATGTCGTAGGGATTGACCAGCAGCGCGCCGCGGTAGAGCTGCGCGGCCGCGCCCGCGAATTCCGACAGGATCAGCACGCAGTCCTCCTCGATGCTGCACGTGCAGTATTCCTTGGCGACCAGGTTCATGCCGTCCTTCAGCGGCGTGATGAGCCCGATGTCGGCGGCACGGTAGTAGGCGAGGAGCTCGAGCCGCGACAGGCTGCGGTACTCGTACCAGATCGGCACCCAGCCGCCGGGGCGCGCAAAGCGACCGTTGATGTGCCCCACCAGCTGCTCGATCTCGGTGCGCAGCCGGTGGTACTCGGGAATGTCCTCGCGGCTCGGCACCACCACCTGGATGAATGACACCCGCTCGCGCAGGTCCGGGTAGCGCTCGAGAAAGTTCTCGAACGCCTTCAGCCGCAGCGGGATGCCCTTCGTATAGTCGAGCCGGTCGACGCCGAGGATCACCTTGCGCTCGGGCAGCAGCCGGTGCAGCTCCTTCGCCTTCTCCGTGACCTCGGGCGTCCCCGCGCGGCGCTGGAAGGCGGCGAAGTCGATGGAAATGGGGAAGGCGCCGATCCGCACCTCGCGCTTGCCGACCCGCGCCGCCAGCACGTGCCCGCGGCCCTCGATCTGCACGTCCTTCGCCAGCTGGCGCGCGCATTGCACGAAGTTGCGCCGGTCGAGCGCGGTCTGGAAGCCTATGAGGTCGAATTCCAGCAGCGCCTGCAGCAGCGACAGCCGCCAGGGCAGCTTCATGAACAGGTCCGGCGACGGGAACGGGATGTGCAGGAAGAAGCCCAGGCGCGAGCGCACGCCGCGCCGGCGCAGCTCGGCGGCGACGTTCATCAGGTGGTAGTCGTGGATCCAGACGAAGTCCCCCGGCGAGGTATGCGCCTTCACCACGTCGGCGTACTTGGCGTTGACGTCGCAGTAGGTGCGCCAGTAGGCCGAGTCGAAATTGCACAGAGACTGCAGGTCGTGGAACAGCGGCCAGATGATTTCGTTGGAGAAGCCGAGATAGAACTTCTCCATCTCCTCGGCCGTGAGCGGCACGCCGGCGAGCGTGTAGCCGGCGTTGGCGCCGGCGGCGGCGAGCGCCGCGTCGAGCTCCGCGGCATCGCCCGTGGTGCCCGGCCAGCCGATCCACATGCCGCCGCGATCGCGCAGCACGGGCAGGAGCGCCGTCACCAGTCCGCCGCCGCCCGGCTCGGCGCGCCAGCCGCCGGCGCCGTCGTCGCCGCGCCTGAACGTAAAAGGCAGGCGGTTCGAAACGACGATGAGACGCTCGCGTTCGGCGCCCGCCCTCCCCCCTTTCATGCCCGCCTCCTCAGCTGCCCGCGGCCGCGTCCTGCCGCAAATAGAGGGTACGCGTCGGATAGGCGAATTGCACGCCTTCCTGCGCCAGCTTCTCGTAAATCGTCAGGTTGATGCCCTGCTGCGTGTCCATGTAGACGTTGAACTCGGCGCTGAGCACGTAGTACACGACCTCGAAGTTGAGCGAGAAGTCGCCGTACGACTTGAAATGCGCGCGGTCGAAGCGCGCCTTGGGCTGCGCCTCGACCGCGGCCTTCAGCCAGCCGGGCAGCGCGCGCAGCTTCTCCAGCGGCGTCTCGTAGGTGACGCCGATGGCGAACGCGATGCGCCGCTCGTTCATGCGCTTGAAGTTGCGCAACTGGGCGTTGAGGAGCAGCGCGTTGGAAAACACCAGTTGCTCGCCGGAGAGGCTGCGCACGCGCGTGGTCTTCAGGCCGACCTTTTCCACGGTGCCGGCGTGCTCGCCGACGACGATGAAATCGCCCACCATGAACGGCTTGTCGAGTACGATGGCCGCCGAGGCGAAAAGATCGCCGAGGATGTTCTGCAGCGCGAGCGCAACGGCAATGCCGCCGATGCCCAGGCCCGCCACCAGCGCGGTGACGTCGAAGCCGAGCTGGTCGAGCGCGAGCAGCAGCGCCAGCGCCCACACCGCGACCCGGCCGATGAAGCCGAGCAGCGTGACCGTGGTCGCCGCCTCGGGGTCCGTGCCGCGCGCCGCTTCTGCACGCATCGCAAGCCAGCGCTGCAGCAGGCGCGTGGCCCACAGCGCAAACTGCACGACGAGGGCGACCAGCGCGAGGTTCTCCAGCAGGCGCTCGAGGCGCGCCGGCAGCTCCAGCGTCGCCGCGCCGGCGTACAGCGCGAGCGGCGCGAGCAGCCACAGCCGCGTGGCGCGCACCACCTCGGCCGCGAGCGCCTGGTGCGAGATGAAGCGCGCGACCAGGTTGCGCACCAGCCAGGCGAAGAAGAACGCGAGCAGCGCGATGCCCGCGGCAAGCACGAAATCGCCCCACGCGTTCGCCTTCAGCAGTTGTTCCCACAGCTTCATGGATTCCCCCTTAACCCGATTTTGACACCGATGCGCCGTCAAGTTCCGCCGGATTTTCTTGCGGCGGGCGCGAGTTTGTGATGCGCGTGTGCCTGTGCTAATAAGACCGCATGGGTCTGCCATTGAACGAGCAAGACGCTTATCTGTTCCGCGAGGGCACGCACGCGCGGCTGTACGAGCGCCTGGGCTGCCATCTCGATGCGAAGCGCGGGGGCGCGCGCTTCGGCGTGTGGGCGCCGAACGCGCGCGCCGTCTCGGTGATCGGCGACTGGAACGGCTGGCGCGCGGGAGAGGACGCGCTCAAGCCCCGCGGCGACCACTCCGGCATCTGGGAAGGCAGCGTGCGCGGCGTCGAGCGCGGCCAGGCCTACAAGTTCCGTATCGAGTCGAACGCCGGCGGCCATGTCGCGGAGAAAGCCGATCCGTTCGCCGCGGCGTGCGAGCTGCCGCCGGCGACGGGCTCGCGCGCCTGGACGCTGGAGTACGACTGGGGCGACGCCGAGTGGATGAAGACGCGCGGGCCGAAGAACGCGCTGGATGCGCCGATGTCCGTGTATGAAGTGCACGCGGGCTCCTGGAAACGGAAGGACGGCGCGTTCCTCGGCTACCGCGAGCTGGCGCACGCGCTCGCCGACTACGTGAGGGAGACGGGCTTCACGCACGTGGAGCTGATGCCGATCACCGAGCATCCGTTCTACGGTTCCTGGGGCTACCAGACCACCGGATACTTCGCGCCCACCGCGCGCTACGGCTCGCCGCAGGATTTCATGTACCTGGTGGACCACCTGCATCAGGCCGGGATCGGCGTGATCCTCGACTGGGTCCCCTCGCACTTTCCCGCCGACGCGCACGGGCTCGCCTTTTTCGACGGCACGCACCTGTACGAGCACGCCGATCCCCGCCAGGGCTTTCACCCGGAATGGAATTCGAGCATTTTCAACTACGGCAGGAACGAAGTGCGCTCGTTCCTACTGTCCTCGGGGTTGTACTGGCTGGACAAGTACCACATCGACGGCCTGCGCGTGGACGCGGTGGCCTCGATGCTGTACCTGGACTACGCGAGGAAGGACGGCGAGTGGATCCCCAACCGCTACGGCGGCCGGGAGAACCTCGAGGCGATCTCGTTCCTGCGCACGCTGAACGAAGCCGTGTACCGCG
>JBBDXL010000163.1:0-2255 GCA_040902335.1 Burkholderiales bacterium
CCGAGCACCAGCTTCACGCCCGCGCGCGCCGCGAGCGCGGCGAGGTCGATGCGGATCTCTTCGAGCTTGTAGTGACCGGCGATGAAGTCGGGCAGCATCCCCGAATAGACATGGTGGGCATAGGGCGTGACCAGCGTCACCTCGCCCGGAACCCCCGCGCGCAGCACCCAGGCGTGCGCGTGGCCTCCGCCGACAAGCAGGACGCGCTTCACCCGCGCGCTGCTTCGCGCTTGCGCAGTTCCTTCCTCTGCACCTTGCCGGTGGTGGTCATGGGAAGCGCGTCGATGAACTCGATCTCCTTCGGGTACTCGTAGGGCGCGAGACGCCCGCGCACGTGCTTCTGGATGTCCTCTTCCAGCTGCTTCGAGGGCTGCAATCCCGGCTGCAGCACGATGAACGCCTTGACCACGGCGCCGCGCGTGGCGTCGGGCTTGCCGATCACCGCCGCGTTCGCCACCGCCGGATGCTTGACGAGGCAGTTCTCGATTTCCGCCGGGCCGATGCGGTAGCCCGAGCTCTTGATGACGTCATCCGACCTCCCCTGATACCAGAGGTAGCCGTCCTCATCCATCTTGCCCTGGTCGCCGGTGAGGCCCCAGTCGCCGATGAACTTATCCCTGGTCGCCTGCGGGTTCTGCCAGTATTCGAGGAAGAACACCGGGTCGGCTTCGCCGTTGCAGAAGCGATTCACCGCGATCTCGCCCAGCTCCCCGCGCGGCCGCTCGCGCCCCTGCTCGTCGATCACCGCGACGCGGTGTCCCGGATAAGGCCGGCCGATGGAGCCCGGCTTCACCGGCCAGGCCGCCTGGCAGTTGCCGACCACGTAGTTGATCTCGGTCTGGCCGAACATCTCGTTGATGGTGACGCCGAGCTGCTCCTTCGCCCACTCGATCACCGTGACGCCGACCGACTCGCCCGCGCTCATCACCGAGCGCAGCTTGAGGTCGTATTTCTTCCGCGGCTCGGGCACCGCTTTCATCATCAGCTTGAGCGCGGTCGGAAACAGGAAGGAATTGCGCACGCCGTACTTCTCCAGCAGGGTGTACGCCTTCTCCGCGTCGAACTTGCCGCGGTAGCCGAGGATCGGGATGCCGAAGGCCCACGACGGCAGCAACGCATCGAACAGGCCGCCCGCCCACGCCCAGTCGGCAGGCGACCAGAAGATATCCCCGGGCTTTGGAAAGAAGTCGTGCGAGTGCACGAAGCCGGAGAGATTGCCGATCAGCAGGCGGTGCGCTTCGTAGGCGCCCTTGGGCGCGCCCGTCGTGCCGCTGGTGTAGATCACCACCGCCGGGTCGTCCGCCGACGTGTCCACCGGGCTGAACCGGGCGCTCGCCTTGGCGAGCAGCGCTTCCCACGCGTGCACGCCCGCTTCGCGCGCGCCGCCCACGCCGATCACATGGCGCAACTGCGAGAGCTTGCCGCGCACCTGCCACAGGTTGGCGATGGTGGTCGGTTCGACGATCGCCACGCTCGCCCCCGCGTGCTCCATGCGGTACTCGAGCGCATCGGGGCCGAACAGGTGCGACAGCGGCAGCGCCACCGCGCCCATCTGGAAGACCGCCATGTAGGCGATGGCCGACTCCGGGCGCTGCGGCAGGAGGATCGCCACGCGATCGCCACGCTTCACGCCCAGGCCGGCGAGCGCGTTGGACAGCCGGTTCGCCTCACGCTGGATGTCCCAGAAGGTATACGCCGCCGTGGCGCCCGATTCGTCCTCCCAGTACAGGGCGAAGCGGGCGCGGTCCCCGGCCCACTGCCCGCAGCAGGCCTGCGCGATGTTGTAGCGCTCAGGCACGCGCCAGCGAAAGCGCGCGTAGAGCTCGTCGTAGCGGTCGGCGCTCATCGGCTCGGTTGCGGGATCATGGCCGACGGCAGTTTAAATGACATCGCGCATGCATGGACAGGTCCGGCCGCTTCCCCGTAAAATCCTTACCAGGTAATACTTTGGAGGATCCGATGGCAGCCGTCTCCGTCACCAGCAAGGGCCAGGTCACCATCCCGAAACGGGTGCGGCGGGCGCTCGGCATCACGCCCGGCAGCAAGGTCGAGTTCGATATCGAGGGGGGCGGCGCCCGTCTCAAGCTGGTGAAGAAGCAGGCGCCCTCGCGCATCGAGGACGGCCCGGCGATTCTGAATTACGCGGGACCCCGGATCCCCGTCGCGCAGATGCATGGGGGTGTCGCGATGAAAAAGGCGAGCAAGCGTGCGCGCCGTTGATACGAACGTCCTTGTCCGATACTACCTGCGAGACG
>JBBDXL010000164.1:0-2169 GCA_040902335.1 Burkholderiales bacterium
AGCTGCGCGCCATGGGGCAGACGAGCCAGGCGATCCGGCAGCTCCTCGAGCTCGCCCCGAACCTCGCCTGGCGCGTGAACGAGGACGGCACCGAGGAGCAGGTGCCGCTCGACTCGGTGCACAAGGGCGAGCGCCTGCGCGTCAAGCCCGGGGACAAGGTCCCGGTCGACGGCGTCGTGCTCGAGGGCGAAAGCCGCGTGGACGAGTCGATGATCACGGGCGAGCCGGTGCCGGTGGCGAAGAAAGCGGGCGACCGCGTCACTGGCGCCACCGTGAACGGCAACGGCTCTCTCGTCATGCGTGCCGAGCGCGTAGGCGCCGAGACGCTGCTCTCGCGCATCGTGCACATGGTGGCGGAGGCGCAGCGCACGAAAGCGCCAATCCAGCGTCTCGCCGACCTGATTGCCGCGTACTTCGTGCAGACCGTGGTGGTCATCGCGATGATTACGGCGGTTGTGTGGTGGCTTTTCGGTCCCGAGCCCGCGCTCACCTACGCGCTCCTCAACTCGGTGGCCGTGCTGATCATCGCCTGCCCCTGCGCGGTCGGGCTCGCCACGCCGATCTCGATGACCGTGGCGATGGGCCGCGGCGCGAGCATGGGGATTCTCTTTCGCAACTCCGAAGCGATCGAGCACATGCGCAAGATCGACACGGTGGTCGTGGACAAGACCGGCACGCTCACGCTCGGCAAGCCCGCGCTCACCGATTTCGCGTGCGAGGGCATGGACGGAGCCGAGGCGCTCGCGCTCGTCGCGGGCGTGGAACAGCTCTCCGAGCACCCGATCGCGACCGCGATCGTCGCGGGCGCGAAGGCTCGCGGTGTGGCGCCGGCGCGCGCCGATGGGTTCGAAGCGGTGAACGGCATGGGCGTGGAAGCGCGCATTGGCGGTCGCAAGGTGCTGGTGGGCTCGCGAGCTTTCCTCCAGCAGCGCGGCGCCGATCCGGCCGCCTGGGAAGAGCGCGCGGAGAAATGGCGCGCCGAGGCGAAGACCGTGGTGTTCTTCGCGGTGGACGGCCGCACTTATGGCATCGCCGCGGTCGCCGACCCGGTGAAGGAAAGCACGCCCGAGGCGATCGCGGCGCTGAAGAAACGCGGGGTTCGCATCGTCATGCTGACCGGCGACTCCAAGCGCACCGCCGCCGTGGTCGCGCGCCAGCTCGGCATCGACGAGGCGGTGGGCGAGGTGCTGCCGGAGAACAAGGCGAAGGAGGTGAAGCGGCTGCAGGCGGAAGGCCGCAGGGTCGCCATGGCGGGCGACGGCATCAACGACGCGCCCGCGCTCGCGCAGGCCGACGTCGGCATCGCCATGGGCACCGGCACCGACGTGGCGATGGAAAGCGCCGGCGTGACGCTGGTGAAGGGCGATCTGCGCGGCATCGCGCGCGCCGCGGCGCTCTCGCGCGCGACGATGCGCAACATCCGCCAGAACCTCGTCTTCGCCTTCGGCTACAACGCGCTCGGCATCCCGATCGCCGCGGGCGTGCTCTATCCCGTCTTCGGGCTGCTGCTCTCGCCCATCATCGCCGGCGCGGCGATGGCGGCGAGCTCGGTGTCCGTGGTTACCAACGCGCTGCGGCTGCGGCGCACATCACTTTAAGGAGACACCATGTCCACTGCCACCGGCGCGAAGTACGTGTTCGGCAAGACCGTCGGCCTCGGATTCGACGAGGCCATCAAGCGCGTTACCGAAGAGCTCGCCAAGGAAGGCTTCGGCGTGCTCACCGAGATCGACGTCAAGGCGACGCTCAAGAAGAAGCTCGACATCGACGTCGCGCCCTACCGGATCCTCGGCGCGTGCAATCCGCAGTTCGCTCACAAGGCGATGGAGCTCGAGCCGCAGATCGGTGCGCTCCTGCCCTGCAACGTGGTGGTGCGCGAGGAAAAGGGCGGGACGCGCATCGACGTGATGGATCCGCAGGCGGTGCTGCAACTCGTGGAGCGCCCCGAGATCGAAGGCATCGCGACCGAGGTGCGCAGGCGCCTGGAACGCGTGGTCGCGTCGCTGTAATGGGGACCGCGCCATAGGCCGAGACCCCAACGACGTATCGCGCCGCAAGGTGCTCGTACGGCTGAGCGCCGCGGTCGGCGGCGTGGCGACGGCGGGCGCGGCCGTGCCGTTCATCGCCAGCCTCGCGCCGAGCGAGCGCGCCAAGGCGGCGGGCGCGCCG
>JBBDXL010000165.1:0-2164 GCA_040902335.1 Burkholderiales bacterium
ACCGTGGTCACGTCCTCGCTCGCCATCCTCGCGCTCGATTTCGTGCTCACCGCGCTCATGTTTACCGGAGGCAATTGACCATGAACCGTTCCACCATCGATCTCTGGGTCGGCGTCTTCGTCGCTCTCGGCCTCGGGGCGCTGCTGTTTCTCGCGCTCAAGGTCGGCAACCTGGCCTCCTTCTCCACCGCCGAGACCTACCGCGTGGATGCGCGCTTCTCCAATATCGGCGGCCTCAAGGTGCGCGCGCCGGTGAAGGGCGCCGGCGTGGTGGTGGGGCGCGTGGCCGACATCGGCTTCGACAATGAAACTTACGAGGCGGTGGCGGTGCTCACCATCGACAGCCGCTACCGGTTTCCGCGCGACACGTCCGCGAAGATCCTCACCTCGGGGCTGCTCGGCGAGCAGTACATCGGCCTGGAGGCGGGGGCCGACGCGCGCATGCTGGAGAACGGCGAGCGCATGCGCATCACGCAGTCCGCGGTGGTGCTGGAGAACCTGATCAGCCAGTTCCTGTTCAACAAGGCCGCCGAAGGCGGCGAGGCGAAGGACGGCAAGTGAGCCCGCGCGCCCTCGTTCTCGGGCTGGCGCTCGCCGTTGCCGGTTGCGCGACGACCCAGGCGGACCCGCGCGATCCGCTCGAGAGCGTCAACCGCGCGGTGTTCGCGTTCAACGACGGCGCGGACGAGATCGTGTTCCAGCCCGCGGCACGCCTGTACCGCACTGTAACGCCGCGGGTGCTGCGCGACGCGGTGCGTAATGTATTCAACAATATCGACGACCTATTCATCGGCGCGAACAACCTGCTGCAGGGCAAGCCCGTGGCGGCGGTGGGCGATTGGACGCGGTTCGCGGTCAACACCACGTTGGGATTGCTGGGCATCATCGACTGGGCGAGCGACATGGGCCTGGAAAAGCACAACGAGGATTTCGGCCAGACGCTCGGTCGCTGGGGCGTGGGAAACGGCATGTACCTGGTGCTGCCGCTGCTGGGGCCCTCCACGCTGCGCGACACCGCCGCGCTGCCGGTCGACTGGGCAGGCGACCCGGTGCTGCAGCACACGCCCGTGGATGAGCGCAATGCGCTGACCGCGACCCGGGTCGTGAGCCGCCGTGCCGACCTGCTCGAGGCGACCCGCACGCTGGAGGAGGCCGCGCTCGATCGCTACGTGTTCCTGCGCGAAGCCACGCTGCAGCGGCGCCGGAGCCTAATTTATGATGGCCGGCCGCCGCGCGAGCGGCCGCCGGCGGACTGAGGAGAAGCGCGATGAAGCGAATGCTTGCGTGCGCAGCGCTGGCGCTGGCGGCGGGTGCCGCCCAGGCCCAGACGACGCCCCCCGACGAGCTGGTCAAGCAGGTGATGCTCGACATCCAGCGCATCATCGTCGAGGACAAGGACCTGCAGGGCGGCGATCGCGCCAAGACCATCCAGGTGATCGAGGACAAGGCGCTGCCGCACTTCAATCACGTGGGCATGACGGCGCTCGCCGTGGGCGTGCACTGGCGCAAGGCCACGGCCGAGCAGAAAAAGCGCCTGGCCGAGGAGTTCCGCGCGCTGCTGGTGCGCACCTACGCCAGCTCGCTCAGCGCGTTCGGCGACCAGAAGTTAGAGTTCCGGCCGCTGCGCATGAAAGCCGAGGACACCGACGTCACGGTGCAGGTGCGCGTGCTGCAGCCCGGCTCACAGCCGGTGAGTGTCGAGTACGACATGGAGAAGACGCCGCGCGGCTGGAAGGTCTACGACGTACGCGTCGCCGGCATCAGCCTGGTGGTCAATTACCGCACGGAGTTCGCCAACATCGTGCGCGACAAGGGCATCGACGGCCTGATCGGCGCGCTCGCGGCGAAGAACAAGTCGCTCGCCGCCGCCGGTACCGGTAAATGATCCGCGTCGAAGGCGAGCGCCTCTTCGTCAGCGGGCCGGCGACACTGGCGACGGCCGCGCAGCTGCTCGCGGAGGCGCGCGGGCCGCTCGCGGCCGGGGTGCGCAGCATCGACCTGGGCGAAGTCACGGAACTGGACTCGTCGCTGCTCGCGGTGCTGTTCGCCTGGATGCGCGAGGCGAAGGAGCGCAAGCAGGCGCTCGCGCTCGCCCGGCTGCCGGCGGACCTGAAGAGCCTGGCGCAGCTCTACGGCGTGGCCGAGCTGCTGTCGCCAGAAGCCGC
>JBBDXL010000166.1:0-2151 GCA_040902335.1 Burkholderiales bacterium
AAAGTTTCCAGCGGGTCCTGCTCGTCGCCCTCGGTGCGCCCCGGCAGCAGCGATGAGAACAGCGTCATCCAGCCCGAGCGCACCTTCTGCCGCCGGAACCAGTCGCGGATCGCGTTCTGCAGGATGCGCTGGAACAGCATCGGCAGCTCCGCGCCCGGGCGCGCGCCGTACTTCTCGGCGAGCCGCAGCATGGCATCCTGCACGATGTCGAGCGCCGCCTGCTCGTCGCGCACGGCATAGACGGCCTGCTTGAAGGCGCGCCGCTCCACGCCCTCGAGGAAGGCCGAAAGCTCGCTGCGCGAGGCCAGTGGTTCTCCCTTCCTCCGACGGCGGGGTGCGTGTTGCCGGGCGATGTTACCAAAACCGCTCCTTCAGACAGCGGCGCATTGCTTGACCGCAATGCAACAAGTCATTAATGTTCAACGTTTTCCCAGCCATCGCGGGTCATGGACCGAATCAAGGGAGTGGAGCTCAGCGGCGCCCAGATCGTGGTGCGCTGCCTGCAGGAAGAGGGCGTCGAGTACGTGTTCGGCTATCCGGGCGGCGCGGTGCTCTACATCTACGACGAGCTCTTCAAGCAGGACAAGGTGCGCCACGTGCTGGTGCGCCACGAGCAGGGCGCAGCGCACGCCGCCGACGGCTACTCGCGCTCCTCGCGCAAGGTCGGCGTGTGCCTGGTGACATCGGGCCCCGGCGTCACCAACGCCGTGACCGGCATCGCCACGGCTTACATGGATTCGATCCCGCTGGTGGTGCTCACCGGCCAGGTGCCGACGCACGCCATCGGCCAGGACGCCTTCCAGGAATGCGACACCGTGGGCATCACGCGGCCTTGCGTGAAGCACAACTTCCTGGTGAAGGACGTGAAGGATCTCGCCGCCACCATCAAGAAGGCCTTCTACCTCGCCACGAGCGGTCGGCCCGGGCCGGTACTGGTGGACATTCCGAAGGACGTCACCACGCACCTGTGCGAGTTCCAGTACCCCGAGACGGTGTCCATGCGCTCGTACAACCCGGTGCGCAAGGGCCACGCGGGCCAGATCAAGAAGGCGGTGCAGCTGATCCTGGAGGCAAAGCGGCCGATGGTCTACAGCGGCGGCGGCGTCATCCTGTCGAACGCGGCGCCGCAGCTCACCGAGTTCGTGCGCCTGCTCGGCTTCCCGTGCACCAACACGCTGATGGGGCTGGGCGCCTTCCCGGGCACGGACCGCCAGTTTCTCGGCATGCCCGGCATGCACGGCACGTACGAGACGAACATGGCGATGCAGCATTGCGACGTGCTGCTCGCCATCGGCGCGCGCTTCGACGACCGCGTCATCGGCAATCCGGCGCATTTCGCGCAGAACCCGCGCAAGATCGTGCACATCGACATCGATCCCTCCTCGATCTCCAAGCGCGTCAAGGTGGACATCCCGATCGTCGGCAACATTACGGACGTACTCGACGAGGTGCTGGCGCTGCTCAAGGCGGACGCGCGGCGGCCGGAGGCGGCGGCACTCAAGACCTGGTGGCAGCAGATCGAGCAATGGCGCGCCAGGGACTGCCTGCGATACGACCGCAAGTCGAAAATCATCAAGCCGCAGTACGTGCTGGAGAAGCTCTACGAGGTCACCGGCGGCGAGGCCATCGTCACCTCCGACGTCGGCCAGCACCAGATGTGGGCGGCGCAGTTCTACAAGTTCGACCGGCCGCGGCGCTGGATCAACTCCGGGGGCCTGGGCACCATGGGCTTCGGCCTGCCCGCGGCGATGGGTGCGCAGCTCGCCAATCCCGGCGCCACGGTGGCCTGCGTGACCGGCGAATCCTCGATCCAGATGTGCCTGCAGGAGCTCTCCACCTGCAAGCAGTACCGGCTGCCGATCAAGATCGTCAACCTGAACAACAAGTACATGGGCATGGTGCGCCAGTGGCAGCAGTTCTTCCACGGCAACCGCTATTCCGAGTCCTACATGGACGCGCTGCCCGACTTCGTCAAGCTGGCCGAGGGCTATGGCCATCGCGGCGTCCTGATCGACAAGCCGGCCGACGTCGAGCCGGCGCTGCGCGAAGCGTTCGCGCGCAAGGACGAGCTGGTGTTCATGGACTTCCTCACCGACCAGACGGAGAACGTGTATCCGATGATTCCCGGCGGCAAGGGAATCACGGAGATGA
>JBBDXL010000167.1:0-2151 GCA_040902335.1 Burkholderiales bacterium
GCTGGATCTCGGTGCCCTTGATCTTGAGCATGGAGACGTCGGCGCCCGGCGGCTGACCGGTGCGCCGCATGCGATCGAGGAACCGGAGGTTGGTGATCTCGAGCGCCGTCAGCTCGACTTCCAGGCGGGAGACCTTGTCGCGGAAGCGCGGATCGTCCATCAGCGACTTGCCGCCCTTATTCTGCTGCGCGGCGAATTCCTTCAGCTTCGCCAGTTCGCGCTTGGAGGCGCCGATGCGCCCCGTATTCATGCGCTCATGGCCCAGCAGGTACTTGGCCACCGTCCAGCCCTCACCCTCCTTGTGCACGAGGTTCACCACCGGCACCTTCACGTCGTCGAAGAACACCTCGTTCACCTCGTGCCCGCCGTCCATGAGGATGAGCGGGCGCACGCTGATGCCGGGCGTCTTCATGTCGATGAGGAGGAACGAAATGCCCTCCTGGCGCTTGGCGGTGCTCGAGTCGGTGCGCACCAGGCAGAAGATCCAGTCGGCGTAGTGCCCGAGCGTGGTCCAGATCTTCTGGCCGTTCACCAGGTAGTGATCGCCGTTCCTCACCGCCTTGGTCTTGAGCGAGGCGAGGTCCGAACCGGAGCCCGGCTCCGAGTATCCCTGGCACCAGAAATCATCGCCGTTGTAGATGCGGGGGAGGAAGCGCTTTTTCTGCTCGTCGGTGCCGAACTTGAGCAGCACCGGACCGCACATGGAAAGCCCGAAGGGAATGAGCGGCGGCGTGCCGGCGTAGCCGCACTCCTCCTCGAAGATATAGCGCTGTACCACGCTCCAGCCCGTGCCGCCCCACTCCTTCGGCCACGAGGGCGCGACCCAGCCCTGCTTGGCGAGGATCCTGTGCCAGCGCAGCAGGTCCTCGCGGCTCAGCTCGTCGTAATCGGCGATCTTGTCGCGCAGGTCGGCGGGAAGGTTCGCTTTGAGCCAGCCGCGCACCTGGTCGCGGAATGCCAGTTCTTCCTGGGAGTAGTTCAGATCCATGCTGCCCACCGTCCTCGTACGGCGGGCCGCAGGCCCACCCTACAGGATGCTAACCCCGCCGTCGGCCACTATGCACTGCCCGGTGACGAAAGACGCTGCCTCGGAGGCGAGAAACACGGCGATGGCGCCGATGTCCTTCGGCACGCCGATGCGCCGCAGCGGCGTGGCGGCGAGCCACAGGACGCTCTTCACGTTGTTGTGGAAGATCTTGTCGAACGCGTCGTCCGGGATGCCGGCAAGCGGGCCGTAGTAGGGATTGGTCGCCGCGTTTGAAACGGCCACGTCGACGCGCCCCCAGCGCTTGAGCGCCGCATCGACCAGTGCCTGCAGCTCGTCCTTGCGCGACACGTTGCAGGGCTGCGCCAGGACCTCGTAGCCCTGCGTCTCGAACTCGGCGCGCACCTGCTCGCAGGCGTCTGCCTTGCGGCTGGAGACGACCACTTTCGCGCCGGCGCACGCCATCTCCTCGGCGATGGACTTGCCGATGCCGCGCGTGGAGCCGGTGATCAGCGCCACCTTGCCGGAGAGATCGAAAGGGGATCGGCTCACGATATGTTTTCGGTTTCCATTATTTCAAATATGATATGACCAAATCATAAGAGGAGACGACATGGGCGCACCCGAGTCCGAAGTTCCGCGTTCCCCCGCCGCAAGCCACTACAGCTACGAACACGAGGGCGACCGGCAGTTTGCCACGACGCTCGCGCGCGGGCTCGAGGTCCTGCGCTGCTTCACGCCGCTCGAGCCCATGCTCGGCAACAAGGAGATCTCGGTGCGCACCGGCCTGCCCAAGCCCACCGTGTCGCGTCTTACCTATACGCTCACCAAGCTCGGCTACCTGCGCCACAACATGCGCCTGGGCAAGTACCAGCTTGGCTCGGCGGTGCTCTCCATCGGTTACCCGCTGCTCGCCTCGATGAGCGTGCGCCAGATCGCGCGCCCGTTCATGAAGGAGCTCGCCGAGTATTGCAGCGGCGCGGTCTCCATGGGCATCCGCGACCGCATGAGCATGGTGTACGTGGAGTCGTGCCGCAGCGGCAACGGCATCGCCACGCTGCCCGACATCGGCACCGCGGTGCCCATCGCGCAGTCCGTGATCGGCCGGGCGTTCATCGCCTCCTGCACGCCGCCCGAGCGCGAGGCGGTCCTCAACCAGATGAAGG
>JBBDXL010000168.1:0-2144 GCA_040902335.1 Burkholderiales bacterium
ATCGTCGACCTGATGTACGAGGGCGGCATCGGCACCATGAACTACTCGATCTCCAACAACGCCGAGTACGGCGAGTACGTGAGCGGGCCCAAAGTGATCGATGCCGGCGCGCGCTCGCGCATGAAGGAGATCCTCGGGCGTATCCAGTCCGGCGAGTACGCCAAGGAATTCGTGCTGGAGAACCGCGCCGGCGCGCCGGTGCTGCTCAGCCGGCGCCGCATGACCGCGGAGCTGCCGATCGAGAAGGTCGGCGCGCGCTTGCGCGAGATGATGCCCTGGATAAGGAGGAACCGCCTTGTCGACACTTCGAAGAATTGAGCTCGCCCTCGCGGCTGCGTTGATCCTCGCCGCCTGCACGCCGGAGCAATCGCAGGAAGTCGGCCGCATCCCCAAGAAGACCGTCGACAAGGCGAAAAGCGACATCGAAAAAGCGATGCAGCAGGGGCAGGGGTCGGAGCGCCTGAAGGAAGACCGCCCGTAGTGCGGCCGCCGTACCCGCACCCGCTCATCGCGCGCGAAGGCTGGCCGTTTCTCGGCGGCGCGGTCGCCGCGGCGCTTGTGGTCGGCAGCTTCGCGGGCGCGTGGTCGCTGCCGCTGTGGCTCGCCGCAGCGTTCGTCCTGCAGTTCTTCCGCGATCCCCCGCGCGAGGTGCCCGACGACCCGCGCGCCGTCGTTTCCCCCGCCGACGGGCGCGTCGTCGCGGTGGAGAAGGCGCGCGACCCGTGGCTCGAGCGCGACGCGCTCAAGATCAGCGTGTTCATGAACGTGTTCAACGTGCATTCCAACCGCGCCCCGGTGGACGGCACGGTGCGCCGGCGCTGGTATCACGCCGGGGGCTTCGTCAACGCCGCGCTCGACAAGGCGTCGCTGGAGAACGAGCGCAACGCGCTGGCGCTGCGCACGCCCGGCGGCGCCGATGTGACCTGCGTGCAGATCGCCGGGCTCGTCGCGCGGCGCATCCTGTGCTACGTGGAGGCCGGCGCCACCCTGCACCGCGGGCAGCGCTTCGGCTTCATCCGCTTCGGCTCGCGCGTGGACCTCTACCTGCCGACGGACGCGCAGCCGGTGGCCGCCATCGGCGACAAGGTGTATGCCGCGCAGAGCATACTGGCGAGACTGGCCGAGCATGCCTGAGGACCGCAAACAGCAGCAGGAGTACCTGCCGGGCATGGTGCCGCCGCGCGGCGGCGCGCTGCGGCGGCGCGGCATCTACCTGCTGCCCAACCTGTTCACCACGGCGGCGCTGTTCGCCGGCTTCTACGCCATCGTGCAGGCGATGAACGGGCGCTTCGGCGAATCCGCGATCGCGATCTTCGTCGCCGGCCTGCTCGACGGCCTCGACGGGCGCGTCGCGCGCCTGACGCGCACGCAGAGCGAGTTCGGCAAGGAGTACGACAGTCTGTCCGACATGGTGTCCTTCGGCGCGGCGCCGGCGCTGGTGCTCTACGAGTGGGCGCTGAAGGACCTGGGCCGCTTCGGCTGGATCGCCGCGTTCGTCTATTGCGCGGGCGCGGCGCTGCGCCTCGCGCGCTTCAACGTCATGATCGACGTCGTCGACAAGCGCTACTTCCAGGGATTGCCGAGCCCGGCGGCCGCGGCGCTGGTCGCCGGCTTCGTGTGGCTCGCCCACGACAACAAGATTCCGCTCGATGCGTATAACCTGCAGTGGGTGGCGGCGTTCGTCGCGCTGTACGGCGGGCTGACCATGGTCTCCAACGTGCCGTTCTACAGCTTCAAGGACATCAATTTCAGGAAAAGCGTGCCCTTCTGGGCGATGCTGCTCATCGTCCTCGGTTTCGTGCTGGTGTCCTCGGACCCGCCGATCGTCCTGTTTCTCCTGTTCTGCGCCTACGGCCTCTCCGGCTACGTCATGTGGGCGCTCGGCAAGCGCCCCCGGCCGCGTCCTTGACGCCCGCGCGCGGCGCGGGCTATAGTGCGCCGCATGCAACAGGCCATGATTCTCGGCATCACCCTCACGCTCGCGCTTCTCGCGCTGGGCGGCCTGCTGCTGCGCCCCGCGCGCGCAAACTAACAACCCCCAATTCGGCTGTACCCCTGAGCGCCCACCCGGCGGCAAGGACCCATCGCATTCCCACGAGGAGCGCACCATGAGCAAGGGCAAGTTGATCATCTTCGACACCACC
>JBBDXL010000169.1:0-2139 GCA_040902335.1 Burkholderiales bacterium
CCCGGCATCCAGACGAAGCTCACCACCGAGAAGCGCTCCATCGGGTCGCAGTGCAGGAGGTACTGCCGGTAGCCCTCGCCCGAAGGGCGGGCGAACTCCTCGGGCAGCCAGTCGTCCTGCGCGATCAGGCCGCGCAGCAGCTTCTCGCCTTCGTCCAGCATGCGCTGCTCGTCTTCGCCGTGGCGATCGGCCAGGCGCGTCAGGTCGCGGATGAAACTGCGCAAGCGCGCGAGGTTGCTCATGCCGTAAGCTCGGGGCCCATGAGTGCGATTCTATCTCCGCGTCTGGGCATTCCGCTGCTCATGCTGCTCGCCACGATCTTCGCCGGCAATCACATCGCCGCGCGCGTGGCTTTCGACCATGGCGCGAGCGTGGCGGCCGCCGTCGCCGTGCGCTCCGGCGCGACCGCGCTCGCCATGGTCGCGCTGCTGCAGGTGCAGGGCATCTCCATCGCGCTGCCGCGCGCCACGCTCGTGCGGGGCCTGGGCATCGGCGCGCTGGTGGCCGTGCAGAGCTTCTGCCTGTATTCGGCGGTGGCCGCCATTCCGGTGGCGCTGGCGCTGCTCGCGTTCAACACCTTTCCCATGCTCTTCGTGCTGCTCACCTGGGCGGCGGGCGGCGAGAACCCGGGGCGGCGCGCGCTCGTCGCCATGCCGCTCGCGCTGTTCGGCCTGGTGCTGGCGCTCGACATCCTCGGCACGCTGCAGGGGATGGCGGGACGATGGGCGGAGATCGGCGCCGGGGTGGGCTGGGCGCTCGGCGCGGCGACGTCGTTTGCCCTCGTCTTGTTCCTCACCACGCGTCACTTGAAGGACGTGGACGGGCGGGTGAGGACGCTGCTCACCATGGGTGCTACCGCGGTGCTGGTAGGCCTGGCCGGCGCCGCGACGGGCTCGCTCGCCCTGCCCGCGGACGGCACGGGCTGGTTCGGTCTTGCGCTGTTGACCGTGCTCTACGGCAGCGCCATCACGGCCATCTTCACGGTGGTGCCGCGGCTCGCGTCGCCCAGCAACACCGCGGCGCTTAACTTCGAGCCGATCGCGGCGCTCGCCATGGGCTGGCTGATCCTCGGGCAGGGCATGGCGCCGCGCCAGCTCGTCGGCGCCTTCATCGTGGTGGGCGCCGTGATCATCATCGGCGCCAGGAAGCATTAAGACGAGAGCTTTACGTACTCGTAGTCCACCGGCAGGTTGTTGATGCCGCGCTCGGGCGGCGCCACCCAGCCGGCCATCTTGCCCGGCTCGACCACGCGCTGCATGAGCGAACGCACGAACGCGCGGTCTTGCGCCGACGGGATCCACTCGGTGAGGCGCCTGTCGAATTCCTCGCGCGCGATGATCTTGCCTTCCGGCGTCACCGGCGCGCCCTGCCACGCGCCGATGGAGCGGCGGAAATGCGGCGAGGGCAGCTGCAGGCGCAAGCTGTAGCCGGCGCGCTCGATGGCGCGGTTCCAGCGCTTCATGCCGATCTCGCAATCCTTGAGATACGACTCGCGCATCACCTCGTTCAGCGCGTTCAGCATCGGCACGTCTTCCACGCCTTTCGGCGTCTCGAGCTTGTACTGGGCCGCGCGCAGCACGTGGTCCTCGTACTGCGACTCGTCGGGGCGGCCCTTCAGGCCATTGGCGAAGTTGGCGGCCGAGTTGGAGGACACCTCGGAGCCGAACAGATCGAGCGACGACGAGCACCAGAAATTGAGGTACTTCTGCAGCAGCGGCAGGTCCACCGCGCCCGCGCCGCGGATCTTCGCCGGGTCCTCGGTGCCGAGCTCCTTCATTACTTCCAGAGTGCGCTTCACCACGCGGCCGATGCCGGTCTCGCCGACGAACATGTGGTGCGCTTCCTCGGTGAGCATGAAGCGGCAGGTGCGCGACAGCGGATCGAAGGCCGACTCGGCGAGGCTCTTCAGCTGGTACTTGCCGTCGCGGTCGGTGAAGTAGGTGAAGCAGAAGAACGACAGCCAGTCGGTTATCGGCTCGTTGAAGGTGGTGAGGATGCGCGGCTTGTCGGCGTCGCCCGAGTGACGCGCGAGCAGCTCCTCGGCCTCCTCGCGGCCGTCGCGGCCGAAGTAGGCGTGCAGCAGGTACACCATGGCCCACAGGTGCCGGCCTTCCTCGACGTTCACCTGGAACAGGTTCC
>JBBDXL010000170.1:0-77349 GCA_040902335.1 Burkholderiales bacterium
TCATGTGCACCGGGATGCGGATGGTGCGCGCCTGGTCGGCGATCGAGCGCGTGATGGCCTGGCGGATCCACCAGGTGGCGTAGGTCGAGAACTTGTAGCCGCGGCGGTACTCGAACTTGTCCACCGCCTTCATCAGGCCGATGTTGCCTTCCTGGATCAGATCGAGGAACTGCAGCCCGCGGTTGGTGTACTTCTTCGCGATACTGATCACCAGGCGCAGGTTCGCCTCAGTCATTTCGCGCTTGGCGCGGCGCGCCTTCGCCTCGCCGGTCGACATCTGCTTGTTGATTTCCTTCAGGTCGCGGATCGAGATGCCGATCTTCTGCTGCACGCCCTGGATCTTGCCCAGCAGCTCGAGGATCGCCGGCTCGACGCGCGCCAGCTGCTCGCTCCACGGATGGCTGGCGTTCACCTCGCCCGACAGCCAGCGCTTCGAGCCTTCCGTGCCGACGAAAACCTTGATGAAGTGCTGGCGCGGCATCAGCGCCTTGTTCACCGAGATGTCGTGGATCTGCCGCTCGTGGCTGCGGATGCCGTCGACCAGGCTCCTCACGCTGTCGCACAGCCGCTCGACGGTGCGCGCGGTGAAGCGGATGCTCATCAGCTCGGCGGAGATCTGGTCGCGCACGCGCAGGTAGTCCCTGTCCTTGGACCCCTTGTTCTCGAGCACGCGCTGCATGCGGTCGAACAGCCGCCGGATGCGCGCGAACTTCTCGAGTGCCTCGTTACGCAGCGCGAGCAGGCTCGCCGACTGCGCGGCGCCTTCGTCCTCCTCGCTCTCGCCTTCCTCCTCCTCGATTCTCTCCTCTTCCTCTTCCTCGCTCGCGCTTTCGGCCTTCTTCGGGTCGAAATCGTCCTTGGCGTCCGGGTCGATGAGGCCGTCCACCACCTCGTCGATGCGCATCTCCTCCTTCTCCACCTTCTCGGCGAGGCCGAGGATCTCGCGCACCGTGGTCGGGCAGGCGCTGATCGCCTGGATCATGTGCCGCAGGCCCTCTTCGATCCTCTTCGCGATCTCGATCTCGCCCTCACGCGTCAGCAGCTCGACCGATCCCATCTCGCGCATGTACATGCGCACCGGGTCGGTGGTGCGGCCGAACTCCGAGTCCACCGTGGAGAGCGCCGCTTCCGCCTGCTCCTCGACGTCCTCGTCGGTGGGCGCGACCTGCGCCGACTCGGCGGTGATGAGCAGCTGCTCCTGGTCGGGCGCCTGGTCGTAGACCTGGATGCCCATGTCGCCGAAAGTCGAGATGATGGCTTCGATCTGCTCGGCATCCACCAGGTCGTCGGGCAGGTGGTCGTTGATCTCCGCGTAGGTGAGGAAGCCCCGGTCCTTGCCGAGCTTGATCAGCGTCTTCAGGCGCGTGCGGCGCGTCTCGGCGTCTTCCTTCGGCAGCACGGCCATGGCCGCGAGCCACTCTTCCCTCTTCGACTTGCGCCCCGGGCGCCCGCGCGCGGCCTTCGACTTCAGGCCTTCGGCGAGCTTCGCCTCGAGCTGCTCGAGCGCCGCCTTGGCGCTCTTGATGGTGGGTTTCTTCGCCTTGTCGTCGGCCTTCGCGGCTGCCGGCGCCTTGGCCAACGCCTTGGCCGGCACTGCCGCCTTGGGCGCTTTCTTCGAAACGTGGCGTGCGAGCTTGCGCTTGAGGGGCTTCCTGGCGCGCGCGCGCGCCTTGGGCGCGGGCCGCGCCTTCTTCTTCAAGACCTTGATAGCTTTCGCTTTTTTTCCGGCCTTGCGAGGTTGCTTCGTCTTCGACTTGCGCTTTGCCTTGACCATTCTCGCCTCGTCCTCGCCCAAGGGCCGCCGGGCCGGAAAAAAGGGAGCGATTCTACCGCAATCCGCCTCTCAGGACCTCTGGGCTTTCAGTTGATGCAACTCTTTGACGCGCAGATGCAGCTCCGCGTTCAACGCCGGATTGGCCTCCACCTGGCCCTTGAGCGCCTCGATCTCGTGGTGCTTGCGGCGGATGCGCAGGGCAATCTGCAGCTGGCGGAACTCCTGCGCCGCCGACTCCGGCGTCACGCCCTGGTCGATGGCCGACTCCTGCGCCTGGAACACGGCCTTCTCGAATTGCGTGCCCTGGTAGCGCTCGACCAGGACGGCGCCGCTCGCGCCTTCGGCGCCCGCCGGGACCGCCGCCAGCGCCCTCAGCGCCGCCGATTCCGGCAGGGCCGGGTCGAGCAGCTCCTCGTCCAGCTCCTCGGCGAGCGCGGGATTGGTCACCACGCAGCGCAGCAAGTGCTGCTCCTCGCTTTTCAGGATGGGCGCCTGCGACCTGCCGGCGGCCGGCCGGCGCGGCCTGGCTTCGCCTTCCGGCGCGAAGAAGCTGTCCGCATACTCGGGCGTGATCTGCGCGAGCTCCACCACGGCGCGGATCAGCTGCTGGCGCAGCGCCGGCGCCGCCAGGCGCTGGATCAGGGGCTTGGCCGTCACCTGGAAGCGCGCCCGCCCTTCCGGCGCCGCGAGATCGGACTGCGCGCGCAGCTCGCCGAGCAGGAAGCCCGAGAGCGCCTGCGAGCGTTCGATAAGCCGCACGAAGGCCTCCTTGCCGTGGGCACGCACGAAGCTGTCGGGGTCCTCGCCCTCGGGCAGGAAAAGGAAGCGGATCGCCGTGGTGTCGGTGGCGAGCGACAGGCTTACTTCGAGCGCGCGCCACGCGGCCTTGCGGCCCGCGCTGTCGCCATCGAAGCAGAACACCAGCTCGCAGCCGCTCTCGCGCAGCTCTCGCAGCAGGCGCGTGACGTGCACCGGGCTGGTGGCGGTGCCGAGCGTGGCCACCGAGTAGCCAACGCCGTGCTGCGCGAGCGCGAGGACGTCCATGTAGCCCTCGACCACCAGGGCGCGCTTCGACTCGCGGATCGCTTCACGCGCGTGCCCGAGCCCGTAGATTTCCTGCCCTTTCTGAAAGAGAGGCGTCTCCGGCGAGTTCAGGTACTTCGGCTCGCCCTCCCCGAGCACGCGGCCGCCGAAGCCCACCACCGCGTCGCGCCGGTTGAAGATCGGGAACATGACGCGGTCGCGGAAGCGGTCGTAGCGCTTGCCCTCGCCTTCGATCACCAGGCCGCATTCCACCAGCGCTGCATTCTCATAGTCGTGGAAAGCGCGCTTGAGGCCCTGCCAGTCGTCGGGCGCATAGCCGAGGCCGAAGCGCGCCGCCGTCTCGCCGGACAGGCCGCGGCGCTTCAGGTACTCGATCGCGCGCGGCGAGCGCTTGAGCTCGGCGCGGTAGAAGTCCATCGCCTGCTGCATGAGCGCGGCGAGATCGGTCTCGCGCTCCTTCCTTTTCGCTTCTTCGGGCGTGCGCGGCTGCCATTCGGGCACCTGCATGCCGACCATGGAGGCGAGCTCCTTGATGGCCTCCACGTAGCCCATAGCGCCGTAGTCCATGAGAAAGCCGATGGCGTTGCCGTGCTTCTGGCAGCCGAAGCAGTGATAGAACTGCTTTGCCGGGCTCACCGTGAAGGACGGCGTCTTTTCGTCGTGGAACGGGCACAGGCCGGAAAGATTCGCGCCGGCCTTCTTCAATTGCACGTAGCGCCCGACCACCTCGACGATATCGATGCGGTTGAGGAGGTCCTGCTTGAACGAGTCCGGGATCACGGCAAAAGGGGACAGACCCCATTTTCACCCCCCGAGCTTCGCTTTCACAAGAGCCGACACCTTGCCCATGTCCGCCCGCCCGGCCAGGCGGGGCTTCAGCAGCGCCATGACCTTGCCCATGTCCTTGACGCCGGCGGCACCGGCCTCGCTCGCCGCCGCGGCCACGGCCTGCGCGATCTCGGCTTCGCTCATCTGCTGCGGCAGGTAGCCGCCGAGCACGCCGATCTCGAACTTCTCCTGGTCGACGAGGTCCTGGCGCGCGGCCTTCTCGTACTGGGCGATGGACTCGCGGCGCTGCTTCACCATCTTCTCGATGATGCCGAGCACGTCGGCGTCGGCGAGCGGCTGGCGCTCGTCCACCTCCTTCTGCGTCATCGCGGCGAGCAGCAGCCGGATGGCCGACAGGCGCGCCGCGTCCCTGGCGCGCATCGCCGCCTTCATGTCTTCCTGAATGCGTTCCTTGAGGGTCATGGGGGCTCCAGAAATGCAAACGCCCCGGCGGGCTGCACCGGGGCGCGGGGGTTTACCGGGGCGACGAGCCTAGTACAGCTTCGCCGGCAGCATCTGGCTGCGCAGGCGCTTGTGGTGGCGCTTGACCGCCGCGGCGAGCTTTCTCTTGCGCTCGGAGGTGGGCTTCTCGTAGAACTCGCGCGCGCGCAGCTCGGTCAGCAGGCCCGTCTTCTCGACGGTGCGCTTGAAGCGGCGCATCGCCACTTCGAAGGGCTCGTTCTCCTTGACGCGTACGGTCGGCATGCAATGTCCCGTAAATCCGGAAAGGGCGAAATTGTATCAGAATGCCCCCGTGCTGATCCTCGGCATCGAGACCTCGTGCGACGAGACCGGCGTGGCGTTGTACGACGCCGCCGCCGGGCGGCTGCTCGCGCACGTGGTGCATTCCCAGGTCGAGATGCACGAGGCCTATGGCGGCGTGGTGCCGGAGCTCGCCTCGCGCGACCACGTGCGCCGCCTCGTGCCCCTCGCCCGGGAGGTGCTCGCGCGCTCGGGCCGCGCGGTCGCGGACCTCGGAGCGGTGGCGTATACGCAAGGCCCGGGCCTCGCCGGCGCCCTGCTGACCGGCGCCGCCTTCGCCCACGCCCTCGCCGCCGCGCTGGGCGTGCCGGCGCTCGGCATCCACCACCTCGAGGGGCACCTGCTCTCGCCATTGCTTACGGCGCGCCGGCCGGCCTTCCCGTTCGTCGCGCTCCTCGTCTCGGGCGGGCACACGCAGCTGATGCGCGTCGAGGCGCTGGGCCGCTACGCCCTGCTCGGCGAAACGCAGGACGACGCGGCCGGCGAGGCCTTCGACAAGACGGCGACGCTGCTCGGTCTCGGCTATCCCGGCGGGCCGGCGCTCGCCCGGCTCGCCGAGCACGGCCACGCGGGGCGCTACCGGCTGCCGCGGCCGATGATCGCGAGCGGCGACCTGGAGTTCAGCTTCAGCGGCCTGAAGACCGCGGTAGTGACGCTGGTGAAGGGCGCCGACCCGAACGAGCAGTTTTACGCCGACGTGGCGCGCGCATTCGAGGATGCCGTCGTCGAGGTCCTGGTGGCCAAGTGCGCGCTCGCCATGGAGCGCACGGGGCTCACGCAACTGGTGGTCGCCGGCGGCGTCGGGGCCAACCGGCGCTTGCGCGCTGCGCTCGATGCCAGGGCGCAGTCGCGGGGCTTCGACGTGGTCTACCCGGAGCCCGAGCTGTGCACCGACAACGGCGCCATGATCGCGCTCGCCGCGGCGCTGCGCCTGCAGGCGGGCCTCGCCGATGGCGCGGCGCACGCGTTTACGGTGCGCCCGCGCTGGGATCTCGCGGCGGCGAGCTAGGCTTCGCGCCGAGGCGGCTTTCCTCGCCGGCGAGCAGGCGCCGGATGTTTTCCTTGTGCCGCCAGACGAGCAGCGCCGACATGCCGAGCACGCACGCGACTTGCGCGCCGGCGCCGTAGAACAGCGCCGTGAACACGGCGGCGAATGCCGCCGACACCACGGCGGCGAGCGAGGAGTAGCGGAAGAAGAACGCGATGATCGCCCAGGTCGCGAGGGTGCCCAGGCCGATGCGCCAGTCGAGCCCGAGCAGCGCGCCCGCCGCCGTCGCCACGCCCTTGCCTCCGCGAAAGCGGTGGAACAGCGGAAACAGGTGGCCGAGGAACACCGCGAGCGCGGCGTACGCTACGGCTGCCGGCACGAGTAACGACGCGAGCCACACCGCGAGCCAGCCCTTGCCGCCGTCGCCCAGCAGGGTGAGCGCGGCAACGAGCTTGCGACCGCTGCGCAGCACGTTGGTCGCGCCGGGATTGCCGGAGCCGTAGCTGCGCGGGTCGGGCATGCCGGCGAGCCGCGAGAGCACGATGGCGAAGGACACCGAGCCGATCAGGTAGGCGCCGAGGACGGCGAGCGCGCCGGGCATGACCCGCATGTTACCCGCGCGCCCCTATAATCGCGTCACCATGGACGCCATCGTGATCCGAGACCTGCGCGTCGAAGCGCTGATCGGCATCCACCAGCGCGAGCGCCACGTGACGCAGACGGTGTCCGTCGATCTGGAAATCGGCATCCCCGGCGCCACGGTGTTCAAGAGCGACAAGGTGGCCGACACCATCGACTACGAGCAGGTGGCGCTCAAGATCCGCACGCTGGCCGCGAGCGGCCGTTTTCGGCTGGTGGAAACGCTCGCCGAGCGCATCGCGCGGCTGCTGCTCGATGACTTCCGCGCGCACTGGGTGAAAGTCAGCGCGGCGAAGATCGGTATCCTCGCCAACGCGAAGTTCGTCGGCGTGACGATCGAGCGCAAGCGCTAGTCCGCGAGTCAGCCACGCGGATGATGCTTCGCGTGCAGCGCCTTGAGGCGCTCGCGCGCGACGTGGGTGTAGATCTGCGTGGTGGAGATGTCGGCGTGCCCGAGCAGCATCTGTACCACGCGCAGATCCGCGCCGTGGTTGATGAGGTGCGTGGCGAAGGCGTGGCGCAGCACGTGGGGCGAGAGCGGCTTGCCGGGGATCGCCTTGCGGCCGTAGCGCTTGAGCAGGTGCCAGAACGCCTGCCGCGTCATGCCCGCGCCGCGCTCGGTGACGAACAGCGCGTCGCTCGATTTCCTCTTCAGCAGCGCGGGCCGCGCGTGCGCGACGTAGCGCTGCACCCAGGACACCGCCTCCTCGCCGAGCGGCACCAGGCGCTCCTTGGATCCCTTGCCGAGCACGCGCACCACGCCGGCATCGAGGTTGGCTTCGAAGGCCTTCAGCGCCACCAGCTCGGAGACGCGCAGCCCCGTGGCGTAGAGCGTTTCCAGCATGGCGCGATCACGCAGCCCGCGCGGCGCCTGCACGTCCGGCGCGGCGAGCAGCGACTCCACGTCGGCCTCCGACAGGCTCTTCGGGAAGCGCGGCGCGCGCCGGGGTGGATCGAGCTTCAGTGTCGGATCGGTGCCGATCAGGCGCTCGCGCAGGCAGTGGCGGTAGAAGCGCTTCAGCGTGGAGAGCATGCGCGCCGCGCTCGTCGCCCGCCCGCGGCGCGCGGCGAGAAAGCCGAACAGGTCCTGCTCGCGCGCCTGCACCAGCGCGCGCCCCTGCAGGAACGCGGCGAGCTGAGCGAGATCGCGCCGGTAGGCTTCGAGCGTGTTCCTCGCCAGGCCGTCCTCCAGCCACAGCGCGTCGCAGAACGCGTCTACCCGCTTCGCGTCCGCGTCGCTCAGGGCTTGAGCGCGAAGGCGTCCGCTTGCGCTTCGTGCAGGAGCAGCCAACGCTTGGCCTCGATCAGGTAGCCGTCCGTGGCATGTCCGAAGCCGCCGATGCCGTCGGCGGCCACGACGCGGTGGCAGGGTATGACGATCGGCAGGCGGTTGTCGCCGCAGGCCTGGCCGACCGCGCGCGGCTCGCCGCCCAGCTCGCGCGCCAGCTCGCCGTAGGTGCGCGTCTGACCGCGCGGGATGGCGCACATCGCCTGCCAGACGCTCTTCTGCAACGGCGTGCCCTCGATCGCAAGCGGCAGGTCGAACGGCGCATCGGCGTCCTCGCGATAGCGCTCGAGCTGGCGCGCCGCGCGCGCGGCGAGGGCGTTCTGCGGCTCGAGCTCGGCCGCCGATGGCGGCAGATAGCGGATCTCGGCCACGCGCTCATCGCGCGCGATCACCGCCACCTTCATCTTCGGAAAAGCTACGACGACGTCGTACATAGCTTCTCGATCTTCGCAAGGAGATCGTCCGGCACTTCGATGCCCTCCTGCGCCAGGCGCTTCGCGGAGGCGAAGCGCTTCGCGCCCGGCAGTCGCACGCCCTCGTCGGCGAGCATCGCGCGCACCACGGCGTCCACGCGCTCGCGATACCTGTCCGTGCCCGCGAGCGCGGCCGGGTCGATGGCGAGGAAGGCCTGGCCGATGCGCGGCTTGTTGCCCTGCTCGGCGAAGAACGAATCGGCCTCGGGACCGATCGCGGCGCCGGTGAGCGCCGCGCACACCAGCTCGAAGGCGAGCGCGAGCATCGCGCCTTTCGCGCCGCCGATCGGAAACAGGCTGCCGCGCTCGATGGCTTCCTTCGGATCGGTGGTCGGCCTGCCGTCGCGGTCGAGCGCCCAGCCCTCGGGAATGCGCTCGCCCTTTTGCATCGCCACCATGATCTTGCCGCGCACCACGGTGGTGAGCGCCAGGTCGACGACGATCGGATCGGCGTCCTTGCGCGGAAACGCAAAGGCGACCGGATCGGTGCCGAAGAGCGCCTTTTTCCCGCCCCAGGCGGGGATCGCCGCCGGCGAATTGGTGAACGCCACGCCCACCAGTCCCGCCGCCGCGACCTTGAGAAGGTGGATGCCGAGCACGCCGACGTGCGCGCTGTTGCTGATGCCGGCAAAACCGATGCCATAACGGCGCGCGCGCTGGATCACTTCCTCGATCGCCAGCGCGCAGGACTCGTAAGGCAGGCCGTCGGCGTTGTCGATGAGGCACACCGCCGCTTTTTCGGTGGCGAGCGCCGGCCGTGCCGCGCCGTCGGCGCGGCCGTTGCGCAGCATCGAGCAATAGAACGGCACGCGCGACATGCCGTGCGTCGGCAGCCCCTGCTCCTCGGCGCGCACCAGATGCTGCGCCGCGGTGTCGGCCATCGTTTCGTGCGCGCCGGCGTTCAGCAGCGCCTGCTTCGCCAGATGGAACAGTTCGCGCGCATTCTTCTTCATAATGGCGATTCTAACCGCAGGCTTTTCAGGAGGAGGACGCATGGGAAGCATGATCGAACTGAAGGCTGCCGACGGCCACAAGCTCGCCGCGTATCGCGCGGAGCCGTCCGCCAAGCCGCGCGGCGCCGTGGTGGTGATCCAGGAAATCTTCGGCGTCAACAAGCACATCAAGGCGGTCGCCGACGGCTACGCCGCGGACGGCTACCTCGTCATCGCGCCGTCGATGTTCGACCGCATGCAACGCAGCTACGACACCGGCTACTCGCCGCCCGAGATCGAGGCCGGCCGCGCCCTCATGCAGAAGGCGGACTGGAAGCAGACCATGCAGGACGCGGCGGCGGCGCTCGAGGCCGCCAAGGCGGCGGGCAAGGTCGGCATCGTCGGCTACTGCTGGGGCGGCACCGTGACCTGGGTGGCGGCGGCGCGGCTCTCGGGCCTCGCGTGCGCGGCGCCCTACTACGGCGGCGGCATGCCCGGCTTCATCGGCGAGAAGCCCAAGTGCCCGACGCTGTGCCACTTCGGCGAGCAGGACCAGACGCCGAGCCTCGCGCAGGCCAAGGAGATCGCCAAGGCGCATCCGGAGATCACGGCGCACTACTACCCCGGCGCCGGGCACGGCTTCAACTGCGACCACCGCAGCTCCTACAACGCGGAGGCCTCCAAGCTCGCGCGCGAGCGCACGCTCGAGTTTTTCAGGAAGCACCTCGGGTAGATCGGGCCGTACGGTGGGCCAACGGCCCACCCTACAGGAGCGTCTCTCCTGGCTTCACGCGGGTGAAAGCCACCGGCTTCATCGACACTTCCAGCCGCTCGCCGGCGGCGCGCACGCTGGAGTAGGCGGATCGGTCGAGCGCGCCTGCCGCGGGGAAGTCCTCGCGGAAGTGCGCGCCGCGCGAGTCCTCGCGCGCGAGCGCGGCTTGCGCGATCACGCGGCTGACCTCGGTCAGGCTTCTCAGGTTGAGCCAGTCGTGCCAGCTGAGATTGAACGCGCGATTCGAATCGGGAATGCCCGTGGCCTCGAGCTCGCCGGCAATGGCGTGCAATTCGGACAGGGCGGATTCGAGCCCCGCCCGGTCGCGGATGACCCCGACCTTCTCCCACATCACCTCCTGAAGCCGCTCGCGCAGGGGCTCCAGCGTGCCGTGCGACGCGACGGTCCTGGGCTCGCAGCGCTCGACCGCGGCGACGAGCGCATCGTGGTCGGGCTCGCGCAGCGCACCCTCCTTCCCAACCCACCCCGCCATGGTGTCGCCCGCCACCGCGCCGAACACGGTGGAGTTGGCGACGCCGTTGCCGCCGAGGCGGTTCGCGCCGTGCACGCCACCCGCGTCCTCGCCGGCGACGAAAAGTCCCGGCTGCCCGGTCGAGCAATCCAGGCCGAATTCCACGCCGCCCATCATGTAGTGCGCCGTGGGCACGACTTCGACGAGGCCGCCGGCGAGGTCGAAGCCGCAATCGGCGCAGCGCTCGACCATGCCTTTGAAGTTCTGCGCCACCTTTTCCGGCCCGAGATGCGCCATGGAGATGTAGAGGCCGCCGTTCGGCGTGACCTTGCCCTTGCGCATCTCCGCAATCATGGCGCGCGAAACGAAGTCGCGCGTCGCGCGCTCGGCGAGCGGGTCGTACTTGGGCATGAAGCGCTCTTTCGCCCCGTTCAGCAGGTAGCCGCCGGCACCGCGCAGGCCCTCTTCCAGCACCGTGCCGGTCATGCGCGTATGCGGACCGGCGAGCAGCCCCGTGGGATGGAACTGCACCATCTCCATGTCCCGCAGCGCCAGCCCCGCGCGCAGCGCCATGGCGAGCCCGTCGCAGCTCTTGTCGCCCGAAGGCGTGTGGTAGCGGTACATGGTCGGCCCGCCGCCCGTGGCGAGAAGCACGGCTTTCGCGCGCACGAAGACGTACTCGCCCGTGCGCATGTCGATCATCAGCACGCCGGCGAGCGAGTCGTCGGACCTGGACTTGATCAGCTCTACGGCGCGGTGCTCCTCGAGCCTGTGGATCTTCCTCGCCCACACCTGCTCCGCCAGCCGGTTCATGATCTCGATGCCGGTGAGATCGCCCTTGTGCACCGTGCGGTCGAACGTCTGCCCGGCGAAGGCCTTCTGGTGGACAGTGCCGTCGGGATTGCGGTCGAAGAAGCAGCCGAGCTCGTTTTCGAGCTCGCGGATGCGCTCCACCGCGAGCGTCACCAGCTTCCAGGCGAGCTCCTGGTCCGGCAGCCACTTGCCGCCCTCGATGGTGTCCATGAAGTGGCGCTCCACCGAGTCCCCCTTGGCGAGCGCCACGTTGTAGCCGCCCTGCACCATGCGCGTGCAGCCGCACTTGCCGAGCAGGCCTTTGACGGCGACTGTGATCGATAGAGAAGGATCGGCCTGGTGGGCGTGCAGCGCGGCGAACAGCCCTGCGCCGCCCGAGCCGAGGATCAGGATGTCGGTGTCGAGGCGGCGCATCACCCGGTTGGAGGCGGGATAGGGAAATGCTTGCGCTCGTACGCTTCGATGAGTCCTACAAGTTCAAGAAGGCGAGTTTCCTCAGCGGATCCTTCGGCCGCTTCCCAGACAGCTTCGACTTTCTTGAGCGCCTTTGAATACTCACGCTTGGTGCGGATAGAACGACGTTTCATTCCGGAGGTCTAAGTTGTTCTGCGGAAATCGGGCTCTGACCCCGATTTTAGCTAGCGCACGCCGAGCCGGCGCAGGGCTTCGGCGCGCCTTGCCTTCGACGCGTCCCGCACCTTCGCGTACAGGCTCGCGCCGTGGCTGTCCATCGCCACCAGCAGCGGCCCGAACCCCTTCACGCGGAATTTCCACAGCGACTCGGGATTCAGGTCGTCCAGGTCCACGTCCTCGATCGCTTCGATCCAGGTGGTCTCGAGCGCCGCCGTGCCCCCGATGATCGCGAGGTAGACCCCGCCCAGCTCGCCGAATGCCGCCAGCGAGTCCTCGCGCAGCCCGCCCTTGCCGATGATGATGCGCACACCGTATTCGTGCATCAGCGGGCGGCTGAAGCGCTCCATGCGGTCGCTTGTGGTGGTGCCGATGCACAGCGGCGCGTACCCGGCCGGGTGCTCGGCGCTCTTTTCGACCTTACGCACGTTGGGCGCGGTATGGATCACCGCGTGCCCCGCAAGGTCGAAGCGCGTCTTGCGGCCCCGGTCGAACATGTGGATCTGCGTCGCGTCGCGAATGCCGAACAGCGTGCCGTTCAGCGTCACCGTGTCGTCGACGCGCAAGGCGCGCGCTTGCGCCTCGCCAATCGGCATGCTGAGCTCGTGGTGCGCCATCGCTAGCCGCCGAGCAGCGCCTTCTTCAAGTCGTCCTGCACCGGCTTCGGCCCAAGCCAGATGCGCAGCAGCGCCTGGTAGAAATCCTCTCCGGCGATGGCTGCGCCGGTGGCTTTGCCGTCCACGGTCATCTGCGTGCCGGTCCCGGGCAGCCAGTCCAGCGTGATCGCCATGCCCTTCTTCGCTTCCTTCATCTGCGCCATGACGGCGTTCAGCTCGGCGATGCGCGGCTCGAGCGCTTGCATCGTCGCCGCGTCGTGGTTCGGGCGCATGCCGTCGACGAGCGCCTGAGCGAAAGTGTCGGCGTCGACGTTGCGCAGCATGTGGAGGGCGATGCGCTTCGCGCCCGGCTGCATCACCAGGTCGGCCTTGGCATCGCGCACGTAAAGGCCCATGGCATACACGTCGAAGATGAAGCGCTGGCGCAGCCCCGCGCCGGTGAGCGCGAGCTCGGTACCGGCGATGCGCACGCGCTCGTCGAATTTCACGCCCGCCACCTCGGCCGCCTGCAGCGGCAGGGCGAACGCGAGGAGCAGCAGCAGCCTAGTAGCCATACTCGAGCCCCGCGGGCCGGAACGTGGCGCGCGCGCGCCGCGCCGAGTGGCACTGCATGTTCACCGCCACCGGGTTCATGGTGATGTGGGTGGCCGCGATCTCGACGTGCACGGCGAACGCGGTGGAGTCTCCGCCCAGCCCCTGCGGGCCGACGCCCAGCATGTTCACCGCCGCGCTGAGAGCCTGTTCCAGCTTCGCCCCTTCGGGGTCTTCGCATGCCGTGCCGAGCGGCCGCGTCGCCGCGATCTTCGCCAGGTGCACGCACAGGTCCGCCGTGCCGCCCACGCCCACGCCGACGATGGTCGGCGGGCAGGTCTTGCCGCCCGCCTGCAGCACGCAGTCGACGACGAAGGTCTTGATGGCATCCACGCCGTCGGCGGGGATCGCCATCTTCAGCCAGGAGTTGTTCTCCGAGCCCGAGCCCTTGGGCACCATCTCCAGCGCGAGCGTCTCGGGTTCCTCGGTGAAATCGATGTGGATGACCGGGATGCCGCGGCCGGTGGAGTCCTGCGCGTTGACGCGCGTGGTCGGATGCACGATCGAGGAGCGGAAGGAGTACTCGCGCGTGGAGCGCGCGCAGCCCGCCCGGATGGCCTCCTTCAGCGCCACGCCGTCCACTTCGACGTTCCTGCCGATCCACACGTTGTAGATCGGGATGCCGGTGTCCTGACACAGCAGGTTGTCGGTGTCCTCGGCGACCTTGATGTTGCGGATCATGGTGCCGAGTATGCGCTGCGCGCCCGAGTCAGTCTCCGCGCGTGCGAGCGCATCGAAGCCCTGCTTGACGTCCGGCGGCAGGAGCTTCAACGCACGGATGTAGAGCTCCTTGGCGGCTTCCTCCACCGCTTTCAGATCCACGATCACCGCTGCATGCCCCACTTGCGCACGGTCTTCTCCTCGATCGTGCGGAACACCACGTTCTCGACCAGCAGGCCGATGATGATGACCGTGACCAGGCCCGCGAACACGTAGTCGATGAGGAGCTCGTTCTTGTTCTCGAAGATGAACCAGCCCAGCCCGCCCGATCCGGAGCTCACGCCGAACACGAGCTCGGCCGCGATGAGCGTGCGCCACGCGAACGCCCACGCGATCTTCAGCCCAGCGAGGA
Source organism: Burkholderiales bacterium (assembly GCA_040902335.1). Lineage (GTDB taxonomy): Bacteria > Pseudomonadota > Gammaproteobacteria > Burkholderiales > SG8-39 > JAABQT01. The sequence goes on from JBBDXL010000170.1 coordinate 13,696, forward strand.
TCGACGGGAACGCGGCCGGGATCAGGATCCGCGTGACGTAACCCACCCCCCTGAGGCCGTAGTTGCGCCCGGCCATGCGCAGCGTCTCGCTCACGCTCATGAAGCCGGAATGCGTGTTCAGCGAAAGCGGCCACAGCACGGCGTGGATCAGCACGAAGATCAGGCTCGCCTTGCCCAGCCCGAACCACAGCAGCGCCAGCGGCAGCAGCGCGATCGCCGGCAGCGGGTTGAACATCGCCGTCAGCGTGGCGAGCAGGTCGTTGCCGAAGCGCGTCGACACCGCGAGCGTGGTGAGCACGGCGGCGATCGCCACGCCCGCTGCGTAGCCCATCAGCAGCACTTCGATCGACACCCAGGCGCGCTGCGCGAGTCCGCCCGACACGAGCGCGTCCCAGAACGCCCGCGCGGTCGCGCCGAACGTAGGGAACATCAGCGCGTTGTCGAGGTAGGCGGAGTACCCCTGCCAGAACACGGCGAGCAGCACCAGGATGAATACGCGCCGCACCGCGGTGACGTTGCGAATCCGCTCCCAGGTCGAAAGCGGCCGCTCGATGGCACCGATATGGCTGACGTCGCCGGGTTCGCGCACGAACTCCGGGCGCACCGGCGGCGTCTTGGCCAGCGTCAGGTCAGTCATGGGACTCAACCTCCTCCTGCTCGATGCGCTCGGCGAACAGCATGTCGTGGATGCGCTGGCGCAGGCGGACGAAAGCCGCGCCGTCCTGGGTGGCGTGGTCGTACAGATGCGCGTTCAGCTCGGCGCGCACCTGCCCCGGATGCGGCGAGAGCACGAGGATGCGACTGCCGACGATAATCGCCTCTTCGATCGAGTGCGTAACGAACAGCACCGTGAAGCGCACGTCGTCCCACAGGCGCAGCAGCTCCTCCTGCATCTTGCGGCGCGTGAGCGCATCGAGCGCGGCAAACGGCTCGTCCATCAGCAGGATGTCGGGCTCCATCGCCAGCGCCCGGGCAATCGCCACGCGCTGCTTCATCCCGCCGGAGAGCATGTGCGGGTAGGCGTCGGTGAACTTGGTCAAATTGACCTTGTCGATCACGGCGCGCGCGCGCTCCTCGGCCTCGCGCGCGCGGTAGCGCCCGCTCGTGCGCATCGGGAACAGCACGTTCTGCCGCACCGTCTTCCACGGCAGGAGCTGGTCGAACTCCTGGAACACCATCATGCGGTCGGGGCCGGGGCTGACCACCGGCCTGCTGTTGACCCGGATCTCGCCTTCCGACGGAACCATGAACCCGGCCACGCCTTTCAGCAGGGTGGACTTGCCGCAGCCCGAGGGCCCCAGCACGACGAAGCGGTCGGCCGGATACACCGAGAAGCTCACGCGGTAGGTCGCCGTGACCAGGTGCTCCTTGGTCTTGTACTGCAGCGTGACGCCGTCCACCTCCAGCAGGGCGTGCACGGCGCCGGGCTCCCGTGTCGGCGCGGGCGCCATCAGCTTCCCGGCAGGTCGTGGATCTCGGGGAAGAAGTAGTCCTTCCAGCTCGCGGGCTTGTTGTTCAGCGCGCCCACGCGATGCATGAACTCCGCGTATTTCGTCGTGTTGAGCGGGGTCAGCGTGAAGTCGTTCTCCGGATCCATCACGATCTTGCGCACGAAGCCGGGGTCGAGCCTGGACTTCGTCACCGACATGAAGACATCGCTCGCCGCCGCCTTGTCGGCGTTGATGAGCGCCATCGACTCCCTCAGCGCGGCGACGAACGCCTGGTAGGTCTTCGGATTGTCGCTGCGGAACTTCGAGGCCGCCCAGATCACGTTGAACGTCGATTTGCCGCCCAGCACGTCGTAGGAGCTGAGGATCCGTCGCATGCCCGGGTTCGCCAGCAGCTGCTGCTGGAACGGCGGGCTGGTGAGGTGCCCGGTGATCTCGCCCTGGCCGGAAAGCATCGCCGCCACGCCGTCCGGATGGCGCATCGACACGGTGAACCTGTCGAGCATTTCGTGCTTGCCCGGGCCGAACTCCTTCTCGGCAGCCATTTGCAGCGTGCGCGCCTGGATCGAAACCTTCACCGCCGGCAGCGCGACCTTGTCCTGCTCGGTCAGGTCGCGGATGCTCTTCACCTTCGGATTGCGCGTGACTAGATACAGCGGCATCGAGTTGATCGCCGCCACGCCCTTCACGTCCAGGTTGCCCATGGTCTTGTCCCAGATCGTCAGCAGCGGGCCGACCCCGCCGGAGGCGAAGTCCAGATTGCCCGAGAGCAGGGCGTCGTTCATCGCCGCGCCGCTCGCGAAGCGCGACCAGTTCACCTTGATGTCGCCCAGGCCGAGCCGACTGGCGTGCTTCTCGAGCAAGCGCTTGTCGCGCATCATCTGCAGCGGCAGGTAGCCGATGCCGAACTGTTCGGCAATGCGCACCTCGGACACTTCGGCCCGCGCCGCACCCAGCCCCAGGGCGAGGCAAAGCACCGCCGCGCCGGTGATCAGCTTGCTTGATTTCATCGCGTCTCCTCCTTCTATTGGTCTGGAACTCCGTCGCCGTGCCCACGGGGCCGGCACCCGGCCATTGCACCGCTAATTTATCCTCTTTACAACCCGGCGCGCCTCGGTTTCGCGTCTGCGTTCACCGCATTCCACTGACCACGAACGCCAGTCCGGCCGCGAGCGCGAAAGCGGCGGCCGCGGCGGCGAGGCCTTTCGCCCACCCGCGCCACGGCAGGAACTCGAGCGCCAGCACGCGCAGCCCCCCCGCCAGGTGCAGCGCGAGCAGCGTCACCAGGCCCCACTCGGCGGCCTTCACCGCCGGCTGCTCGGTCCAGGCGAGGAAGGTATCGAGCTCGAGGGCGCGGGAGAGGACCCAGAAATGCGCGGGCAGGAAGAGCGCGAGCGCGATCCCCGAGAGCCGGTGGGCGAGCGCGAGCGCGCGGCTCATGCGAACACCCCGCGCACCGCCTGAAGCCCCATCCCGGCGAGCAGCACGGCGAAGGCGATCAGCAGGAAGTCGCGCGCGCGGCCGCGCCAGCCGAGCCACTCGGCGAGCACCACCCGCAGCCCGATCGGCGCGTGCACCGCCGCGGCGAGGACGAACACGGTGTAGAACGCGGCCCAGCCGAGGTTGCCGCGCGTGCGGCCGAGAATCTCGGCGCCGGTGAGCCCGCCTTGCACCGCGTAGAAAATGGTCGCCAGATGCACCGTCACGCAAACCGCGAGCACCGCGGCGCTCGCGCGTTGCGCCACCCAAAGGAGCGTCTCAGTGCGCCGGCTCATAGCTTGCCCTGCAGCGCGGCGCGCGCCACGGCGCGCTTCAACCCCGCGATGCCCGCGGTGGGCGAGAGCGCCTTCGGGCAGCGCTCGGTGCAGCTCATGTGCGTGTGGCAGGCGAGGCTCGCGTCGTCCCCTGCCACCGCGCGCAGGCGCTCGGGCTGCGCCGCGTCGCGCGCGTCGTTGACGAGCGTCCAGGCGCGGTTCAGCGCCGCGGGCCCGAGGTAGCCGGGATTCGCGGCGACGACGTCGCAGGCGGCGTAGCACACGCCGCAGCCGATGCATTCGATGGCGGCGTCCGCATGCCGGCGCGCCTCCGATTCCGGGGAGATGCGCTCTAAGTCGTCGGCGCGCGTGCGCCTGCCCTTGAACTGGCCCTGCGCCCGCGCCCACTTGTCGAAGAACTCGCGCATGTCGGCCACCAAGTCGCGGATTACAGGCAGGTTCCGCAGCGGCCCGATGGCGAGCCTGCCGTCCTTGGCGACCTTGTCGACGTGCGTGCGGCAGGTCCAGCGCGGCGCGCCGTTCACCGTCATGGCGCAGGAGCCGCACATGCCGACGCGGCAGGCGTAGCGATAGGCGAGCGTGGGGTCGAGCGCGCGCTGGATATGGGTCACCACGTCGAGCACGGTCTGGCTTTCGCGGCGCGGCACCTCGTACTCGCGGAAGGCGCCGTCGACGCCGCCGCGCCAGACGCGGACCTTGAGGAGTCCGGTCATCGGCAAGTGGGTTGGTTGGGATGGAATGCCATCGGCCGGAACGACATTGTGGCGCCCACTAGACCTTCAGAGGCTTCCTCCTCCAGCTCTCCGCCAACCGCTGAAACTCGCAAAAGAGCGTATCGCTTCCGCGGGCTTTTCTAAGTTCCCTGACGAAGCCCTCGAGCGCGCCCCAGTCTCGCAGGACCATCGAGTACTGCATGCGCCTGAACATTGCTTCGTCAAAGGCTCCGTCTCTGATTCCAGCGGCGGCAAACTCGTAGAAATTCAAGACTACGAGAATCGCTTTCGCTTCTTCTGTAGAGGCCTTGTCTCTCAGGGCATAGCCGACAAACTCTGCTTCGGCTTCATGCAGCCCCAGGACTATTCCCCTCGCATCCAGGTTCGTCTTGTTGAGACGCTCATGCATCACCAAGTCTATTGTGGCGCGCTTTCGAGCGATCCGAAGGTTGTGGACAATGGCGATCGCGGCAATCGCACCAGAAATGAAAATGGCCCCAGCGGTGATGAAGGGGCCATAGTCCTGAGAGAATTGAGCGACGCAGCTCAATCGGGGTCGCGCCTATTGCTAGTCGGTCCAGCCATCTCTAAGCATGGTGTCCTCCTGATGAGGCATTCTGCCATAGCTCTATACCCGTTTAGTAAGACGTTGATTCTCACGGTTAGTTCGTGCAGTTTCGGTCCTCGGCAACCAGGCCCTGGACGGCTCTTGGTCTGGGGTGGTCCGCTCGTCGCTCACGCGTAGCCCAGGAGGATGCGCGCCGTCTCCTCGGGCGCGCTCACCATCAGGTCGTGCCCGGTCGCGAGCTCGATGAAGTCCCAGCCGCTGCGATGGCGCGGCTTCATCGCGGCGAGCGCGGTGAGCGCCGGCGAGGTGCAATCGACGTAGGCCTTCGGCAGGCCGTTGCCGAGCGCGCACCCCCACTTTACCTTCTGCTCGAACGGCGCGTACGGGTGCGGCACAAGGCGCCGGCGCACCCATTCGTCGTCGGCCGGGTCCGCAAAGCCGTAAATCTTGGGATCGGGCGCCGGGAGAGTCTTGACGCCGTTCGTCACCATGGCCGACTTGCGGCGCGCCTCGGTCACCTCCGGCGGGAACGCCTCCGCCCACGACTGCCCGCTCTCCACCAGCAAGGCGTCGAGATAGACGAGCTGGCGCAGGCGCCGCGGCGCGCGCGCGGCCACGCCCGAGATCACGAGTCCGGCGTAGCTGTGGCCGGCGAGTACAACGTTCTCCAGCTCCTCGGACTCGAGCACGCGAACGATGTCCTCGACGTGCGTGTCGAGATCCACAGCAGGCGTCAGCAGGTGCGCCCGCTCGCCCAGCCCGGTGAGCGTCGGCGCGAACACGCGGTGCCCGGCCTTCTGCAGCCGGTCGGCGACGCGCCGCCAGCACCAGCCGCCGTGCCAGGCGCCGTGCACCAGTACGTACGTGCTATGCGGACTCGTACAGCCTCGTCAGCACGAATTCGCGGTGCCCGAGCGCTTCGGCGGCGGTGAGCCGGCCGTTGGCGGTGCGGAACATGCATTCGAGCAGCTTGTCGCCCGCCTGGTCGGGCGTGAGCTCCTTGCGCAGCAGCCCCGAGACGTCGACGTCGATGTGCTCGCTCATGGTGCGCACGGTGCGCGGGTTCGCGGAGAGCTTGATCACCGGCAGGATCGGGTTGCCGATGACGTTGCCCTGGCCGGTGGGAAAGAGGTGCACCGCGAAACCGGCGGCGGCGCAGAGCGTCACCATCTCGGCCGCGGCGGAAGAGGAGTCCATGAACCAAAGGCCCGGCCCGGTCGGCATTTCCGCCTTGTCGAGCACGCCGTCGACGACGCACTTGCGGCCGATCTTCTGGATGTTGCCGAGCGCCTTTTCCTCGATGGTGGTGAGGCCGCCCTCGATATTGCCCTTGGTCGGCTGCGAATCCATGAGATCGCTCGTCTTGTGGCGGTCGACGACCGCCTGATAGCGGTCGAAGACGAACTGGAATTTCTTCCTCACCTCGTCGTTGCGGCAGCGCGCGGCCACGAGCTGCTCGCCGCCCGTCAGCTCTGTAGTTTCCCCAAACACCAGGGTGACGCCGCGCGGGTAGAGCTTGTCGAAGGCGTTGCCGACGGTGGGGTTCGCGCCGCAGCCCGAGGTGGTGTCGGACTCGCCGCACTTGGTTGACACCCACAGATCCTTGAGCGGCCGCTCCTCGCGCCTGAGCTCGGAGGCCCACTGCACGTACTCCTTCGCCGCCTTGGAGGCGCGCATGATGGTGTCGTGGTCGCCGTGCTGCTCGATGCCGAAGTACGAGACGGGCTTGCCGGTGGCGGCGATGCCGTCGGCCACCTTCTTGGCCCACGTGTCCTCGATGCAGATCACCACCACCGCGGCGACGTTCGGGTTCGAGCCCGCGCCGATCAGTGTCCGGAAGTGCAGGTCGAGGTCGGCGCCGAACTGCAGGCGCCCGTACGGATGCGGGATCGCCAGCGCGCCCTTCACGTTGTTCTCCACGGCCTGCGCCGCGGCGTTGGAAAGATCGTCCACCGGCAGGATGAGGACGTGATTGCGCACGCCGACCCGCTGGTTCTCGCGCTTGTAGCCCCAGAAGCTCGCTTTCGAGAGGTCCATGTTCACCACCGCTTGGTTTTCAGGTTCTGAACGTGCGTGTGCTCGCCCTTGGCGATCGGCGCCACGACTCTTCCGATGTCGACGCCGTACTTGATCACCGTGTCGCCGGGTTTGTAGTCCTTGAGGGCGAGCTTGTGGCCGATCGGGATGTCGCTCTTCGCGGTGATCCTGATCTCCTTGTCGTCCTCCATGATCCAGCCGGTGAGCTCCTGCCCCTGCTTCACGTCCTCGACGACGACCACGCCGACGCCGTCGCCCTCCTCGTGCACGACGAAATGAATCATTGCCTTCTCCGTAACGTTCCCCCGCTATTCTATCGGCATGACCGATCGCCGAAGGTTCCTGCAGGCGCTCGCCGCCGCGGGTGTTTCGCACGCGCTGCCGGGCTGCGCGCAGGGGACGCCGCGTTTCGCCTCCTATCCCTTCGGCCTGGGCGTCGCCTCGGGCTATCCGCATCCCGGCGGCATGGTGCTGTGGACGCGGCTCACCGGCGAGCTGCCGCCGGTCGGCTTGCCGGTGCGCTGGGAGATCGCGGCGGACGAGTCCATGTCGAAGGTCGTGGCTTCGGGCAACGCCGTTGCGGAGCCGCATTGGGCGCATTCGCTGCGCGTGGAGGCGAAAGGCCTCGAGCCCGATCGCGGGTACTGGTACCGGTTCATGGCCGGCGACGCCGTGAGCCCGGTCGGGCGCACGCGCACGGCGCCGCGCCTCGATGCCGCGGTCGCGCGGCTGCGCTTCGCCTTCGCCTCCTGCCAGCAGTACGAGCAGGGCTACTTCGGCGCGCACCGGCACATCGCGGCGGATGCGCTCGACCTGATCGCGTTTCTCGGCGACTACATCTACGAATCGTCCTGGGGCAAGGAGCACGTGCGCAAGCACGGCGCGCCGGAACCCTACACGCTCGAGGACTACCGCGCGCGCTACGCCTTGTACAAGTCGGATCCCGATTTGCAGGCCGCGCACGCCGCCTGTCCGTGGATCGTCACCTGGGACGACCACGAGGTGGACAACGACTACGCCGACGACCGGCCCGAGGACGGCATGCCGCGCGAGCAGTTCCTCGCGCGTCGCGCGGCGGCCTATCGCGCCTTTTACGAGCACATGCCGCTCCCCGAGCGTATGAAACCCAAGGGCCCGGAAATGCGCATCTACACGCAGCTCGGCTGGGGGACGCTCGGGCGCTTCTACCTGTTGGACGATCGCCAATACCGCACCTGGCAGTCCTGCGCGCGGCGCGGGCGCGGCGGCTCGAACACCGTGGACGTGGAGAAGTGCGACCGGCTGACCGACGCGAAGCGCTCGCTGCTCGGTGCCGCGCAGGAGCGCTGGCTGGAGGGGGCGCTCGGCGACTCGCGTTCCCGGTGGAATTTCCTCGCGCAGCAGACGCGCATGGCACAGTTCGATCAGAAGCCGGGACCCGGGCGGCGCGCCTGGACCGACGGCTGGGACGGCTATCCGGCGGCGCGCGAGCGGCTGCTCGGGTTCCTGGCCGAGCGGCGCATCGCCAATCCGGTGGTGCTGGGCGGCGACGTGCACCAGTTCAATGTCGCCGACCTGAAGGCCGACTTCGACGATCCCGCCTCGCCGACCGTGGCGAGCGAGTTCGTCGGCACTTCGATCACCTCGCAGGGTTGGCCGCAGGACACCCTGAACCGGTTCCTGCCCGACAACCCGCACATGAAGCTGATGGAGTCGCGCTTTCGCGGCTACGTGCGCGTGGACGTGACAGCGCATGAAGCGCGCTTCGACCTGCGCGCGATGGAGTCGGTGCGCGAGCCCGGCGCGGGGTGCCGCACGCACGCGACGTTCGTCGTCGGGGACGGGCGGGCGGGGTCGGTTCGCGCGTAGCGTCAGCGCAGGAGAGCGAGCGGGTAGAGGAGCATCAGGCCCACGAGGGCGATGAGGAAGAGCGCCCGCACAAAGTCTTCCATCGTCGCGCGCCGCAGGCGGCTCCAGAGCCAGCGCGCGTAGGAGCCCCCGTGCTCCCGGTGCCACTGGGCCTGCCATGTCTCGCGTGCCGCCGCAGCGTAGTCTGCCGCCTCCCGGTCCAGGATTTCCTTCGCGCGGGGGTAGTCCCCTTGCGCTACCCAGATGGCGTCGCTCCCGAAGAGCCTCGACTTCGAGCGCGTTTCCTGGTGCGCGATCTTCGCTTCGTCGAGCAGCCGCAGGATCTCGCGCTCCTGGTCGGGCTCGAGCGGCAGGCTGACGAGGCGCTCGGTGCGGCCCTCCATCGCAGCGCTCAGGGCTTGAGCACCTCGCGAAGCGCCTTCACGGCATCGAGGCGGCCGTGGTGCGCGGCGAGCATGAGCGCAGTCTGCCCGAAGCGGTCCTTCGCATCGACGTCTGCGAGCAATGACGTCTCAGCCTGAGAAGCGTCGCCTCCGGCAGCAAATCCGGCCGAGACAGAAAGCGCCGAGGCCAAGACAAACTGAAGGCGTGTTTTCAAGATTCCGTATGAGTCGTGGCAGATGTCTTGTTACTCAATGCCCAGCTCATCCTTTAAACCCAGAACAAAATTTCTCGCGCGCCCAGCAGATACCATGATGCCCAGCGCCAAGGTTTCCCTCAATTCGGCGGAGGTCGCACCGACCTCCTTCGCGCCTGTGAAGGCGTTACGCAGTCAGGTGGGACAGCCGGCCGCCACGGCACACCCTGCCTGGATCAGCCTTCGCGTTTTCGCATCCAGCACTTCCTCATACTCGAAATCGATGAGTATCTTCTTTCGCGTCGTCACGTTTTTCTCCTTGCCAGCAGCAAGCTCAGAGCACCGCGCGCTGCCGGATCACGTTCGCGGTCTAACGTCCATTAGCGATAGCGCGTCATGCTATTTGCACTTCAGATTCGCCGACCAGTTCTCGATCGGCTTCGTGCAATCCGCCTCGTTCACCTGCCGCGTCGCATCGAGCCCGCGCTCCCGTGCGGCGGCGCTGCCGCCGTACTCCGCCGCGATCAGGCCGATGCCGATCAGCGCCCAGACCGCGGGACCGCCGTGCCCGCTGTAGCCGGCTGAAAAGCTGGTGGTGGTGCTCGTCACACTGCCACCCGAGTCAAACCGCACGCTCGTATGCGAGCACCCGGCGATGAGAAAGGCACAAACCAGCGTAAGAAATCTCATGATGTCGCTCTAATCAGCCGGTCCCGCACCCCGGCCCATTCCGGAGTCTCGGGCGGCGCTTCGATGAGGATACTCTCGCAGCCCGCCCCGTCCAACGCGCGCAGCGCCGCGTAGAGCCGCTGCGCGTAGCCGAGCGGCTCGCGCGGCATGCGCAACCAGTACGCCACCCGCTCGTCGGGCCGCGAGAAGGCGAGCACCGCCACCCTGTCCTTCAGCCGCGCGATCTCGCGGTCGAGCTCGTGCGGCGGCACGAGGCGCGCGGGCGTCTTCGGCGCGTAGTGGCGTTCTAGCCCGCCTGAATGCCGCGGCGAGTCGGCGCGCTTTTCCTGTACCAGGATGCCCAGGACCTTCTCCAGCTCCAGCCGCGTGATGCGGCCAGGCCGCAGGAGCGCCGGCGCTTCCCCCGAAAGGTCCACGATGGTGGACTCGATGCCGACCTCGCTCGGCCCGCCGTCCAGGACGAGCTCGACGTCCGCGCCGAGGTCCTGCTTCACGTGCATCGCGGTGGTGGGCGAAACCTGCCCGAAGCGGTTTGCCGAGGGCGCCGCGATGCCGCCGCCGAAGGTCTTGAGGAATTCCTGCGCCACCGGGTGCGACGGCACCCGAAGCCCGATGGTGTCCTGCCCGCCAGTGACGAAGTCGCCCGCCTTGGGCGAGCGCTTCAGGATCAGCGTGAGCGGCCCCGGCCAGAACGCCGCGGCGAGCTTCTTCGCGCCTTCCGGCACATCGCGCGCCCACTCGAACGCAGTTGTCGCGTCGGCGAAATGCACGATCACCGGATGGTCCGCCGGCCGGCGCTTCGCGGCGTACAAGCGCGCGACCGCTTCCCGGCTGGAAGCGTCCGCCCCCAGCCCGTACACGGTCTCGGTGGGAAAGCCGACCAGCCCGCCGCGCTTGAGGACCTCGGCGGCGCGCCGGACGTCGTCGCTCACAGTTTGAGCGGCGCTGCCTTGAGGACCGCTTCGGTCTGCTTCGCGCGAAAGGCCTCGAGCTTCTTCGCCATGTCCTTGTCGGCGAGCGCAAGCAGCGCCACCGCGAACAGCGCCGCGTTCGCCGCGCCCGCTTCGCCGATGGCGAAGGTGGCCACCGGAATGCCCTTGGGCATCTGCACGGTGGACAGCAGCGAATCCAGGCCCTGCAGGTGCTTGGAGGGCATCGGCACGCCGAGCACCGGCAGCGTCGTATGCGCCGCGACCACGCCCGCGAGGTGCGCCGCGCCGCCCGCGGCGGCGATGATCGCTTTCATGCCCTTCTTCTGCGCGCCTTCGGCCCACGCGGCCACCGCGTGCGGCGTGCGGTGCGCGGACATGGCCTTCGCCTCGTAGGGCACGCCGAAGTCCTCGAGCATCTTCGCGGCCGCCTTCATCACGTCCCAGTCGTTGGCCGACCCCATCACGATGCCGATCATGCGAGCTTTCTCCCGGTGAGACGCTCGAGCGCTTCGCGATATTTTTCGGATGTCCTGGCGATCACCTCGGGCGGGAGCTTCGGCGCCGGCGGCGTCTTGTCCCACTCCAGCGTCTCCAGGTAATCGCGCACGTACTGCTTGTCGTAGGACGGCGGGCTGATGCCGACTTTGTACGAGTCGGCGGGCCAGAAGCGCGAAGAGTCCGCCGTCAGCACTTCGTCGATGAGGACGAGGTTGCCCTGCGCATCGGTGCCGAACTCGAACTTGGTGTCGGCGATGATGATGCCCCGGGTCGCCGCGTACTCGGCGGCCTCCTGGTACAGGCGGATCGACACCTCGCGCACCTTCGCCGCCAGGTCCTTGCCGATCAACTTCTCGACTTCGCCGAAGGAAATGTTCTCGTCGTGGCCTTCCGCGGCCTTGGTCGCGGGCGTGAAGATCGGCTCGGGGAGCTTCTGCGCCTGCGCGAGGCCCTTCGGCAGCGCGATGCCGCAGACCTTGCCGGTCTTCTGGTAGTCCTTCCAGCCCGAGCCGATGAGATAGCCGCGCACCACCGCCTCGATCGGCAGGGGCTTCAGCTTCTTCACCACCACCGAGCGGCCCTTCACCTGCGCTTTTTCGTCCTCGCCCTGCACCACCGTCTGCGGGTCGATGCCGGTGAGCTGGTTGGGCACGATGTGGCCGAGCTTGCCGAACCAGAAGTTGGCCATCTCGTTCAGCACGCGCCCCTTGTCGGGAATCGGATCGGGCAGCACCACGTCGAAGGCCGAGAGCCGGTCGCTCACCACGATGAGCATCTTGTCCTCGCCCACGCCATAGATGTCGCGCACCTTGCCGCGCCCGAGGCGCGGCAGGCTCTTCAGGCTCGATTCGTAGAGGGCGTCGTTCATCTACGCGGCCTGCCTTTCCAGCTCGGGCTTCCACTTGCCGAGCGCGGCGAGGCCGTTCATGTGCGCGCGGTGGTGGAACGCCTTCTGCGCCGCGCCGGCGTTCTTCGCCTCGCCGCGCCAGGCCTTGAGCGCCGGGTTCTGCAGCGCGCGCGAATAGGAAAAGGTGAGAGGCCAGGGCAGCCCCTTCATCGCCGCCATGGCATTGAGGTGCGCCGTGGCCGCCTCGTCGGACTGTCCGCCCGACAGAAAGACGATGCCCGGCTGCGCCGCCGGCACCGTGCGCTTCAGCACGCGCACGGTGCGCTCGGCGACCTCGTCGACGGGGGCCTGGCGCGCGTGGTCCTTGCCCGAGACCACCATGCTGGTCTTCAGGATCAGGTGCTCGACCGAGACGTTGTGCGCGGCGATCGCGGCGTAGGTGGCGCGCAGGGTCGCTTCGGTGACTTCCTCGGCGCGCTCCACGCTGTGGCTGCCGTCGAGCAGCACCTCGGGCTCGATCATCGGCACGATGGACGCCTCCTGGCAGAGCGCCGCGTAGCGCGCGAGCGCGTGCGCGTTGGCGTAGAGACAGGCGTGGCTGGGGATGCCGTCGCCGATGGTGATCACCGCGCGCCACTTGGCGAAGCGCGCGCCGAGCTTGAAGTACTCGGCGAGCCGCCCGCGCAGGCCGTCCAGCCCCTCGGTCACCTTCTCGCCGGGGCAGAGCGCGAGGTCCATCGCGCCCTTGTCCACCTTGATGCCGGGGATGATCCCCTTCCCGGCGAGATACGCCGGGAACGGCACCCCGTCGTTCGTCTTCTGGCGGATCGTCTCGTCGAACAGGATCACCCCCGAAACGTACTGCTCCGCGCCCGGGGTGGTGAAGAGCAGCCCCCGGTAGGCGCGGCGGTTCTCTTCGGTGCACTCGACGTTGACCGACTTGAAGCGCTTCTCGCAGGTGCCGCTCGATTCGTCGGCGGCGAGCACGCCTTTGCCGCGCGCGACCATCGCCGCGGCGGTCTTGGAAAGCAGGGCTTTGTCCATCTGACGTTCTCTCGTGCTGGGAATGGATCCCGGAAGGCCCGGATTTTACCTTGCGGCGCTGCTAGAACTCGATGTCCTCGCGAATCGCCGCGATGCCCGCCGCCGCGCAGGCGTCGTCCTCCTTGCCGCCGGGCGCGCCCGAGACGCCGATCGCGCCAAGCAGCGATCCGCCCGCCTCGATCATCAGACCGCCACCCACCGCGGCCACGCCGGGCAGATCCCGGATGCCGCTCGAGGGCTTGCCGGCCTGGCTGGCTTGCGCGAGCTCCGTCGTGTTGGTGCGGAAGCTCGCCGCGGTCCAGGCCTTGCTGCGCGCCATCTCCACGGTGTGCGTGCCGGCATAGCGGTCGCGCAGCAGCACCTGCGTCACGCCCATGCGGTCCACCACGGCCACCGTCACCTGGAAGCCGCCGTCGCGGCATTTCTTCAGCGCGGCCTGCGCCGCCTTGAGCGCGGTCTCGGGCGTGAGCAGCTTGATCGAGTGGGTGCCCTGGGCCGAGGCGGCCAAAGGGAAAATTCCGAGGCACAGCAAGAGCAGGGTGAGTTTCATGTCATCCGCCAGTATTGGTATTTCATCGTGAGCGCGGAGCCGGCGACGATCGCCGCGAAGGTGAGGAACGAGCCCAACGCGAGCGTTGAGATGCCGGTGATCGCCTGGCCGATGGTGCAGCCCAGCGCGGTGATGCCGCCGAAGCCCATGAGCGTCCCGCCGATCACGTGGTTCGCGGTGTCCCCGGCGTCGCGAAAGCCCTCCCAGCGGAAGCTGCGCGTGGCGAGCGCATAGGCGGCCGAGCCGGCGATCACGCCCAGCCCCGATGCGATGCCGTAGGTGACGATCTTCGACTTGTCGGTCCACAGCATCAGATATTCGAGCGTGTAGGCCATCGGCGAAACGAAGGAGAACGACTCCATGCGCCCGGTGTTGGTGGCGATGAACGCCTCCTGCAGCGTTTCGGGATGCTCTTCGACATAGCCGAGCACGCCGCTGACATACCAGCCGCCGACCACCACCAGCCCCGTGACCACGCCGCCCAGCGTGTAGTCGAAGTTGGCGCGGAACTCTCTTTTCGCGTAGGCGAAGGCGACGAGCCCGCCGCCGATCGCCGCCGCCAGGATCGCCGTCCAGGTCGGCTGGGCCCCGCCGGTCGCCGCCGCGAGAAGCGAGCCCAGGTCCTGCCCCGTGGGCAGCGTGATCGCCGCCCTCTCCAGCACGCCCACGCGGAACGCGCCGAACAGGCCCCTGAGCGTCATGTAGGCGGCGATGCCGAGGAACACGTAGACGATGAGCGACTTGAGGTTTCCCCCGCCGATGCGGATCAGCGTTTTCGAGCCGCAGCCCGAGCCGAGCGTCATGCCGACGCCGAAGAGAAAACCGCCGACGATGTACGAGAGCCAGGTGAAGTTGGAGCCCGGGTAGATCGACTTGGAGAGGTCCACCACGCCGGCGAGGGCGAGCGCGCTCGAGCCGAGCAGCGCCACCGCGATGGCGAGCAGCCACATGCGCATGCGACTGGTATCGCCCATGTTCACCCAGTCGGATACCGCGCCCATCGTGCAGAAGTTGGTCTTGTTGCCTACGGCGCCGAAAATGAAGGCGAGGACGAACGCGCCGCCGGTGACGTAGGGGACGAGCTGCGCGGGATCGGCTTCGTTCATCGGAGATGCTCCAGGGCCTTGCGGTGATCGAGCACGCCGCGCGCGGCGTCGGCGGCCCCCCGGAGCGAGCCGTGACGGCCGAGATGCCACAGGCACAGCGCGGCGCCGTAGATCAGGCAGTCGCGCGTCGGGCCGCTCTGGCCGGCGAGCGCCGCCATGCCGGCCGCCGCGGCCGCTTTCGCCGCGACCGCCGCATCGAACGGCACTTCGCTATTGCCGTCGTCGCTCGCGCCGGGGATGCGCGGCGCGCGTACGGACTGCTCGATGCCGAGCTCGGCAGGCTTGAACTCCACCGCCATCTCCTCGGCGCCGCCGAGAACGCGGAACACCTTGCCGGTCTGCGAGAGCGACGGAATCACGCCGCCCTCGACGCCGCGCACGATGAGCGCGGAGTCGAAACCAGCGTGGCGCGCGAGCAGCGCGTAAATGCGCGGATAGGGCTTGTGCACGTAGCCGGTGACGAGATGGGTCTTCAGGCGGCCGCGCACGGGACCGGCCAGCACCTCGGCGGTGGTGATGGCGGGGCGCTTCACGATGAGCGCGCGCAGCGCGGCGAGCGCGTAGAGCTTCGGGCAGAACGCTTTCTGATCGACGTAGGCCCAGCCGATGCGCGCATCGCCGAGTCGCGCGGCGGCCTCTTCCGGCCCCAGATCCACCGGCAAGCCGGCGGCGCCCAGCACCTGCCGGTGCGTGACGCCGTACTTGGGGCCCATGCGCTCGACGCCGTGCGAAACCGTGGCCACGCCGCAGGCAGCGAGTACCGGCGGCAGGAAGGGCGAGGCCGGCAGCGTCCGGATGTAGCCGTCGTAGGGGTCGCCGATGTCGAGCACCTCGTCCACCGGCGCGGTGGCGCCGCGCGTCGCATCGCGAATCGCTTCCAGCACGCCGAGGTTTTCGTCGTCCGTCTCGCGCTTCATGCGCAGCGCGATCAGGAATACCCCGGCCTGCACCGGATCGACCAGCCCGTCGAGCACCAGGCGCATGCCCGCGCGGGCCTCTTCGCGCGAGATGTCCTTGCTCAGCTCCGGCCCGGTGGCGATGCGCTTGAGGATCGAGCGCATCAGGGCCGCATCATCTGCCGGGCTCACGCGCAGCGAAGCGCTCATGGCGTCTGCGCCCCGTGCACACCGACCAGAATGCGCTCGCCTTCCAGCCGCACCGGATAGGTCTCGAGGTTTTCCTCCGCCGGCTCCTCCAGCGCCTCGCCGGTGCAGACGTTGAAGCGGCTGCCGTGCAGCGGGCACTTGACCAGCGCGCCTTTCAGGACGCCCGCCGAGAGCGAAGCCTCTTCGTGGGTGCAGGTGTCGTCCGCCGCGCAGATGCGCCCGTCGACGTTGGCGAGCAGGATGCGCCGGCCGAGAATGTCGACGCGCTTCATGGCGCCGGGCGCAAGCTCGCCCGCCTTTCCTGCCTCGATGAATTCTTGCGTCATCTGTATCTCATGCCGCGGGTTCGAACCATTTTAGACGCTCGCGCAGCCTCACCACCTCGCCGATGATGATCAGCGTAGGCGCCTTGACGCCGCTTGCGTGCACGAGGGCGGGCAGCGACTCGAGCGTGCCCGCCAGCACGCGCTGCTGCGGCGTGGTGCCCTGCTGGATCAGCGCGGCCGGCGTAGCGGCCGGCAGGCCATGCGCGGTGAGCTCGCGGCACAGGACATCGATGCCGACCAGTCCCATGTAGAACACGATGGTCTGGCGCGGTTGCGCGAGCGCGCGCCAGTTCAGGTTCATGCTGCCGTCCTGCATCTGGCCGGTGACGAACACCACCGACTGCGCGTAGTCGCGGTGGGTAAGCGGAATGCCGGCGTAGGACGCGCAGCCGGCCGCCGCGGTGATGCCGGGCACCACCTGGAAGGGAATGCCCTCGGCGGCGAGCGTATCGATCTCCTCGCCGCCGCGCCCGAAGATGAACGGATCGCCGCCCTTCAGGCGCACCACGCGCTTGCCCTCGCGCGCCAGGCGCACCAGCAGGTGATTGATGTCCTCCTGCGGCAGCGCGTGCTTCGCGCGCTCCTTGCCGGCGTAGATGCGCTCGGCCTCGATCCGCACCAGATTCAGGATCGGCTGCGAGACCAGCCGGTCGTACACCACGACGTCGGCCTGCTGCATCAGCCGCAGCGCGCGGAACGTGAGCAGGTCCGGATCGCCCGGGCCGGCGCCGACCAGCGACACCTCGCCGCCGCTGAAGGCAAGGCGCGTGTCCTCGAGCGCGGCCCGCAGGGCCGCGCTTGCCTCGGCGTCGCGGCCCGTGAACACCAGCTCGGCGATCGGGCCCTGCAGCACGCGTTCCCAGAAGCGCCGGCGCTCCGGCGGCTTGAAGCGTGCCTTGACGCGATCGCGGAACGCCCCCGCCAGCGCGGCGAGGCGCCCATAGCCCGCCGGGATTAGGCTCTCCAGGCGCGCGCGCAGCAGCCGCGCCAGCACCGGCGAAGCGCCGCCGCTCGACACCGCCACGATGAGCGGCGCGCGCTCGATGATGGAGGGCAGGATGAACGAGGAGAGCGCGGGCTGGTCGACCACGTTCACCGGGATGCGCCGCGCCCGGGCAGCGGCGGCGACCGCCCGATTCACGGCTTGGTCGCTGGTCGCCGCGATCGCCACCGCAAACCCGTCGAGGTCCTCGTCGCGGAAGCTCGCCGCGCGCTGCGTGATGCGCGCGGCGGCGAGATCGGCGTCGAAGGCCGCGCTCAGCGCCGGCGCGAGCACCGTGACCCGCGCGCCGGCGCGCAGCAGCAGCGCGCACTTGCGCGCGGCCACCTCGCCGCCGCCCACCACCAGGCAGGGCTGGTCGCGTACGTCGAGAAAGATCGGCAGAAAGTCCATGGCGTTCTACGAGCGCGGGGCGCTTCGCTATGATAGATCATGAGCGCGCACGTACAGGTCAAGCCGAGCGGCCGCGAGTTCTTCGTAGACGGCAACGACAGCCTGCTGGAGGCGGCGCTGCGCGCGGGGCTGTCGCTCGACTACGGCTGCAGCATCGGCAGCTGCGGAAAATGCAAGGCCCGGGTCGTTTCGGGCCAGGCGCACCGCACGCGCCATTCCGATTACGCCCTTACCGCGGCCGAGAAGAACGCCGGCGTCGTGCTCATGTGCTGCAACACCGCGCTCACCGACCTCGTGCTCGAGGCGCGCGAGGCGCACGGCGCGGCGGACATGCCGCTGCAGAGCATCGACGCCAGGGTCAAGTCCGTGAGCCCGCTCGGCGACGACCTGCGGCTGCTGCATCTGCAGACGCCGCGCAGCAACCGGCTGCGCTTTCTCGCCGGGCAATCGGTCTCGCTGTCTCTGGGCGAAGGTCTCAGCGCATCGTTCCCCGTGGCGAGCTGCCCCTGCGACGACCGCAACCTGCAGTTCCACGTGCAACGGCGCGCCGGCGACGCCTTCGCCGAGCGCGTATTCGGCGGGCTGAAGGGCGTAGACACGGTGCGCGTCGAGGGACCGCGCGGGGAATTCGTGCTGAACGAGGAATCGCATCGGGCGCTCGTCTTCATCGCCGGCGAATCCGGTTTTGCGCCCATCAAGAGCCTGATCGAGCACGCCATGGCGCTCGAGGCGGCCGAGTCGATGCATCTGGTCTGGGTCGCCGCCGACAGCAACGGCCACTACCTGGACAATCTGTGCCGCTCGTGGAGCGATGCCCTGGACGACTTCCGCTACACCTCCTTGACGGCGAAGGGCGCCCTTGCGGACGACGAGGCAATGGTGCGGCAGGTATTGCAGGATCACCCGCGGCTGGTCGAATGCGATGTCTACGTCGCGGGGCCCGCGCCGTGGGCGGGCGCGGCCGAGTTCCAGCTGCTCGAGCGCGGGCTGCCGCGCGCACAATTGAGGGTCAGCGCCCTGCAGGCCTAAGGAGACTTCTTCCGGCTCTTGCCCAGGCCATGCTCGACCGCGCTCACCGCCGCCTCCACGCGCGAGCGCAAGCCGAGCTTGCGCAGGATCGCTTTCACGTGCAGCTTGACGGTGCCGTCGGTGATGTCCAGCTCGCGCGCGATCATCTTGTTGCTGGAGCCATCGGCGATGCACTCCAGGATCTCCAGCTCGCGCGGCGTGAGCTCGGCGAAGGGCGCCGGGCGCCGCGCCGCGCGTTGCGGGCCCGCTTCCTTGCCGCCCACCAGGCGCGCCAGGGTGCCGACCAGCTCGCGCGCGACGACGTTGTTACCCTGCAGCGCCGCCTCGAGCGCGGGCACCAGGTCCTCCGGCTCGATGTCCTTCAGCAGGTAGCCCTGCGCGCCGCCGCGCAGCGCCGCGCTCAGATCGGCATCCTCGCGGCTCATGGTGAGCATCACCACCGGCGTGCCGATGCCGCTCGCGCGCAGCTGTTTCAGGGTCTCGATGCCGTTCATGCCCGGCATCTTGACGTCGAGCAGGATGAGATCGGCGGGCAGCTCGCGCGCCCGGCGCACGCCCTCCTCGCCCGAGCCGACCGCGGCCACCACCTGGACGCCGCGGCTCTGCAGCAGCTCCTCGATGCCCTTGCGCACCAGCGCGTGGTCGTCGATCAGCAGTACCCGCATGTCAGCTGCGCGTCGCGGCGGCCGGCGGCGCAGTGAACATCAGCACGATGCGCGTGCCCTCGCCGGGCTCGCTCTCGATCACGATCTGGCCTTGCAGCCGCTCGGTGCGCTCGCGCATGATGGCGAGACCCGCGTGGCCGCCGTGGGCGCCCTCCTCGGCCTCGGGCTCGGCCATGCCCAGGCCGTCGTCCTCGATCAGCACGGTGTAGAGATCGCCCTCGTTGTTGAGCATGACGCGCACGTTGTGCGCGCCGCTGTGCTTGCGGATGTTGGCGAGCGCCTCCTGGACGATGAAGAACACCTGGATCTCCTGGGCCGGCGTGAGCGCGAGCGAGCGGCATTCGTTCTGGAAGAACACCGCGATGCCGGTTTCCCGGCCGAAGCGCTCGACCAGGCTGGCGATCGTCGGCACCAGCCCGGCGTCGTCGATCTTCAGGCGGTAGTTGGTGAGCAGCTCGCGCAGGTCGCCGTTCGCCTGCGTCATCGCGCGCCGCAGGCGGCTCGCCTCGTACTGGGCGGCGCCGACGTCCTTGCGCGCCAGCGACTCGCCGAGGAGCTTCAGCTGCAGGCGCATGCCGATCAGCGACTGCGCCAGGGAATCGTGCAGCTCGTTGCCGATGATGTTGCGCTCCTCCAGGATGGCGAGGCGGCGCGCCTCGCTCTCCAGGCGCGACTTCTCGATGGCGAGGCCCAGGTGCCGGCCCACGCTGATCAGCAGGTCGGGCATGTCCTCGCCCATGGCCGCGAGCGGGCGGTCGAGGAACAGGTTGTAGACGCCGAGGATGCGGTCCTGGTACTGCACCGGAACCGCCACGAACTCCGCGCAGTCGCGCTCGAGCATCGGCCGGCCGATGAGCGCCGCGCAGGGCGCGGTGCCGCGCTGGATGCGCAGCCCGCCTTCGCTCGCCGCCCAGCCGCAGGGGCAGCCGCCCACCGGCATCAGCCGGTCGCGCTCGGCGACCTCCGGGGCGAGTCCGCGGCTCGCGATCAGCCGGGTGTGGCCGTCGCCGGTGGCGAGCCGCACGCTCGCCGCGCGCGCGTCCACCAGCTCGATGAACGCCTCGAGAAAGCCGTCGAGCAACTGCTCGAGGCTCCCGGGTTGGCTGAGGGTGGTGGCCACCTCGTACAGGATGTCGAGCGACTGCGTCTTGCGCGCAAGGCGCACCGCCTGCGTCTGCGCCTGCTTCGAGGAAGTGGGCTCCGGCATACCGCAAACCAGACTAACCCCATGCCCCGGCCGCGTCCAGCGCTGCGCCTAAGCTGAACCGAAGGCGGGCGAACAGCCGGATCGCCAGGCACGACGAGAACGACGGATTTATGCCGCTCCCTTCTTACGATCCGCATGGCCTCCGCCATATCGCCATCGTTTGAACAAACAACGGCGCAGTCGTAGCGGTTGTTCCAGGCGTCATTTACGAGATGTACGGACAGGTTGACGTCCGACCCTTTTTCTTCGGATTTGAGCACGCTCACATACATTGACCGGCGGAACTTCATCTTATGTACCAGCCGCATCGTGACCGGCTTTTGTATGAAGTGGCCCTCCGTTATTTCGAGTTCCGGAATGTGGGCTTCAAGCGCTTGTAGGTAAAAGTCCTGCCTGGTCGGAGCGTCGGGATTGTCGGGACGTGCCGATACTCTGGCGATGTAATACTTGATTTTCAGAATGTCATTTTCGGGCCGGAGAATGCTCTTGAAGAGGGCTTTTACGTCCAGCCACTTGTGAGACGTATGCTTGAGCGCTCCGTAGTACAGGTTGAAGCCGTCTATGTAGACATACGTCCGCACTAAACGACCCCTAGAAAAAGCAAAGGCCCGCCGAAGCGGGCCCTGCCAACCCCACGACCGAAGCCGAGGGGGGAGTGGTGAACATATGATAGGGACGGCCTAGCCAAGGTTCAATCTTTTTTTTGTTAACTGGCTGATTCTACTACCGTCGCCCTGCCGCAACAGGGCGGCAGAAAGCCATAATCCGCCTATAACGGCCGGCCTAATCCCCCAGCCTGGCGACCCTAGCGCGCCGCCTTGGGCGCCTTGTGGGACGGATCGTTCGGATTGAGAAAGATGAAGCGCCACTCGCCGGGATTGATCTCCACGTAATCCAGCGTGGCGCCGGTCAGCAGCTCGACGCTGCCGGGCGCGACCAGGATCGTGACGCCGTTGCAGGCCACCCGCGCGTCGCCCTCGGCCGCGTCGTCGAAGCCCATGCCGTACTCGATCACGCCCTTGTCGTCCAGGCGCGCGGCGAGGCGCAGGCTCGGGCTGCCGCCGCCGGCCTGTGCGGCCGACTTGGCGATCTGCTCGGCCGCCTGCGGCGTGACGCTGATCATCAGCCCGTGCTCCAGGCGCGCGGCCGGCGCATGCCGGCGACCTTGCAGGCCTGCTTCACGTAGCCGTAGGGAAACAGTCGGAACAGCTCGTTGCGGTCCTCGCGGCCCGCGCCGCGCCAGACGGCCAGATGCTTCATGACGTGGCGCGCGTCCGGCGCGATGTGGTGTGCTTCGTAGTACTGGCGCATGAACCGGATCACCGCCCAGTGCGCATCGGTGAGCGCGATGCGCTCCCTGCGCGCCAGGTCCTCGGCGACGCTCTCGTTCCAGTCGCCGGGATCGACGAGGTAGCCTTCGTCGTCGAGCGCGGGCCGCGTGCTCTCGACCCTCATCAGGCGTGGGGTACCGCGGCTTTGGCGCGTTGCGTAACGCAGCGCCGCGCGAACTCGACGAAGCGCCGCGCCCAACGGTTGCCGGAGACGTCGCGCAGGTGCGCGTAAGAGGCGAGCAGGTTGCGGTGCACGATGCCGTCGCGCCGGCCATCGATGCCGTAGCCGCGCTCCACGTCGTAGGCGAACTCGAGGCCGGGCGCGAGGTTCTCGACGCTCGAATAGTGGAACTCGTGCGCGCGGATGAGCGCCGGCTCGCCCGCCGGCCGCGCGGGCCACAAGCCGCGGCCGGTTTCGCGCAGATGCACGTAGCCGCGGCCGACCGGGCGCGCGTGCATGACGATGTCCGCCGGGAGCACGCCGGCCATCTCGGCGCGGCGCCCGTGCCATTCGATGGCGCGCGCGAGGTACATCAGCCCGCCGCATTCAGCGTAGGCGGGCATCCCGGCCTCGATCGCGTTGCGCACCTCGGCGCGCAGCGCGGTGTTCGCGGCGAGCGCCTCCATGTGCGTCTCGGGAAACCCGCCGCCGATGAACAGCGCGTCGACGCGCGGCAGGCGCTTGTCGCGCAGCGCGTCGAAGGGCACGAGCTCCGCCCCGGCGGCGCGCAGGGCCTCCAGATCGCCCGGGTAGTAGAAGCCGAACGCCGCGTCGCGCGCGATGCCGATGCGCACCGGCGCTCCGCCGGCCGCCTCGGACGCCAGTTCACCGCCCTGCAGCGGCGGCGCCTGCCGGGCGATGGCCCGCACCTGGTCGAGGTCGACCTGTGCGGCGATGTGCGCCGCAATCGCGTCGATGCGGCTGCGCGCGCCTTCCGCCTCGTTGCTCGGCACCAGCCCAAGGTGGCGCTCGACGATCGCCATGCGCTCGTCGTGCTGCACGGCGCCGAGCACCGGCACGCCGGTGTAATGCTGGATCACGGCGCGCAGCTTGGCCTCGTGGCGCGAGCCTCCGAGCTGATTCAAGATCACGCCGGCGATGCGGATGTTCCGGTCGAACGCCTGGTAGCCGAGAATGAGCGGCGCGATGCCGCGCGTCATGCCGCGCGCGTCGATCACCAGCACCACCGGCGTGCCGAGCATCGCGGCGAGGGCGGCGTTGCTGTTGCTGCCGTCCAGCGCCAGGCCGTCGTACAGGCCCTTGTTGCCCTCCACCAGGCCGAGCGTGGCGCCCTGCATGCGCTGCGCGAACTCGGCGCGCAGCTCCTGGGCGCCGCTCAGATAAGGGTCGAGGTTGTAGCAGGGCCGCCCGGCGGCGAGTCCGAGCCACAGCGGATCGATGTAGTCGGGACCTTTCTTGAAGGGCTGCACCGCCTCGCCGCGCGCGCCGAGCGCCGCGCACAAGCCGATGCACACCGTGGTCTTGCCCGAGGACTTGTGGGCGGCGGAGATGAACAGGCGGTTCATGCGGCCGCGGATTCGACGTCGCCGTCCGCGAGGCTCTTCGGCAGGAACGGCAAGACCTTCAGCGCCACGGCGGTAAGCGCCAGCGCCAGCGCCACGCCGCCGACGCCGAGCGCCAGTTCCGGCAGGCTCGGCGCGTAGCTTGCGACCACGCCGTCGAAGAAGCTGCTCGCGACTTCCTTTTCCGGGAACATCAGCTGCGGGTAGGCCTGGCCGCCGATGATGAGGACATAGAGCTGCGCGAGCCCGCCCACGATCACCGCCACCGCCGCCGCCGCGAGCGCGCGGCGCGATGTGCTGCCGAACAGCAGCACGAGCGGCACGATGCCGCCGACCAGAACATGGCCGAGCCAGAACAGCGCCGTATAGACACCGCCGTCCCAGAGGAAGAAGCGCTCCACGTCGTGCCGGCGCGCGATGTAGAGGTTGGTGAGGTGCTGGACCGCGACGAAATACAGCACCGCCGCGACGAACACGCCGAGCAGGTTCCTGAGCCGCTTCAGCACCACGTCGCCCAAGGGGCGGCCGGTCCACCGGCAAGCGGCCATCAGCACCAATACGAAGATCGCCAGGCCGAAAGAGAACGACATGATGATGAACAGCGGCGCGAGCAGCGCACTGTCGTAGGGCTCGCGCGCCACCAGGAAGCCGAAGATCGATCCGGTGCCGGTGGTGAGCACCAGGCGCCACACGAACGCGAGCAGGCCGGCGCGCCTGGTGTAGCCGTTCATGCGCCGCTCGAACATGCTCCACAGGTACAGCGCCACCACGGCGAAGAACCCGGTGTAGAGGAAGATGTTCCAGGCGAAGATCGACTTGAAGTTGTAGTGCGTCATCGCCACGATCAGCCGCTCGGGCCGGCCGAGGTCGAGCACCAGCACCGCGAGGCCGCCGGCGAGCAGCGTTATGGCGAGCAGCCCCGAGAGCCGGGCGAGCGGCTTGTACAGCTCCCGCCCGAACACCGAGGCGATCGAGGCGACGTTGAGCGCGCCCGAGGCGGCCACGATCAGGAACACCGCGAACACGTGCGGCGTTCCCCACACGATGCGGTTCGTCATGCCCGTGATGTGGTGGCCCTCGTGCTCCATCATCCAGGCCGCCCCCAGGCCCGCCAGGATCAGCGCGCCGAGCACACCAAGCAGCGCCAGGAAGGCGCCGCTGCGACCGTCGATCTCGCGATACTGGATGCTCGCCATGGCTAGAGGCCCTGGTAGCGCACGCCGGTGTTGAGCGCGAGGTCGGCGCGGATTTGGCTGGAGGGCTCGCGCTTCAGGCGCCGGTGGATCTCCGACGACGCGTCGTTCAGGTCGCCGAACGCCATCGCCTTGCCGCCGTCCTTGTTGCACGCCTCCACACAGGCCGGCGTCTCGCCGCGGTCCACGCGGTGCACGCACAGGGTGCAGGACTCCACCGTGCCCTTGCCGCGCGGCACGTCCGCCTTCTGCCCGCTCACCGCCTCGTGGACGAACGAGCGCGCGCCGTACGGGCAGGCGAGGACGCAGTAGCGGCAGCCGATGCAGGTGTGCTTGTCGACCAGCACGATGCCGTCGTCGCGCCTGAACGAGGCGCCGGTCGGGCACACGTCCACGCACGGCGGGTGCTCGCAGTGCTGGCACATGAGCGGCAGCGTCTGCGCGTAGCCGGTGCGCTTGTCGCGCAGGCTCACCTTGCGGATCCACTGCGCGTCGGTCCCGGGGCGGCCGTGGCCGGTGACGCCGTTCTCCTCGTGGCAGGCGGTGACGCAGGCGTCGCACTCCCCGCACTGCGTGATGTCGATCAGCAGCCCCCAGCGCTGCAGCTTGGAGGCGGCTTCCTGCGGCGAGCGCGCCTGCGCGAGCTCGATCAGCCTGAAGCCCGGCGCGAGGGCCGCGCCGGCCGCCGCGGCCGCGCCCCAACCCAGAAACTCGCGGCGATCCGGATTCATGGCCTGGCCGCGACCCGCTTCTGCCGCAGCGGCGTATGGCACTCGAAGCAATCCATCTTCACCGCGGCGTATTCATGGCAGCTCGAGCAGAAGCCCTCCTTGCCGAGCACGCTGCCGGTCTCGCGGCTGGCGTGGCAGTCGACGCAGTTCTTCAAGCTGAAGCGCGGCTCGCGCAGCCCCTGGCGCAGGGTCCGGTCGCGCTGGTGCAGCAGCATGTCCATGTGGTCGCGGCGCATCTCCGCGGTCGGCGCGACGCAGGCTTCGCCGCGCTCGATCTTGAACCTGGGCGCATCGGCGCGCGCCGCGAGCGTCAGCACGGCGGCCAGGATTCCAGCGGCGATGCGCATCATTCCCGCGCTCAGTGATCGCCCAGGCCCATCTTGATGTACCCGGTGGGGCACACATCGGCGCAGATGTGGCAGCCGATGCACAGGTCGTAGTCGGTGTACACGTAGCGGCCCATCGTGGCCTCCGCCTTGGGGGTGCGCTTGACCGCGACCTGCGGGCAGTAGATGACGCAGTTGTCGCACTCGAAGCACATGCCGCAGCTCATGCAGCGCTTGGCCTCGTCCACCGCCTGCTTGTCGGTCAGGCCCACCATGCGCTCGGCGAAGTGGCCCAGCACCTCCTCGGCCGACGGCCCGATCTCGGTGCGCTTGATGCGCTCCTGGTACGGGAAATGGCCGAGGAACAGCTCCTCGGACTTGCACACCTCCGCGGCGCTGCGGTCCTCGTAGTTGTGGATGGCGAAGCCGCCCACCGCCTTGCCGTGTTCGGAGGTGCCGCGCAGTCCCTGGTCGATAAGGCGCGGACCATTGGCTTCGGAGGACTCGTATTTCCCGGGCTCGAGGTTCACCTCGCGCAGCTTGTCGAGGAGGTTGAAATGGTGCACGTCGACCTTCGGCCGCTTGGGCATTTCCTTGTGGTCGAGATAGCGGTCGATGCTGTCGGCGGCGATCGAGCCCTGGCCGATCACGGTGGTGAGCAGGTGCGGCCGGAGGATGTCGCCGCAGGCGAACACGCCCTGGCGGTTCGGCAGCTGGTAGAACTTGTCGGCCGCGATCTGGCCCTTGCCGTTGTCGAGCTCCTCCATCCCCGCGAGGTCGCCCTGCTGGCCGATGGCGACGACGATGAGATCGGCCTCGACGTCCATCTCGGTGCCGGGCTTCTCGGTGAACTTGTTCTTGTCCCACTGCACCTCGATCAGGCGCAGCGCCTTGGCGCGCCCGCTCTTCTCGTCGACGATCACCTTCTTGGGCAGGAGGTTGCCCTGGATCTTGACGCCTTCGCGCTGCGCGTCCTCGATCTCGTGCCTGGCGGCGTTCATCTGCTCGATCGGCTGCATCGAGGTGAGCATCACGTCGGCGCCCTGGCGCGCGGCGAGCGTCGAGACGTCGTGCGCGGTGTGCCCCATGACCACATGCTCCGGGCGCTCGGCCTCCGCGACGTCTTCGACATAGCCCAGGCGCCGCGCCACCGATACCACGTCGACCGAGGTGTCGCCGCCGCCGATCACCACCACGCGGCCGGCGACCGCCTGCAGGCGCCCCTGGTTGAAGGCCTCGAGGAACGCGACCCCGCTGATGCAGTTGGGCGCATCGGCACCGGGGACCGGCAGCGCGCGCCCCGCCTTGCAGCCGATGGCGATGAGCACCGCGTCGAAATCCTTCTCCAGCTCCTGCAGCTGCACGTCCTTGCCGATGCGCGTGTTGGGCCGCACTTCGACGCCCATGGCGATGATGCGATCGATCTCGCCATCGAGGTGCGTGCGCGGCAGGCGGTAGCCCGGCACGCCGTATTTCGCCATGCCGCCGAGCTCCGCGTGATCGTCGAACAGCGTCACGGCGTGGCCCTTGCGGCGCAGTTGATACGCCGCGGACAGGCCCGCCGGGCCGCCGCCCACGATCGCCACGCGCTTGCCGGTCTCGGGGCCTGCCTGGAAGGCGAACTTCTGCGCGAGCGCGTAGTCGCCGATGTACTGCTCGACCGCGTTGATGCCGACGGTGTCCTCCACTTTGTTCCTGTTGCAGCCCGCCTGGCAGGGCGCGGGGCACACGCGACCCATCATCGAGGGGAAAGGGTTGGCGTCGGTGGAACGCCGGAACGCGTACTCCTGCATGCTCGTGCCCTTGGGGGCCTTCTCCACGCCGCGCACGATGTTGAGCCAGCCGCGGATGTCCTCGCCCGAGGGGCAGCTCGCCTGGCAGGGCGGCGTCTTGTGCACGTAGGTCGGGCACTTGTCGGACTCGTCGCCGGCGAAGATCTGCTCCTGGAACGAACCCCACTCATGATCGCCGTCCTTGAACTTGCGGAAGGTGTGCCCGCTTTTCGCTGGCGCTGACATGGCTATCTCCGATTGAATACGATGGCGTTGCCGACCAGAGCGTGCACGCTGCCGATCATGTCCATGGGGTGCTGGTAGTAGGGCAGCACCTTGGTGAACTGGCTCTTGCAGATGGCGCAGATCGCGGCCATGTAGTTGACGCCGTGCTCCTCGACCACCTGCTGCAGCGCCTGCATGCGCGGCAGCGCGCCCTTGACGCGCAGCTCGACCAGGTCGTCGGTGAGCAGCCCCCCGCCCCCGCCGCAGCAGAAGGTGGCCTCGCCGATGGTCTCGGGCGCCATGTCGACGAACCGGTCGACGCAGGCGCGGATGATCTCGCGCGGGATCGTGAACTGCCCGCCCGGCACGTCGCCCATGCGCGAGCCGCGCGACACGTTGCACGAATCGTGGAAGGTCACCACCTTGTCGGCGTTGGCGCTCTTGTCGAGCGTCAGCGCGCCGCGGTGGATGAGGTCCCAGGTCACCTCGCAGATGTGCTGCGGCGCCGGGTAGCGCGCATCGAGAAAATCGAACGGCCCGATGAGCGTGTTCCAGAAGCTGTAGGCGACGCGCCAGGCGTGGCCGCACTCGCCCACCACGATGCGCTTCACGCCCAGCTCGAGCGCCGCCTCGCGGATGCGCTCGGCCACCTTCTGCAGGTTGTCGTGGTTGCCGATGAAGAGCGAAAAGTTCGCCGCTTCCGACGCGTGCGTGGAGAGCGTCCACGAGATGCCCGCCGCGTGGAACACCTTGGCGTAGCCGATCAGCCCGTCGATGTGCGGCTCGGCGAAGAAGTCGGCGCTCGGCGTGACGAGCAGCACTTGCGCCCCTTTCTCGTCGAGCGGGAAGCGCACGTCGACGCCGGTCGCTTCCTTCACGTCCTCTTCCAGGCCGTCGAGCGTGTTGCGCAGCGCCGGCCCGGGCAGGCCGAGGTTGTTGCCGATCTTGTGCACCTTGCCGATGATCTCGTTGGAGTACTTCTGCCCGAGGCCGACGCTGTCCATGATGTCGCGCGCCGCCATCGAGATCTCGGCGGTGTCGATGCCGTAGGGGCAGAACACCGAGCAGCGCCGGCACTGCGAGCACTGGTGGAAGTAGCTGTACCAGTCGTCCAGCACGTCCTTGGTCATGTCGCGCGCGCCCACCAGCTTCGGGAAGTGCTTGCCGGCGAAGGTGTAGTAGCGCCGGTACACCGAGCGCAGCAGGTCCTGGCGCGCCACCGGCATGTTCTTGGGATCGGCGGTGCCCAGGTAGTAGTGGCACTTGTCGGTGCAGGCGCCGCACTTGACGCAGGAATCGAGGAACACCTGCAGCGCGCGCGACTGCGAGACGAGCTCGCCGAGCTTGGTGACGGCGACCTTTTCCCAGTCCGGCACAAGCTCGCCGGGGAAGCCGAGCGGCGTTTGCAGATCGGGCTTGGCGACGAAGGGCCTGGAATGCGCCATCGCCCCCTCGCGCACGAGCGGGATCACGGGATACTCGCCCAGCTTTGGCGTTTCGAAGGTGCTTGCCATGTCAACGCAACCGCGCGGACCAGCCCGCCACGTGGCGGTGTTCGCGCGCGTCGTCGACCTGGTTCAAGCTCGGGCTGAAGAACACCCCCGGCGCGTGCAGCAGCTTCGACACGGGAAACACGATCATCAGCACGGCCACCAGCGCGAGGTGGATGAGCAGCACCGGGTCGGCGGGCAACGGCCGCCAGTCGAACGCCATCAGTCCGAGGAAGAACGCCTTCAGCGCCACGATGTCGGTGTGCACGAGATATTTCATGGCGAGGCCGCTCGCGGCGATGGCGGCGAGCAGCGCAAGCATCAGGTGATCGGAGGGAGCGCTGATGTAGCGCACGCGATCGACGAGCACGCGCCGCGCCCACAGCCCGCCGAGCCCGGCGAGCATGGCGAACGCCGCGTACAGGCCGAACGGCTGCACGAGGTCCACCCAGAACCACACCGGCTCGGTGAAATAGCGCAGGTGCCTGAGCAGCACGAGGAGCAAGGCGACGTGGAACATCCAGCCGAAGAGCCAGGTCCACTTGCTGGAGCGGAACAGGGCGCGGAACAGCGTCACCTCCACGAGCATGCGCAGCGCGACGCCGCCGCGCGTGGTCGGCGCCGGCGGGATCGGGATCTTCAGCGGCTGCGGCGTGCGCGCGTACACCCAGCACTTCCAGGCCACGCCGCCGACCAGCGTGGCGGCGACGACGTAGAAGAGCAGCGCGTAGAAGACGGTCAGCGCCGGCAACGGTCGCTGTTCCTATACACAGCCGGTCGGCTTGGGCAGCCCCGCGTACTTGCAGGCCTGCTTGGCGGGACCGTACGGGAACAGCTCGTACAGGTACTTGCTGTTGCCCTTGTCCGCGCCGAGCTTCTTGCCGATGGCCTTGGTCAGCACGCGCACCGCCGGTGCGATCTGATACTCGTCGTAGTACTCGCGCAGGAAGTTGAGCACTTCCCAGTGGTTCTCGCTCAGGTCGCAGTTGTCGACGCGCGCCATTTCCTTGGCCACGTCCTCGCTCCAGTCGGCGCGGTCGGCGAGATAGCCTTCCTCGTCGGTTTCGATGGTCTTGCCGCTCACTTCGATGGGCATATCGTTTCTTCCTCCAGGATCAAAGCCAGGATTGCACGGCGTTGTGCTCCGCCACGAGGTCCACGAACCCCCCGTAGTCCACCAGGCGCACGCCGTCCATCACCCGGTTCTGCATGCCTCGCGCCTCGACGTCGGGCTTGAGGGCGTAGATCTGCACGCTCTTCAGCGCCTCCTCGATGCGCGGCGAGACGGCCGTGTCCTTCGCCGCCGCGTACACGCCGTCCTCGATCAGCAGCACGGCGCTGCCCTGCCGCGCAAACCTGAGGCAGGTTTCCAGGGCCTTGTGCTCGAACGGCGACTTGTTGACGGTATGCAGCATGTGTCCAGTCCTCAGAAGCTCAGGATCACGTCCTGCGCTTCCATGATTTCGGCCATGCGCTGCGTGCTCACCACCTCGACCGGCACCGCCAGGTCGGCCTCGGTGAGCCCGCGCGCTTCGAGCGCCTCCTTCTCCACGTAGAGCTTGGTGACGTCGTAGTCTTCCAGTGCGCGGAAGGTCGGCGAGAAGTTCTTCACTTCCAGCCCCTTGGTGTCCTGGCCCTTGGTCAACTGGTACACGCCGTCGCCCAGGAACGCGAGGCTCACGTCCTGCTCGAACGCCGCGCCGATCAGCACCACTTCGAGCGACTCGAGCGCGTAGATGCTGCCGTAGGGCGCCCGGCGGTTCACGTACAGGAACCGCTTGGCGACGCCGCCTGCGTTTTCCTCAGTCACCGAACACCACCAGCCGGTCGGCCTGGATGCCCGCCTCGATCAGCTGCCCGAGGCCCGAGATGCGGAACCCCGGCGCGATGTTGTCCGCGTCCTTGCCGTTCCTCTTGGCCTCGCTCTTGTCCATGAGCCCGCGGCGCTGCGCGGCGGCGATGCACACGACGAGGTCGAGCTTGTGCTCGGCGGCGAGCTCGCTCCAGCGCTTGACGACGTTGCGGTCGTCCTGCGGCGGCATCGTGAGGCGCGTGCCGTTGTTCACGCCGTCGTGATAGAAGAACACGCGGTAGATCTCGTGCCCCTTGGCGAGCGCGGCCCGGGTGAACTGGTAGGCCGTGTCCGAGGCCTCGTGCGTGTAGGGCCCCTCGTTGACCAGGATGCTGAGCTTCATGCCTAGAAGCGGATGTGCGCCGAGGCGTTGAGGCTGTTCCTCGCCCCGCGCCAGTTGTCGATGTGGAACTTGGTGAACGGCAGCCCGGTCAGCTCGAAGAACCTCGGCCAGCCGATGCGCTCCACCCAGTCGCCTACGCGCTCCCAGTCGCGCGCGTCCTTCTTGTAGGTATACAGGATCTTCTTCACCACCGCGGCGACTTCCGGCCAGCGCGGCGGGTTGTTGGGCAGGCCCGCCGCCACCAGCTTCTGGAACATCGGCTTGGAGCGGGCGTTGGAGTTCTTCCCGCCCACCCAGATGGCGAGCTTGGAGTGCTCCGGGTCGTTGATCTGCATCGGCGGGCACGGCGGGTAGCAGGCGCCGCAGCAGATGCACTTCTTCTCGTCCACCTCGAGCGAGGGCTTGCCGTTGACGATCGCCGGGCGGATCGCCGCCACCGGGCAGCGCGCCACCACGGAAGGCCGCTCGCACACGTTCGCCACCAGGTCGTGGTTGATCTTCGGCGGCTTGGTGTGCTGCACGTTGATCGCGATGTCGCCCTGGCCGCCGCAGTTGATCTGGCAGCACGAGGTGGTGATGTGCACGCGGTTCGGCATCTCCTCCTTGATGAACTCCTCGTAGAGCTCGTCCATCAGGGACTTCACCACGCCCGAGGCGTCGGTGCCGGGGATGTCGCAGTGCAGCCAGCCCTGCGTATGCGAGATCATGGTCACCGAGTTGCCGGTGCCGCCGACCGGGTAGCCCGCGTCGTTGAACGCCTGGATGAGGGGGCCGACCTTCTCCCACTTCGACACCATCACTTCCAGATTGGAGCGGATGGTGAAGCGCACGTGGCCTTCGCCGTACTGGTCGACGATGTCGCACAGCAGGTTGATCTCGTAGGGCCCGAGCTGGCGCTGAGTGCCGACGCGCACCGTCCAGATCTCGTCGCCCGAGTAGGCGACGTGGTGCAGCACCCCCGGCCGCGGCCGGTCGTGGTACTTCCAGTTGCCGAAGTTCTTCACCATCAGCGGATGCATGAACTGCATGCCGTCGGGACACCCGCTCTCGATCGGCGTGCGCATCTGCTTCTTCTCTACCGCCTGTGCTTGTGCCACCGCGACCTCCTCAGTCCTGACTCAGGCTACCGGCTGCTTGTGCCGCTCCACCCACTTCGCCGCTTCCTGGTCCCAGTCGTCCAGGCGCACGTAGGAGCTGGTGCGCGGATGGCTGATCATGTTCGGGTCGACCTCCACGCCGATGCCCTCCAGGAAGTTCGCCAGGCCGATCCTCTCGATCATCTCGCCGCAGCGCTCGTGCTCCAGGCCGTTCTCCGCCCAGAAATCGATCACCGTGGCCGCCAGCTCGCGCAGCTTCTCGTAGTCCTCGTCGGTGTCCATCTTCATGAACGGCACGATCACCGTGCCCATGGTGTCGCCGATCTTCAGCGTCCGCTTGCCGCCGATGAGCAGGGTGATGCCGCGATCCTTGCCGGGTTTGAGCGCCTTGGTCATGACGTTGATGCAGTGCATGCAGCGCACGCAGCTCTTGTTGTCGACCTCGAGCGTGTCGTCATCGTTCAGCGACAGCGCCCTGGTCGGGCAGCGCGCGATGACGTTGTCGATGGTGTACTTGCGGCCGTGGCTCTCGATGTAGTCCTTCACGCCCTTCTGGTCGACCTGCATGTCGTCGCGCCAGGTGCCGATCACGGCGAAGTCGGCGCGCTGGATCGAGTTCATGCAGTCGTTCGGGCAGCCCGAGACCTTGAACTTGAACTTGTAGGGCAGCGCCGGGCGGTGCATGTCGTCGATGAAGTTGTTGACCAGCGTGCTGTGGATGCGGTGCTCGTTGGCGCAGGACTGCTCGCAGCGCGCCGCGCCGACGCAGGACATGGCGGTGCGCACGCACGGGCCCGCGCCGCCCAGGTCGAAGCCGTACTCGTTGATCTCGTCGAAGAAATGCTGCGTGTTCTCGCTGGTCGAGCCGATGAACATGATGTTGCCGGTCTGGCCGTGGAAAGCGATCAGGCCCGAGCCCCACTTGTTCCAGGAGTTGGAGAGCTGCCGCAGCAGCTTGGTGGTGTAGTGGTTCCCGGCGGGCGGCTGCACGCGCAGCGTGTGGAATTCCTTCGACTCCGGAAACATGCTCGCCACTTCGGAGAAGCGCGGGATGATGCCCCCGCCATAGCCGAACACCGAGACCGTGCCGCCCTTCCAGTAGCCGAGGCGCGTCTTGTACGAGTGCTCGAGCTGGCCGAGCAGGTCGACCATCATGTTGTTCTCGTGCGCCAGGCGCTTCAAGCCCGTGACGAAGCTCGGCCAGGGGCCGCTCTCGAGCTGGTCGAGCATCGGCGTCGGGTGGAAGGCCTTGGTGGACTTCTTCTCCTTGGGCAGGTAGGTGCTGTGCCGCTGCGGATCTTTCGGCGGCGTGCGGGCGTCGGACATCGCGGTCCCTCCAGATGTGCGAAATCGAGCCCCGCCAGTGTAATGACGCCCCCTCGCGCACCTGCCTGATCATTGGGGATAGGCACCTCTCCCTTTGGGGATATACGGGTTGCTTATGCCCAAGAGAGCCGCAAATGCGGTACGTTGTGTTCGCCTTGAACGCCGTCCTGCAAGACCCATTCGACCGCCGGCGCGAGCGCAAGCTCGCGCGCTATCCGCGCCGCACCGAGGACCTGATCGTCGAGGTGCGCGATCCGCGCAATCTGAGCGACAGCGAGGCTGCCGAGATCCGGCGCCTGTGCGCCGTGGCGAACATGGCGGTGTACGCGAGCCCGCTCGCAGGCATAGCGGACAAGGACATCGCGCGGCGCCTCGGCGAGCGCCTCGGGCTCGAGCGCCTGCAGGCCAATCCGCTCGCCGACGAGGACGGCATCACCTCGCTCGAGGTGGCGGCGGAAAAGTCGGGACGAGGCTACATCCCGTACTCCAGCCGGCGGCTCCTCTGGCACACCGATGGCTACTACAACCCGCCCGCGAGCCGCATCCGCGCCTTCCTCCTGCACTGCGTGCGCCCCGCGGCCGAAGGCGGCGAGAACCGGCTGCTCGATCCGGAGATCGCCTACCTCCTGCTGCGCGACGCCGACCCGCGCTACGTCGCGGCGCTCTCGGCGCCAGACGCCATGACCATTCCCGCCAACGAGGAGAATCCCGCCGCGCAGCGCGCGGCGCAGACGGGTCCGGTCTTCTCCTGCGAGGGCGGCGCGCTGCACATGCGCTACACCGCGCGCACGCGCAGCATCGAGTGGCGGCCGGACGAGGTGACGCAGGCCGCGGTGCAGCGCCTGCGCGAGATCCTCGACTCCGACTCGCCCTATGTCTTCAAGCTGAGGCTCTCGGGAGGCCAGGGCCTGGTGTGCAACAACGTGCTGCACGATCGCAGCGAGTTCACCGACGCACCCGGCGCGGGCCGCCTCGTGTACCGGGCGCGCTACGCCGACCGCATCGGCCCGGCATGAAGACCATCCCGCTCAAGTACATCCGGGAAGACCCGGGCGTCGGCAACGCCGACGACAGCAGCGACGCGGCCGAGGAGACCGGGAAGCTCAAGCGCCTGGTCGCCGGCGTGCGCGAGGAGCTCGACGCGCTCTCCCCCGGCGCGGCGCCGCTGCGCCGCGCCGACCTGCTGCTGCAGCTCGGCCGCGCGCTGGTGCGGCTCGAGCAGGGCGCCGAGGCCTGGGCCACCGCGCGCGAGGCGTTCGACCTATATCTCGCCGAGCAGGCCTGGGAAGGCGCGGCGCAGGCCTGCGACATCCTGTTCCTCGCCGGCGAGCCGCAATCGCTCGCCGCGCTCGGCCAGGGCATCTGGCTCGCGGTGACCTACCCGATCGATCCCGAGCTGAGCGTCGCGCTGCTGCAGCACGTGGTCGACGAGACGCCGCCGGACGCCGACGGCGCGGCGGTTGCCGCGGTGACGGCGCACTACCTCGTAGACCTGCGCGCACAGGATCCGCAGCGCGAGCACCTGCTGCTCTACACCAACCAGCTGCTCGCTACGGTCGCGCGCCGGCATAGCGGCGTGGACGGGCAGGAGGCGTTCAACCGCTGGATCGAGGACATGGAGCTGAGCGACCCGGCGAAGTTCCTGCCGCGCCTCAGGAACGTGGTCGACGTCCTGGTGCAGGACGAGTGGTGGCTCGACCGCGACGCCCTGCAGGCGGCGCTGCCCGCGGACTGAGTGGCATGGACGAGGTCGTGGACGCGGTGTTCGCGATCGAGTGCCGCAGCCTGCCGGTCGACCACGCTTACGCGCTCTCCGCGGCGATCCAGGCGGCGCTGCCCTGGTTCGCCGGCGAGCCGCAAGCCGGGCTGCACACGATCCACGGGGCGTCCTCGGCGAGCGGCTGGATGCGGCCCGAGGGCGAGGACGCGCTGCTGCAGCTTTCGCATCGCACGAAGCTCGTGCTGCGCATTCCCGAGCGTCGCCTGGCGCATGCCGAGGCGCTCACCGGACTGACGCTGGACGTCGCCGGCTGGCCGATGCGCGTAGGCCGGGTATCGCCGCGCCCGCTCGTGCGCATCGCGTCGCTCTTCTCGCGCAGCGTGATCTTCGAGGGCGCGGCCGACGAGCCGGCGTTCGTCGCCGCCGCGATCGAGGGGCTGCGCGCGCTCGGCGTGGAAACCTCGACCATGCTCTGCGGGCGCGAGGTGACCCTCGCCACGCCGGAAGGTACCTATCGGACGCGCAGCCTGATGGTGACTGTCGCCACGCCGGCGCAGTCGCTCGAGTTGCAGCGCCACGGGCTGGGCGAAGCGCGCAAGCTCGGCTGCGGCCTGTTTATTCCCCACAAGGACGTGGGCGACCTGCGCTCCGGATCGGATTGATCGCAAAAGAGGACACCATGACGTACGAAGTGAACGGCAGGACGCTCGAGGCGACCGAGAGCGGCTACCTGGCGAACCCGGACGACTGGGACAAGGATGTCGCGCAGGCGATCGCCGCCGCGGAAGGGCTTGCACTCACCCAGGACCACTGGGACGTGATCGAGTACCTGCGCGATGCCTGGTTCAACCACAACGCCGAGCAGCCCAACAACCGCGCCATCCTCAAGGCGATGCAGGACAAATGGGCGGGCCGCAAGGTGGACAACAAGACCCTGTTCGATCTCTACCCGGGCAACCCGTCCAAGCAGGCGGGCAAGATCGCCGGGCTGCCCGAGAGCCTGAGGAAGGGCGGGTACTGAGCTGTTATTGAAATAGCGCACCCTATCGTAGGCTGGCTACGAATTATCCGTCCGTTCTAATAGATCGTCAGCAGGTAATATTAGTATGGTGTGTATAATCGTAGTGTGGCTACGACTACTCATAGCAAACTAAATAACCTCTATAACCGGTTGCCTGGCGGCTCTCCGGTGACTTCGGCGGAGCTCGCTCGGATGGGTGTTTCCGCGGACCTTGCGGTCCACTACGCACGCGCCGGGTGGCTGCGGCGCTTGGCAAAGGGTGTCTACACCAAGCCTGGCGACTCGCTCCAGTTGCATCCAAGCCTCGTCGTGCTCCAACGGCAAGTAGCCGGCCTTCACGTTGGCGGGAAGACGGCTCTCGAGTGGTACGGCGTCCGCCAGTATGTGGCGCAGCAGTCCGTACTGCATCTGTACGGCTGGGTGACCGCGAAACATCCCGAGTGGTTCGTCAAGCACTTCCCGAGCGAGTATCACCGCAAGCGGCTGTTCAAGGAAAAGCCCGAGAACATGCCTGGAGTGGGTCGCTTCGAGAATCGCGACAACGCGCCCATGGTTTCAACGCCGGAACGGGCGCTCCTCGAGCTCCTGGACGAGGTGGGCGTTCGGCAACCGCTGCAGGAGGCGAGGGAGATAGCCGAAGGCACGTACAACCTCCGCGCCGAAGTGCTGATGGATCTTCTCAAGCAGTGCACGAGCGTGAAGACGGTACGGCTGTGCCTCATGCTCGGGCGCGAGCTTTCGCTGCCGTGGGGGAGCAAGCTCGACGCAGACGCCCTGCCGAAGGGAAGCGCGCGTCCCTGGATATCGAAGTCCAAAGACGGCCTGCTGGTGCTCAAGCCTTGAATCAGGTTTATCTCGATACCGCGCGGCTCCTGACCCAGGTCGCACCGCTGGTGTTCGCGAACAACGTCTTCGCGCTCAAGGGCGGAACGGCGATCAATCTCTTCGTCCGCGACATGCCCCGGCTGTCCGTGGACCTCGACCTGGTTTTCGCCGATCACACCCTGGCCCGGGAAGAAGCGCTCGGCAAGATCAATGAGGCGATCAGGAGCGCCGGCGAGCGCCTGAAGAAGCGCGGGTTCCAGACTCACGTGGCGACGGTCGCCGACGCCGGCGAAACCAAGTTGTTCGTCCGGCGCGAGAAGCTGGAAGTCAAGGTCGAAGTAAATTTCGTGCTGCGAGGCACGGTGCATCCGGTTCGTCCGGCGTCGCTCACCGCGAAGGCGAAGGAAGTCTTGCAGGCGGATCTGGAATTACCGCTCCTGTCGCTTGAGGATCTGTATGGCGGGAAGCTCGTGGCGGCAATGGACCGCCAGCATGCGCGAGACCTGTTCGACGTCATGGAGCTCTTCCGTCATGGGGGAATCACGCCGGGCATCCGGCGCAGCTTCGTCGCCTACCTGGCCGCGCACAACCGGCCGATTCACGAGGTGCTTTACCCGAACCTTCGGGATGTTTCGGGCGGATACGAGGGCACTTTCAAGGGCATGACGGCGGAGCCCGTGGCGTTGAAGGCGCTCCTGGCGGCGCGCGAGCGCATGGTGAAAGAGCTGCAGGCGGGGCTCGACATCGCCGAGCGCGAGTTCCTGCTATCGCTCGCCAGGAACGACCCCAAGTGGGACTTGCTGGGCATAGCGCATCTCGAGCAGATGCCCGGCGTCCGGTGGAAGCTGGAGAACCTCGGCCGCCTGGCGAAGGCGAACCCGAAGAAGCTCAAGGCGCAGGCTGAGGAACTCGAGCGGCTGCTTGCGAAGTGAAGAGCGCGACCCGCGCGGCGGGGCGGCCGCGCGGCAGACCGGGATTAGCCTTGCCCTTCCGGCTCGCCCTGCCAGAGCATGTCGTAGCCCAGTTCCTTGGTCTCGGTGCACATCTTCGCCAGCGCCTCGAACTTGTTGGTGAACGTGGCGTCGGCGTGCGAGCGCTCGTGCTCCTCGAAGGAGCGCCAGTAGGTGACGATGACGTAATGCTCGTCCGCGGTGCGCGTGGCGTTGAGCGAGCCCTGGTCGGACACGAAGCCGGAGAACTTGAACACCTGGCCGGCGATGAAGCCGCCCTTGTCTCCACCGTAGGTTTCCTTGACCACGTTGCACATCTCGCCCACGGCCAGCTCGACATCCTCGAACTTGACGCCGGGCTTGAGTTTCACGGTGTTGAACAGCATCTTGGCGCCGAAGGGCAGGGTGATCGGTTCGAACATCAGCTTGCTCCGTAAGTAAGAGAGTCTTTCGACAACCCCATTTTGCCCAGGTTTCAGGAGACAGGACCATGACGTACGAAGTGAACGGCAGGACGCTCGAGGCCACCGAGAGCGGCTACCTGGTGAACCAGGACGACTGGGACAAGGACGTCGCGCAGGCGATCGCCGCGGCCGAAGGCCTCACGCTCACCCAGGACCACTGGGACGTGATCGAGTACTTGCGCGATGCCTACCTCAATCACAACGGCGAGCAGCCGAACAATCGTGCCATCCTCAAGGCCATGCAAGACCAGTGGCCGGAGCGCAAGGTGGACAACAAGACCCTGTTCGATCTCTACCCGGGCAACCCTTCCAAGCAGGCGGGCAAGATCGCGGGGCTGCCCGAGAGCCTGCGCAAGGGCGGGTACTGACGATCCGTACGGCTTCGCCGTTCTGGCCAGGCTGGCCAGACATGCGTATACTGGGCGCATAAGCCACGGAGACGGACATGCGCCTTAACATACTTGAAGCGAAGAACCGGTTGTCCGAGCTGGTGCGCGCCGCATGTGCCGGAAAGGAAGTTGTGATCGCGAAGAACGGGCAGCCGATGGTGCGGCTCGTGCCCATCGCGGCAGCCGCCGGACTCAAGGGTTTCGGTTCGTTGAAATCCGTTCGCGGCGATGCCGACAAGGCGTTCACGCCTGCCACCGAGCGCGAGGTCGCGCGGCTCTTTCGCGGCCGCGCGTGACGCTGCTGCTTGATACGCAGGTCGCGATCTGGTGGCTTGTCGGCAGCCGCCGGCTCGGCGGCCCGGCGCGAAAGCTGCTCGCCGGATCAGCCTGCGTGTTATCGGCGGCCAGCGTCTGGGAAGTCGCCATCAAGCACCGCCTCGGCAAGCTGTCCGTCGCACCGGCGCTGTTTCGCGATCGCATGATCGCG
The DNA here is from genome assembly GCA_040902335.1 of Burkholderiales bacterium. GTDB lineage: Bacteria > Pseudomonadota > Gammaproteobacteria > Burkholderiales > SG8-39 > JAABQT01. The sequence continues at coordinate 53,121 of JBBDXL010000170.1, forward strand.
GCCGGCGCCGAGTTGCTGATGGTGTCCGATAGGCATGCCATCGAAACCGCCGCCTTGCCGCGCCACCACGACGACCCCTTCGACCGCATGCTGATTGCGCAGGCGCGCGTGGAAAAATTGCGGGCCGTTTCCGCGGACAGGGCGTGGCGGGACTACGAAATCGATCTCGCGGCCGTCTGAGCGCGCTAATCCGTCACCCGTAGTGCTTGCGCTGCGCGCGCCTGCGGCCCACCTGCTGCACCACGCCGCCGCGGATGGTGTAGGGCGGGGTGAGCTCGAAGCCGCCGTACTTCGGGTTGAGGGGCTTCAGGAAGCGGCGCTCGCCGTCAAAAACGAGCTGGCGGAAGAAGACGTCCCCCGCGAACTCCACCACCATGTAAGAGCCGTCGCGCGGCACGTAGCCGGGGTCGACGATGACGACGCAGCCATCCGCGAATTCGGGCTCCATGCTGTCGCCGAGCACGCGCAAGGCGTACGGTTCGAGCGCGCTGCAGCTTTCCTGGGCCATCAGGGCTTCTTCTTGTAGAAATCGATCACCTTGTCCGCGCGCCCCGGCTCGTCGGCATAGCGCGGCTGCCCTCCGACCGGCCGGCCTGCGGCTTGCGCGAGTTCCCGCTCGCGCGCGCTGATCAACGCCAGGCACTGCCGCAAATCCTCGATCGTCGCGTCCGACAGCGGATGGCGCATGCCGTGGGGGGTGGCGGTGTCGCGGATCACCCCGGCGAGCGTCAGCTTCACCGCCTGCAGGATGCGCTCCTCCTTGGAAAGTTGCGGATCGCTCATCGCGTGCGCCTTAAATGTCCGACCACATGCGGATCAAATTCAGGTAAGCGGCATTCACCTGCGCGGTCTCCTCCGCCTCGGGCGCAGCCGCGAGCAGCTTCTCCCGCGCGAGGTTCAGCCCGTACAACAGCTCGCGCCGCGCCGGATCGCGCACCAGGCTCTGCACCCAGGTCACCGCCACCAGCCGCTCGCCGCGCGTCACCGGACGCACCTGGTGGATCGTGCTCGCCGGATAGAGCACCGCGTCGCCCGCCGCGCCCTTCACCTGCTGCTCGCCCGAAGCCGTGCGCACGACGAGCTCGCCGCCATCGTACTCTTCGGGCGAGCTCAGAAACACCGTCACCGCAACGTCCGACCGGTACATCACCCCGCCGGTCCCCATGATCGGATCGTCCAGGTGTTCGCCGTACACCATCCCCGGCCGGTAGCGCGCATACAGCGGGCTCGCCGCGTGCAGCGGCAGCGCGCCGTTGCGGTACATCGGATGGCGCGACAAGGCGCCCATCACCAGCCGGTCGAGCCGCTCGACGTCGCCGGCGCCGCGATCGCGCTCCTGGTTCTCCTTCACGCGCCGCGCGGCGGCCCCGGCCGAGAGCTTGCCGTCCACAAACGGCGCATCGGCGAGCCAACTGCGCGCCAGCGCCAGCTCGTCGGGCTTGAGGACACCATTAACGACGAGCAGCATGCGCGCTCAGGTATCGGCTTGCGGCATCGGCAGGCCGGCCAGCCTGCAGATGCTGCGCACCGGATCGGTGTGGAACAGGCTGTAGATGTGCTTCTCGTAGGCCTTGCGGTCGCGAAAGCGCGCGCCCTCGCGCTTGCCGAGATCCAAGACCATCCTGCGCATGGTGGGCGCGGTCAGCGTTTCCTCGTAGTAGTCGCGGAAGTACCAGATCAGCTCCCAGTGGTCCACGAACAGCTCGAAGCCGTCGTGCGCGGCCAGCGCGCTCGCGAAATCCTCGCTCCAGTCGCCGAGCTCGAGCAGGAACCCCTGCTCGTCGGTCTCGATCGTCCTGCCGTTGACTTCGAACTGCATGTCTCACGCGAAGCAGATCCAGGTGGTGGCAATGTACTTGACCCCGGCCTGCAGCGTGACGCCGCGATGCACGTGCGTCCAGAACGGCGGGAACAGCACGAGCTTGCCCTGCGCCGGCCGGATCAGCACCTCCTGCAGCGGGAACTCGGTCTCGCCGCCCGGCCCCGCGACGTCGTTCAGGTACCAGATGGCGACCATCTGGCGCGCGCTGAACTCGCCCGGCCCCGCGTCTACGTGCCAGTGGTAGTACTCCCCCGGCAAAGTGCGCTGCAGGTTGTAGCCGATGTCCTTGAACTTGTTGGCGGCGAAGAAGGGGAACTCCAGCGCGAAGGCGTTGAAGCTCGACACGAGCTGCTGCGCGAGGATCCGGTCGAGGTCGCGCCAGTCCTCGCGCCCGCTGATGCGCAGGTCGGTGGAGCGCTTGACCTGCGGCGCGATCTCGCCGGCCTGGCCGATCCGGCCCGGCGCCTGCTGGTCGGCAGAGGCCTCGAAGCGCCGGATGGCCTCCGCGCAGACGTCGGCCGGCAGCGCGCGCTCCTTCTCGTAGATGAAGCTCAAGGGCTTGACCTCGCGGATGCGCGCGTCCGAAAGCGACATCGGCTCAGCCGTACAGCAGCTCGGTGTTCTGCATCTCGCCCGCGGCGTCGATGTCCACGCCGACCGCGCCCGGCATGCGCAGGGCGATGTAGCCGGCCATCAGCATGGCGGTGGCCTCGTTGCCCGTCGTGAGGCTGGAGAGCAGCCGCTCGGCGACGATCTGGCAGCGCTGCAGCCGGTCGGGGCGCTCTACGAACTCGCGGCTCATCTGCCAGCCGCGGTCCATGTCGCGGTCGAGCCTGGCGTGGAACTCGGCGGATTCGCGCAGCAGGTCGTCGGGCAGCTCGATGGCGTAGACCTGCTCGCCGATGACGACCTTGAATTGCATAATATCGATCGTTGCACAGTCTACAGGAGCACCTGTCATGGGCACCCCCTACTACGACGGCATCGACCGGATGCAGAAGCAGAACGTCGACCCCGAGTACATCAACGGCTGGGCGTCGGGCTTCCTGCACAACCCCAAGCGCGAGCAGCAACGCGCGAACGAGGCCTACGAGGCCGGCTACGCGGCCGGCCTGAAGAAAGACAAGGGCGGCTTCGAGGCCTGGATCAGGAAGTAGCGCGCTCGGCGGCCGCGCGCCACTTCGCGGCCTCGGCGGGGGCGGCGCCGACCCCGAGGCCCTTCTCGTACATCGTCGCGAGCATCGACTGCGAGCCCGCCAGGCCCTGCTCGGCGGCGCGCCTGAACCACTGCGCCGCCTCGGCATGGTCGGCCTTGGTGCACTCGCCCTGGAAGTACATGAACCCCAGGCCGTGCTCGGCGAGCGCGTAGCCCTGCCCGGCGGCGGCGCGCATCCACTTCACCGCGCTGGCGCAGTTCTTCACCACGCCCAGGCCCACCTGCCACATGATCGCCACGCGGTACTGCGCCGCGGGCGCGCCGCGCTCGGCGAGCGGCAGCAGCAGCTGCAGGGCGCGCGCGAACTCCTTCGCCTCGAAGGCCGCAACGCCGCTCGCCATCTCCATATCCAGTCCTGACATCACGTCCCCTCGCGTCTATTATCCCCCGCATGGCCATCATCAGCAGCCGCCCGCAGATCGCGCTGGTCAAGACGCGCTGGCGCAAGAAAGGACCGCGCACGGTGGAGGAGCGCGCGGGCGTCATCGGCGCCAACGTGTGGAAGATCGCGCTCGAGATCTTCAAGCACATGGAGAAGGAGGGATTCCGCTTCGGCTCCGACCGCCTGACCACCGACGTCATCGCCGAGCTCATCGCCTTCCAGGTCCAGCTCCTCGATCGCGCGGTCTACGGCAGGCTGGAGGAGGCCGAGCGCGCGGCGCTCATCGGCGAGGTGGTCCGCCACCTCGCGGCGACCATGGAGAACAACCAGACGGACCTCTTCGGGCCGGGGGAATACCGCGAGCCTTTCATCGCGCTGCTCAATGCGCGCTTCGCCGAGTACGCAGGCATCGAGTATCGCGGTGCGGAGCCGAGCTATGACTGCCTGCGTTATTTCGCCACTCGCGTGTCCGACCTGATGGCGCAGAGCGACAACAAGTGGGTGGTCGAGCAGATGATGGACATCGAAGCGCCCGAGATGGCGCGCCTGGTCAGGAAGCTCGCCGAGCAGACCGTGGACGCCACGCCGCCCTAGAGGCGCGCGCGCGCCCCGGCGAGCCAGCGCTCGGCGCCCTCGCGCGCCACCTGCTCGAGCCGGCGCAGCGATCCGCTGCGCAGGAATTCCTCGTAGGCTTCGAGCGCTTGCGGGAACAGCTGGCGGCGCGGGGCGTCGAAGGTGGCGAAGTGGAAATGCAGCGCCGGGAGGTTTGCGCGCTCGATCAGCGCCGGCAGCGTCTGCAGGCAGTCGGCGAGCAGGTCGCGCACCGCGCGCGCCTCGATTTCGGCGGGCGTGCCCGCGACCGACACGATCATCTCGTCCCACGCCCCGCCGAGCAGCTCGCCCGCCGCCGCCTCGCCGATCTCGTGCAGGATCATGGTTTCCATCTCGTTGCCCGCCATGCGCGCGAGCGCGCTTTCCGGGTCGGCGATGAAGTCGTAGCTCGCCAGCACGCGCGCCATGGCACCGCCCTGCTTGCGCCACTGCCACTCCTCGATCTTCTCCCACAGATAGCGGCGCACCGACTCCAGGCGCACGAAGATGGTCCGCCCCTGCAGCATCGCCGGCGGCGCGGCCAGCTCGCGCGCGTACTCGCAGGAGGAAACGCGGATCGTGAGGCCGGCGCGCTCCTCTACGCGCAGCAGCTCCCCGAGGAAGAACACCGGCTTACCCATCCGTCCGAGCCCGGCGCCGTAGACGCAACCCTGCGGCAGCAATTCGTGGTTGGCGGCTTCGGCATCGAACGGGTCGAGCTCCGCGCACGCGATCGGCAAGGGCGCGAATGCGTCGTGCTCGATGCCGTCCCAGGCCTGCTCGCGCGCCTTCAGCCAGTCGCCCAGCTCGTCCTTCGGCAGGCTGCGCGCGAAAGGCAGCTCGTTCTCCCAGCGGTAGTACTCGCGCATCTTCAGCAGGAAAGTGCACAGGCCGTAGTCGCCCGCGTGGCGCGCGTCCGAGATGTCGCAATTGCGCTGCACGACGCTCGCCAGTTGCGGAAGATTGCGCATCGAGGTAGGCGGGTTTATAAAGTTACTTTAGCAGGCTCGCCCGCCGCATGGCCAAGACAAGCGCCCCGAAGCCCCACGTCACGCTCGACATGCTCGGCGCCGCCTGCCCCGGCCCGATGATCGGCGCGCGCCGCGTGCTCGACGACCTGCTCGCGGGCGAGGTGATGCTGCTGAAATCCGACTGCCCCGGGACCCGGGACGACCTGCTGTCCTGGCCGAAGTACGCCGACGTGGAGATCTTGAAGACCGCGAAGCTGCCGCGCGGCGGGACCGCGTACTACATCCGCAAGGGCAAGGGCCGGCGCGTGTCCGCCAACGCCGTTCTCGACATGCGCGGCGCCACCTGCCCCGGCCCCGTCATCGAGGCGAAGAAGCTGCTGAACGGCATGCGCGAGGGCGAAGTGCTGCAGCTGCTCAGCGATTGTCCCGGCATCCGGGCGGACGTGCGCAGCTGGGTGAAGGCAACCGGCCTGGATTTGGCCGATGCGCGCGAAAGCGCGCCCGGCGAGTACGTCTTTCACATCCGAAAGCGCTGAATCATGAGCTTGATGGACGAGATCATCGGCAAGGGCGACGCCGGCAAGGACGCCCTGTTCCCGCACGCGCCCGCGGGCTGGACGCCGGCGCTCGCCGCCGAGTCCGCGCGGCGCGAAGACCTGGAGCTCGGCGAAGAGCACTGGATGGCGGTACGCGCCCTGCAGGAATACTTCGCGCGGCACGAACCGACCGCGGTCAACCTGCGCGAGCTGCACGATGCGCTCGACGAGAAGTTCCATCGCCAGGGCGGGATCCGGCGCCTGTACCTGCTTTTCCCCGGCGGGCCGGTGGCGCAGGGCTGCCGCGTGGCCGGGCTCAAGGCGCCGGCGGGCGCCACCGACAAGGGCTTCGGCAGCGTCGCCTAGCGGCGCTTCAGGAAGAAAACGAACTCCTTGTCCGCTTGGGCCTGCTGCAGCAGGTCGTTGCCAGTCTGCTTGGAGAAGGCCTGGAAGTCCTTCACCGACCCGGGGTCGGTGGCGACGATCTTCAGCACCTGTCCGGACTGCATGTCGTTGAGCGCCTTTTTCGCGCGCAGGATGGGAAGCGGGCAGTTCAGCCCGCGGGCGTCGAGTTCTTTGTCGAAGTTCATGGAGAAATACTGGCCTCCCGGTGGGTGGATGTCATCAGGCGAAGCGCGACAGCAGCTCCGCCACCTTGCCCGCGTGCTCCTCGCGCGCGCTCTCGCCGGCCGGCGGTTCGTGCCGGATCATGCAGGACACCATCTCGTAGAAGGCGCGGTCGAGCGCCTTCCTTGCCGCGGCCAATTGCTGCGCGATGTCCTCGCAGGTCTCGTCCTCGCCGATCATGCGCCGCACGGCGTGCACCTGGCCTTCGATGCGCGCGAGGCGCACGTCCATGGCCTTCTTCATGTCGGGGTCGTGCATGGTCGGCTTGGGCATGGCGTGGAATATACACCACGGGGTATATGCACGTTGGTTTCCGCTCTTGTGCGCTGCCGCATAAGAAAAACCCCCACCGTCATCAGAGGAAACATTTGGCGCATACTCCTGCACAGTATTAGCTTCCACCCGAAGGAGAGACTGCAATGTCCGACGCAAGCGACCTGGACCGTCTGATCAACGAGCGACTCGATGCGCTGCTGCCGAAGAAGCTCGCGGAGCTGCGCGAGAAGCAGACGCCCTCGATGACCATCATCGCCACCAAGGGCACGCTCGACTGGGCCTACCCGCCGTTCATCCTCGCGAGTACGGCGGCGGCGCTCGGCTGGAACGTATCGATGTTCTTCACCTTCTATGGGCTCAACCTGTTGAGGAAGGACCTGAGCGACCTGAAGGTGAGCCCGCTCGGCAACCCGGGCATGCCGATGAAGATGCCCTTCGGACCGCAGTGGTTCAAGGGCATCAACTGGAACATCCCGAACGCCGTGCAGGCAGTCGTGCCCGGCTTCGAGAGCCTGGCGACGACGCTCATGAAGCAGACCATTCACAACAAGGGCGTCGCCGGCATCGCCGAGCTGCGCAACGCCAGCCTCGAGGGCGGCGTGAACCTGATCGGCTGCCAGATGACTGTGGACCTGTTCGGCTACTCGCACGGGGATTTCATCCCGGAAGTGAAGGAGTACGTGGGCGCGGCAACCTTCCTGCCAATGGCGAGGGACGCCGACGTCAGCCTGTTCATTTGAGAAGTTAACTCCGGCTTGGCGGCTGGCGAACTACAGGAGAGGGGGGATCATGACGATACGCAGGACCGTTACCGGCCTTGTTGCGGCCGGCTGTATGGTTCCGGGAGTGGCCGCAGCGACCAATGGCTATTTCCAGCACGGTTATGGCTTGAAAGCCAAGGGAATGGCAGGGGTGGGCACTGCGATGGCCGTCGATGCGTTCGGCGGCGCAAACAATCCTGCGAGCATGGTCTGGGTCGGCAACCGTGTCGACTTCGGTGCCGATCTGTTCAGTCCGCGGCGAGAAGCGAGCCGGTTCGGGAGCGATCCGGCGTTGGGACCGATCGACGGTAGCGCCGAGAGCGACAGCAACTATTTTCTCGTCCCCGAGTTCGGTTACAACAAAATGATTAATCCCAACCTGTCTCTCGGGGTAACGGTTTATGCCAACGGCGGGATGAACACCGATTACCCGGGGGGGCAAATTCCCGCCGCCAGCGCCTGCGCGGGGTTCAACCCGACCCCCGGACCTTACAACCTGCTCTGCGGCAATGGGCGCCTGGGCGTCGATCTGTCGCAACTCGTGATCGCACCCACGGTTGCTTATAAGCTTCACCCGAACCATTCCGTCGGCATTTCCCCCTTGATCGGCATTCAGAGATTCAAGGTTGATGGCTTGCAGGCGTTCGATAATCCTGCCTTCTCAACGTCGCCGGGAAACGTGACAAACCGGGGCCATGAGTACGCCTACGGCTTCGGCGTGCGTGTGGGTTGGTTCGGTAAGCTCTCCGAGAGCGTCAACGTAGGGGCAGCGTATTCGACCAAGGTCTACATGAGCGAATTCGACAAGTACCGGGGCTTGTTCGCGGAGCAGGGTGATTTCGATATGCCCGAGAACTACAACGTCGGTATCGCGGCGAAGGTTTCCCCGAAAGTGACCGTTGCCGCCGACTATCAGCGCATCAACTACAACGACGTGAAATCGGTTGGAAATACCCAGGTCAACCTGATCCCGTGCTTCTTCGGTGGCAATGCGGCGTTCTGCTTGGGGGGCAATCAGGGCGCCGGTTTCGGATGGAAAGACGTGAACGTATACAAGATCGGCATCACATACGAATATGACAAGCGCTGGACTTGGCGCGCGGGTTACGACCACACCGACAATCCGATCAGGGGGAGCGACATCGACTTCAATATCCTCGCGCCCGGCGTGGTGCAGGATCACCTGACTTTCGGCCTCACCTACAAGACCACGACCGGCGGCGAGTTGACGATTGGTTACATGCACGCTTTCAGCAAATCCGTGACCGCCCCCTCGCTCTTGAACAGCTTTGTCCCCCCTGGGGTGTCTGCGGGGAGCGCAACAATCAAGATGTACCAGAATGCCGTCGGCATCGCTTACGGCTGGACGATGTAAGAAGGCCGGCCGCGGCCCCTCAGAACGCGTAACGCAACTGCAGGTACACGTTGTCGTCCTGCGCTAGCTGGCCGAACTGACCCCGGGCCTTGCCGCCGAACAGGTTGGCGCCGATTGCGCCCCAAATCCTGTCGGTGAAGCTGTAGCGCAGCTCCGGGTTCACGAAGTAGTCGCCGTTGCTGGCGTTGTACGAGGCGTAGGCGGAAAACCGAAGCGTCTGGTGCAGGTACAGCTGCGTTACGCGCGCCGAGACGGTGTGGCTCCAGCGCTTGTCGACCGGAAAGCCGGCCGGCAGCGCTGCGCGGTAGGCGTCGTAGTCGTGCATGTATTCGGCGTAGTACTGGAAACTGAGCGAAAGATCCTCCACCGGCTGGAACTGGTAGCCGACGAGGAGCCGCGTCTGGGAGTTGGGCACCGTGAAGTCGCTTCCCCCGCGGTCCTGGCGCGAGTCATAGTAGGCCCCTTCCAGGCTCATCACCCCGTTTCCCGCGCGGCCCGAGACGCTGGCGCCATAGACCGAAAGCCCCGGATGAAACAAGGTGATCTTGCTCGGCGCAGTCAAGCTGTCGGGTCGCATCGATGGAGTGCGCTGGAAGCCGCGATACAGGTACAGCGCTGCGTCGTAGCCGGCGATGTCGCGGTACATGCGCAGCCCGGCCTCGCCTTCGTCCGGCACGACGGTCTCGCGGTTAGTGACCCCCGGCATGGGATCGAAAACGTGGAAGCGGCGGGAGTCCGGCAGGCGGCTCTCGCGGAAGCTCGGTGCCGCCACCAGCTCGAAGGAAGCGAACTCGGGATACACGCCAAGCTTTAGCGCATCCACGCCGCGCTTGAGGTACTCCAGCGGCCGGCCCGCAAACAGCGCCTCGTAATCCTTGGGAAAAACGTCGTTCACGAACACCAGATCGCCGAACCCCCAGGTGATCACCTGGCGGCCGACGCGCAGGTCCCAGTTCCCGGCGGCGTAGTCGACATAGCCCTCGCGCAGCTCGCTCTCGCCTTTGCGGCCAAGATGGTCGTATGCGACATCGCCTTTGAGCAGCGCACGCCAGGCGCCACCGCTGGCATCCAGCTTCAATTGCGCGCGCTCCTCCAGCCACTTGTAGTGCCGCCCGTCGGGGTTCGCCGCCACGGTGTTGAAGGCCGTGTTCTGCTGCAGGAAGCCCGAAAGTGCGAGCTCCGCCCGCGCGGCGAGCGGCGCCAGCAGGGCAACGAGGCAGAACGCGGCGGCCCGCAGCGTCAATCGACCCACTTACGCGGGGGCTGGCGCAGGAAGCGCTCCGAGAACAGGGCGTCCTCGATGCCGAGGTCATAGTCGGTCTTGACATACGCGACCTCGGTGCGGTGGCCGGTTTGCAGATTCTTCATGGTGCGCTTGATCGGCGTCGGAATGCCCTTGATGTCCGCCACCTCGTCTACGGTGAAAAGCTTGTAGCGGTTACCCCTCTTGTCGTACTGCTCTTCCCTGAGCGGCAGGAAATTCGCCTTGTCCACCCAGGTCAGCTTGTGGCCGAAATCGGCGTCCTCTCCCCTCGGCGTGCTCTTGACCACGTAGCAGTCGCGGTTGCCGACCTTCTCTTCGCGCTCGATCACGTGCATGTCGTCTTCGATGTCGCGCCCGGAAACGTCCTCGTAGGTGAAATCCGAGCCGACAAAGCTGGAGCGCTTGTCCTGCGCGGCGATGCGCTTGACCATGTTGATCGCCGGGATGAATAGCCAGCGGTCATCATCCCTGGCGGGGTATTTGTTGATCATGAAGGTCATGTCCCTCACGTCCGCCGGCTGGAAGAAGTACATGAAGTACTTCTGCTCGCCGCCGGGCCCGCCGATGTTCTTGCGCAGCATCGTGAGCTCGCGCAAGCGCTCCTGTCCGTCCTTGTTGACGAGCTTCATCACCACCCGCGCCTTGAAGTCCTTGCCCGAGTAGAGGAACGCGGCCTGCGATTTCTGCATCGCCTCCTCGCCGGTCAGGGCCATGGCCTGCAGCGGCAGCAGGCCGGTGAGCATGCATACACATAAGTTCTTCATGTCAAGCTCCTTTTTCCTCAACGAGCAGCCAGCGCCGGCCCAGCATGATGAGGGCCGGCAGATAGAAAATGGTGAGCAGCGCCGAGAGCATCATCATCGCCACGATGAACCCGCCCACCGCGATATAGGGCGTGAGCGGGGCGAAGAGCATCACCGAGAATGCCGCGGCAAAGAGCACCGCGTTGCGGAAGATTCCCTTGCCCGGCCGCGCCGCCGTCCACAACAGCGCTCCTTGCACATCGCGGCCGCCGGTTTCGGCGAGCCGCTGGCGGAAGCGGTTGATGAAATGGATGGAGAAATCCACCGCCATGCCGAGCGACAGCGTGCTCAGCACCGAGAGCGGCATGTCGAAATCCTTGCCGGCAAAACCCACCACGCCGTAAATGAGCAGGATGGTGAACAGCAGCGGCACGTAGCCGACCAGCGCCCATTTGGCGGAGCGGAAGTTGAGGGCGAGAACGATGAAGACCACGACCAGCGCCATCAGAAAACCGCGCACCATGTCGCCGAGCACCTCGTCGTTCCAGACCAGGTTGAAATAGGCGATTCCCGCGGGCTTCACCGTTACCGCCAGCGGACGGGCCTGCTGATAGGTTTGCGCTGCCCGGATGACCAGCCGCATCGCGTCCGCGTCCCAGGTCTTGAGCTGCACCCACACGTTGGCCTTCTGGAACGTCGGATCGACCACGTTGTCGAGGTCGGAAGGCTTGGCCGACATGCTGAACAGGAACAGGTACTGCCCGATCGCCTCTTTCGTACCGGGTACCGCGTCGAATTTCAGGTCGTCGTCGTGCAGCACGCGGTTGATGCGCTTCACGTAGTCCGCCACCGAGAAAGTCTTGCCGACCACCGGCATCCCCTCCAAGTGCCGCTGCAGGCCGTCGAGCCAGCGCACGGCTTGAGGCCGCTTCATGAATTCCGGCTCGTCGGCCTGCACGACGAGATAGCCGAGGGAGGTGCCGCCCAGTGCCTGGTTCATGGCCGTGTCGGCGACGCGGATCTCGCTCGATTCCTTGAACCACGCCACCATGTTGTTATTGACGTGGATCTTCGAGGTTCCGGCCACGGCGACGGCCAGGAGAACGATTCCAACCAGAGTGGTGGCCAGTGGACGCGTCGCGCCCAATTCACCGATGCGGCGCAGCAAGCGCGCGGTCCGATCCAGTTCGACGCTCTCGCCTGCCACGGCCTTGGCGACCTTCTCCTCCTTGAGGAAGGTCAGGATCGCGGGAATCAAGCTGAAGGAGAACAGGCGCAGCAGCACCGTGCCGAAAGCGATCAGCCCGCCGAACACTTGGACCGGGATGATGTTCATGAACAGCAGCACGGCGAAGCCGGCGGCGGTGGCGAGCGCCGTATAGCGCACAGGGCGGCTCACCGCCTGCATCGTCTCGCGGATCGCGGCGAGCTTGTCGCGCTTCTCGCGGTAGCGGAAGTAGAACTCGTTGAAGATGTGGATGCTGTCCGTGGCGATGGCCATGAGGAACACCGGCGCCATCGAGCTCATGATGTGCACCGGGAAGCCCGCACCGATCAGCAGGCCCATGCTCCAGATGATCGCCGTCATGGCCACCGCCATCATGGCCAGGGACAGCGACAGGCTGCGGAACATGATCTGGATGGCGATGAACATGATCATGCCGGCGATGGGCGAGAAGATGCCCATCAGCTTGAACATCTCGGCGCCGAAAGTGTCCCGCGCCACCGGGTCCCCGGCTATGTAGTAGCGCTCCGTTCCGCTTTCCTTGGCGACGATGGCGCGGATCCGGCCGGCGATCTCGGCGCCGTTGGCACCCTTGTCCAGCGGTACGTAGATCGCGGTCGTCTTGCCGTCCGGCGAGACGATGCGGTTGACGAAGAGCGGATTGCCGAACAGCGCTGCGCGCAGCGCTTCCACCTCGGCCTGGCTCTGCGGCGGCCCCGGCAGGAGCGGCCCGACCTTGAGCGTGCCGGCGTCAGCCGTGACATTGGTGATGGTGGTGAAGCCGTTCACGTCGCGGCTGGCCACGCCTTTCAGCTCGAGGATCTCGCCGGTAATGCGGGCGATGCGGCCGAGCGTTTCGCGGTTGAGCACCCCCGCCTCGTTTTGCACGCCCACGACGATGGTGTCCTCGTAGAGCGCGAAGAGCCTGTCCACCTCGTCGTTCCAGACGCGCACCTCCGAGGTCTCGGGCAGCATGTTCTTCGGGTTGGTGTCGGTCTTGAGGCGCGGGAACTGGGTAAGGAACAGCAGCGTCAGTGCCACCGTTACCCAGACCACCAGCTTCGGGCGGTGAATGGAGAAATCGACGAGCGAGAACTTGAACATGGACTCCCCTTGCGCCATCGGTGTGGGCGCGACGCGCCCGATCCGACAATTATCAACTATTCAACCTAACAGTTGACTAGTGGGGAAGGCTTGATCTGTATCAAACGCCGCCGCGGCCGATCAAGCGGCAGGCCGTCATGACGGAATGCGGTTCAGCAGCCATGCGGATCCCGCCGTGCGAGAGCAATAGCGAGAAAGCCCCCGAAGGGCAGGCGCCCCGGCAGTACCTGCTCCAGTCCGCGCGCCAGTTTGCCGCCGCCGGGGCCGAAGACCGCGCTGCGCACGGTCAGCGCGGGCGGCGGCCGCAGTCCACTGGACCAGGATTGCGCAATGCGCGACGTGTCCCACCGCGCGCCGCGGTACGAGGGCGCGTGCCGCTTCTTGAGCCACAGCAGGCTGTTGCGGTTCAGGAGCCCGAGGACCACCGAGCGGCGCGCGACGCGCCACATCTCGCGCAGAGCGGCGCTGGCGGGCTCGATGAAGCACAGGCTCGTGACCGCGACTGCGCAATCGAAAGAGCGGTCCCTGAACGGTAGCCTGCGTGCGTCGGCGCGCAAGTAGCGGGTAGGTCCGTTCTTGCGCATGGCGAAGTCGATCGCGCCCCCATCGGTGTCGATGCCCGTCACGCGAAACCCGGCCTGCGCGAGACGGCGGCTGAAGTAGCCGGTGCCGCAGCCCACATCGAGAACCGAATCGCCGTGCTGGCAGGTCAGAAGGTCCAGCAACAGCCTGGTTTCCACGTCCCCGATCCAGCGGCCGCGCGCGCTCGCATACCACGCGTCGTAGGCGGCCGGGTCCACGGGCTCGGGTCAGAACTGGCGATAGAGCCAGTACTTCTCGTAGAGCACCTTCGCGCCGTGCCAGAGCAGGCTCGGCGAGCGCAGCTTCACCTCCGGAAGCGGCTCGGCGTAGAAGTTGCCGCTCCCCATGCCGGCCCTCGCGCCGCCGGTTTCGATGAAGCACGTGCCCTCGCCCTCGAACCGTCGCGGCTTGCCGCGGCCGGTCCATGCGGCGGCGATGTTATGCGCGACGACCTCGGCCTGGCCGTGCGCGAACACGCCCGCCTTGGGCAGCGGCCGGCCCATCTTCAGCGGGATCACCGTGATGTCGCCGACTGCATAGACGTCCGGGAATCGAGTCGCCAGGGTGTGGCGATCGACGGCAATCCAGCCCGCGTCATCGACGAGTCCGGCAGCCCGGACCGGCTCCGGCGCGCGGTGCGGCGGCACGTAAAGGAGCAGGTCGAACTGCGCGCCCGACCCGCTGGCGAACTCGATGCGCCGCTGCGCAGGATCGACCGACTTCACCTGGCGCCCGGGCTGGTATGCAATGCCGCGCGCTTCCACCATGGCACGCACGCCGGCTGACACGGCGGCGCCCGCGACCATCATCGGACCCGGCTCCGCGGCGTAGAAGTCGATCGTCGCCTTGTCACGGCGCCCGCGCTCGCGCAGGTAACTGTCCACGAGCAACGCGGCCTCGTACGGGGCAGCGGGACACTTGTACTGAGGCGTTGCCGTGAGGACCGCGATCCTGCCGCCTTCGAAGCGCTCGAGCGCGTCGCGGATCGCGCTCGCGCCCGCGAGCGTGTACAGGCACAGCCCCGCCTCGGACAGTCCCGGGATCGCCTCCAGGGCATAGTCGGCGCCGAGCGCGATGACGATGGCGTCGCCGCGCAGGGTTTGTTCCCCCACTCGGACCGTCCTCGCGGCAGCGTCGATAGAGACGACCTCGCCGCGCACCAGCTCGATGCCCGGGCGCGCCGCGTGCGCACAGGGCCGTGAGAAGTCGCCCGCGTCGCGCTTGCCCACCATCAGCCAGAGGAGCGAGGGCGGAAAGACGTGCCGCTCCTCGCGCTCCACAAGAACGACGCGCTCGCTTCGCGGCAGGAGCCGGCGCAGCCCGTGCGCGGCGACCATGCCGCCGAGCCCCGCGCCCAGCACCAGGGCGGTGCGGCTCATGCAGCGCGTCTCAGAACACCAGCACCTTGCCGGCCCACGCGGTCCACTCGGTGAGCTGGTCCATCGTGCCGCGCTGCGCGCCGGCGACGAGCTCGGCGTCCGTCATGCCTCGCGCGTCCATGCAGGTGCCGCAGACTGCAACTTCGCCTTGCCGGCGGGTCACCGCGCCAAGCATGTCGGCGATGTTGTAATAGCCCTGAGGCACCTTCTGCCCGGTCTTCGCGCATGCAGCCGCATCGCCCATCAGGAAGATACGCACCGCTCCCGCCTGCTTGAGGAGCAGGTTGCGCGCCAGCCGCAGCGCGTTGTAGCTGCGCTCGGTGCCGTAGGGCGGATCGTTGAGAATCAGCAGATGATTCATCAGGCGGGCGCTATTGACGTCCATGGACAGCCTAGCACCCCGGGAATCGACCGCTTTTGATTCACATCAAGCCGGCGTCCCCCCACCAAGGCGGACATGTACCCGGGCATCTGGGCCTAGGTGAGGCCCTGATCGCGGCCTAGCGCATGCCGAGCGCTTCTCGCGCGATGCCGTCGAGAAGCGCCTCGACCTCCTTCAGCGCCGCCTTGGAAGCCGCCGAGCCGTCGGGCCGCCACGGGCGGCGGTAGGCCACGTGCACCGTCCCGGGACCCTGCGCCGTCGCATAGACCATGATGCTGTACGGGCAGAGCGCGGCGTTGGCGAAATCGGCCTCCATGGTCTTTCTCGACAGGACCGCGCTGCAAAACACGAACGCCTGCGCGTCGGCGTAGAGCTTGCGCGCCGAGCCGACGTCCTTGCCGGTGCGCTCGAGCATGCGGCCGACGAAGGACTGGTAATCGATCACCAACCCCTTGCCCTCGATGGCAAGCTTGAGGTCGTCGCGCACGTCGTCAAACTTCGCGCGTTTGGAGTAAGTTACGACGGGATGCGGATCTGCCATGGGCCCCTCCTGTGATGGGCAGAGGCTAGCGCCGCGGCGGAGAGATGTCATGATCAGGATCAAAGGCTGCGCAGCCGCCCTGTGCCTCGCGTTACTCGCCGCGCCGGCGGCGGCGCAGGCGCCCTGGGTGAGCACCCAGTACCCGCAGGACGCGTCCAAGTGGTGGTGGGACGACGCCTGGTGGGAGCGCGGCCGCATGCCCGGGGCGGCCAATTACGACGTCGCGTCGCGCGACGCGTCCTACCGCAGCGGCGACGTCGAGGTGCCGGTGGAGATCCACGTCCCCAAGGGACCGAAGCACTTTCCGATGGTCGTCTTTTTCCACGGCCGGCGCGGCATCGACCCCGTGACCCGGCTCGCGCCGCTGCGGCTTGCCGCGCGGGGTTTCACCGTCGTGGCCCCGGACCTGTACTCCGGCCGCTTCATCGCCCCCTACCCCATTCGGCACGACGCGGCCCTGGAGGAGGACGCGGCGCGCGCGATCGACTTCGCCCTTTCGCTCCCCGAAGCGCGCGGCCAGGCGAAGACCTGCGTCGTCTCGCACACGCGCGGCGGCTACTACTCCCTCAAGGCGCTGGTGACGAAAGGCCGCCAGGCGAAGACCGCGTGCTACATCTCGTACTACCCGCACTGGCAGCACCCGGAGGCGCCCGAGCCGGAGCAGGTCTACCGCTACGCCGCCGAGGTCGATGCGCTCACGGTGCCGGTGCTCGTCTTCTTCGGCGAGCACGAGCAGTACCAGCGCTCGCGCTCGATCCTCGCCGGCATCGACGCGCTGCAGGACAAGAAGCGCGACGCGCGCGTGATCGTCTATCCGGGCGTCGGCCGCGCGTTCGACTTTCGCCCGCGCGAGGTGCGCACCTTCGCCGACGACCTCGCGGCCCAGGACGCGCTGCGGCGCACGGCGGAATTCATCAGGAGGCACTTGCCATGAAACCCATTCGCATCCTCAGATGGCTCGCACTCGCGGCGCTGCTCGCGAGCGCCCAGGCGACGGCGCAGGTCGCCAAGGTCGTCTGGCACGTCGATTTCGCCGAGCCGCGCCGGCTGAGCGCGATGATCCAGAACGTGAACAACATGGTGACCACCTACCAGGGCAACCTCGAGGACTACGAGGTACGCGTCGTGTTCCTCGCGGGCGGCATCCGCTTCCTGACCAGCGACCCGCTCAAGGGCACGCCGTTCGAGGAAGACGACGCATTCCGCAAGGCGCGCCCGGACCTGATGACGCGCCTGCAGCAGCTGAGGACGCTGCACGACGTGAAGCTGGAAGTCTGCGAGATCACGCGCGAGCAGCTCAACCTGCCGAAGGACAAGATCATCGAGGGCGTGGCGCCGGTGCGCTCGGGCGTGGTGCGCATCGCCGAGCTGCAGGCGAAGGGTTACGCCTACCTGAAGGTCGAGTAGGCGCGGTCTGCCAGGTCGCCGTAGAAGCGCTGGCAGATCCGGTAACGGCGCTCTTCCGGATCCAGCCCCTCGGGCAACGAGGCCTCGACAATCTGTCGCGCGGTCTCGAACATCTCGCCGCACATGCGGACACGCTCTGCCGGCGTCAGGGCACGGAAGCGTTCGCGCATCAGCCGGCGGAATTCAGGAGTCGTGTCGTCCATTCAAAGCTGTCGTCAGCAGCGCGCTCACCGACAATTCTGCGGCGCAATATCGAAGATAGGCTTCATCGACGTCCGCTGCAAGCAGCGCCCCGACGTCCCGCATTTGCAGCTCGGATCCGGATTCCTTCGCCCACGCGAGCTTCGACAGTATCAGGTCCTCTCGGCTCACGATCCACGCTTCGAAGCCTGGCAGCGCCACCCGCCTGCGGCGTCCGAACTCACGTTGCCGGTAGGCCGTGTCCTTGCGCACGATGAAGTCGAGCTTCACGACCTTCGCCAGATGCAGGACGTTGAACATCGCCCGCGTGGCAATTGCATGTGCGATGTCGTCCTCCGACACGTAGTAGTCCGGGGCAAAGAGCGCCGCGATCGACCTCGGATCGCGGCCGGCAAGCTCGACGACCAGATCGACATCGCGCGTCATGCGCGGCTCCGCGTAGTAGCTCAGGGCGACCGATCCCGTCAGCATGTACGCAATTCCGGCGCCTTCCAGCCGCGCGATCGCATCCTGCAGGACTTCGAGCTCGGCGCTCATGGCGGCAATCCTATCGTGCGAGACCTGTAGGGTGGGCCAATGGCCCACCCTACGCACCGTCAGGGTTCAGGCGATCGCCTGGTAGTACAGGTTCTGCGGGTGCTTCGCCTCGGCGAAGAAGTACCAGCGCTCGGCGAGCAGGCCCGCGTACTGCAGGAGAAAGGCCGCACCGAGCAAGGGCGCCGAGAGCTTGCCGGCGAGCAGCAGCAGCGCCGGCAGCGGAAAGACGAGCGCGAGCAGCGACCAGCGCGCCGCGCGCACCACTTCGCGCGGGCGGCCGTGGAAGAACTCGCGCGTATTGAACGAGCCGCCCATCGCCCCCTGCGCGATCTGCACGATCCGCGGGTGCTTCACGCCGATGGCGGTGGCGAGCGTGGACTTCGGCCGCAGGCGCGTATTTCGAACCAGCGAGGCGAGCCGCCCCAGGTAGGCGAGCGCGCCCACGGCGAGTGCGGCGATCACGTAAGGCCGCGCGAGCGGGGTATGCAGCAGAGCGGCGAGCGCCGCCGCCGCGCTGAGGCCCGAGGCGCTGCCGAGCAGCGTGAAGTTCACGACGGTGAGCGGCGTACGCCACTCCTGCAGGAACGGCAGGCAGGCGTAGATCATCCCCGTGCAGACGAACAGCGCGAGCGCCAGCACCGCGCCCGCGACGCCGAGCGCGAGCGTTGGCTTGCCCAGCGCATGCGCCGCGCCCCAGGCGAGCACGGCCGCCATGAACGCCGGCAGCACGATCACTTCGCGCGACAGCCAGGATGTGCGCCACATGGCCGCCGAGCGCCACGCCCGCTCGGGGCGCCCGAGGTGGAAGAACGAGGCGGCGAGGCCCGCGCCGAGCAGCGCGAGCGACACCGCGGCCCCCGGCACGAACAGGGTCGATCCGCCCAGCCCCGCGAGCTCCGCCGCGAATAGCGCGAGGAACAACCCCTGGCCCGCGCCGATCAGCGTGGTGAGCAGGATCACCGACCAGGCGGGCCGCACGGCCTACCAGCTCGTCACGTCGTCCAGCGCCGGTGCGTCCGGCGCCGGCCGCGGCAGCAGGCCGTCGACCTTGAGCGGATTGTCGTAGCGCTCGAGCTCGTCCGGGTGCAGGCGCTTCTCGGTCTTCCTCCGCGGCAGGTAGTGGTTCGCGGGGTGCGTGCCCCATTCGGGCATCAGCGCGTAGCCGCCCTGCTCGCGGATGGCGCGCGAAGCCTGCGAGTCCGGGTCGTGGATGTCGCCGAACAGGCGCGCGTTCGTAGGACAGGCGAGCACGCAGGCGGGCTTGCGCTCCGCCTCGGGCAGCTTCGCATCGTAGATGCGGTCGACGCACAGCGTGCATTTCTTCATCACCTTCTGCTCTTCGTCGACTTCGCGTGCGCCGTACGGGCAGGCCCAGGAGCAGTACTTGCAGCCGATGCACTTGTCGTAGTCGACGAGCACGATGCCGTCCTCGGCGCGCTTGTAGCTCGCGCCGGTCGGGCACACCGGCACGCACGGCGGGTCCTCGCAGTGCAGGCAGGACTTGGGGAAGTGGACCGTCTCGGTGTTCGGAAACTCGCCGATCTCGAAGGTCTGCACGCGGTTGAAGAAGGTGCCCGTGGGATCGGCGCCGTAGGGGTTCTGGTCCGAGAGCGGCCCGGCCGCGCCGGCGTTGTTCCATCCTTTGCAGCTCGTCACGCAGGCGTGGCAGCCCACGCAGACGTTGAGGTCGATGACCAGCGCGAGTTGCTTCGTGGTCATGCCGGGGAAATCCTCACGCGCACGTCGTACCAGCCCGCCTGCCCCGTGACCGGATCGGAATTCGACGTGTCGCCGGGCAGCCGGTCGGAAATGAGGGAGTTCAGGATAAAGCCGCGCGTGAATTCGTTGGCGTCGGGCGCGAGACCCCAGGCGCCCGGCGACTTGCCGATCGCGTTCCAGGTCCACACGGTGCCGGGCTCGACCGCCTCGCTGTGGCGGCCCATGCAGCGCACGCGCCCCCACTGCGACTCGACCCACATCCACGCGCCGTCCGCGATGCCCTGGGCCGACGCGGTGCGCGGATTGACGAACAGGTAGTTGTGGGGGTGGATCTGCCGCAGCCACGCGTTCTGCGAGTCCCACGAGTGGTACATGGCCATCGGCCGCTGCGTGATCGCGGCGAGCGGGTATTCCCGGGTATCGGTCGCCTGCGCTTCGAGCGGCGCGCTGTAGAAGGGCAGCGGATCGAAGTGTGTCGCCACGCGTCGCGCGAGGCGCTCGGGCGGGCGCCGGCCAGGCCATTTGCCCTGCGCCGCGAGGCGAAAGCGCTGCAGCACTTCCGAATACAGGTGCACCAGGATCGGATCGCCCCAGCGCCGAAGCCGATGGCGCTGCGCCCACTCCATGTAGCCGCGGTTCCAGTTGCGCATGTAGCGGTACGAGGGATCGAGCTCGACCTTGAAGACGCAGTTGTTCTCGGCGTACTTGCGCCACTGGTCGGGATTGGGCTCGCCGAGCAGCGCCTTCGAGCCGTCGGCGCCGCGCCAGCCGGCGAGGAAGCCGATGCCCGAGCCGGGCTCGGTCTCGTGGCGCACGATGAAGTCGGGGTAGTCGCGGTACTTGCGCGCGCCCTGCACATCGACGAACGCGGGCAAGCGCAGCCGACTGCCGAGCTCGATCAGCACTTCCTGGAACGGCTTGCACTCGCCCAGCGGCGGCACCACGGGCACGCGCACCGCATCCATCGGCCCGTCGAACTCCGAGATCGGCCGGTCGAGGATCGACATCACGTCGTGGCGCTCGAGGTAGGTGGTATCGGGCAGCACCAGGTCGGCGAACGCGGTCGTTTCCGACTGGAACGCGTCGCACACGACGAGAAACGGGATCTTGTATTCGCCGTCGGCGCCGCGGTCGTTCAGCATCTTGCGCACCTCCACCGTATTCATGGTGGAGTTCCACGCCATGTTGGCCATGAAGATCATCAGCGTGTCGAGCGGGTAGGGATCGCCGCGCCAGGCGTTGGTGATCACGTTGTGCATCAGGCCGTGCACCGAGAGCGGGTACTCCCAGGAGAAGCCCTTGTCGATGCGTACCGGGTTGCCCTCGGCGTCGACGAACAGGTCCTCGGGCGAGCCGGGCCAGCCGAGCGCGAGGCCGGCGAGCGGCGTGTTCGGCTGCACGCCCTCCGGGCCCGTAGGCGTCTTCGCCGAGGGCGGAATGGCGCGCGGGAACGGCGCCTTGTGGCGGAACCCGCCGGGACGGTCGATGGTGCCGAGCAGGCTCATGAGGATGGCGAGCGAGCGCACCGTCTGAAAGCCGTTCGAGTGCGCGGCGAGCCCGCGCATGGCGTGAAACGCCACCGGGTTGCCGGTCACCGTCCGATGTTCCTTGCCCCAGCAATCGGTCCAGGCGATGGGCAGCTCGATTTTCTCGTCGCGCGCGGTCACGCCCATCTCGTGCGCGAGGCGCCGGATGGTGGCCGCCGGGATGCCCGTGATCTCCGCGGCCCATTCGGCGCTGTATTCGCCGACGCGCTCGGCGAGCAGTTGAAACGCCGGGCGCACGCGCGTTCCATCCTGCAGCGTGAAGTCGCCGAACAGGTACGGATCGGCGTCCGGCGTGTGGCTGACCACCGGGCGGTTCGCGTGGCGGTCCCACCACAGCTGATTCTGCGGATACTGCGGATTGACGGCGTCGGCATCCTCGTCGGTGGCGAGCAGGCCGTGGCGCGGTGAAGCCGGGTCGACGATCACCAGCTGCCCGCCGTTGGTGTAGCGCGCGACGAACTCGCGGTCGTACAGGCCCTGCGCGACGATCTCGTGATTGAGCGCGAGCAGCAGCGCGCCGTCGGTGCCGGGACGGATCGGCACCCATTCGTCGGCGATCGCCGAATAGCCGGTGCGCACCGGGTTGATGGAGATGAAGCGCCCGCCGTCGCGCTTGAACTTCGAGAGCGCGATCTTGAGCGGATTCGAGTGGTGATCCTCCGCGGTGCCGAGCATGACGAACAGCTTGGCGCGCTCGAGGTCCGGGCCGCCGAACTCCCAGAACGAGCCGCCGATGGTGTAGATCATTCCGGCGGCCATGTTCACCGAGCAAAAGCCGCCGTGCGCGGCGTAGTTCGGCGTGCCGAACTGGCGCGCGAACAGGCCGGTCAGCGCCTGCATCTGGTCGCGGCCGGTGAACAGCGCGAACTTCTTCGGGTCGGTGGAACGGATACTGGCGAGACGCTTCTCCAGGATGGAGAACGCTTCCTCCCACGAGATCGGCTCGAATTCGCCCGCGCCGCGCTCGGCGCCCGCCTTCCTTCGCAGAGGGCGAGTGAGGCGCGCGGGCGACACCTGCTTCATGATGCCGCTCGCGCCCTTGGCGCAGATCACGCCCTTGTTGAGCGGGTGCTCGGGGTTGCCCTCGATGTAGCGCACTTCCCCGTCGCGCAGGTGCACGCGGATGCCGCAGCGGCACGCGCACATGTAGCAGGTGGTGGTCTTGATCTCGGACGGCACGTAGTGCGCATTCTGCGGCTGCTGCGGGTGCGCGGCAACGAGCAAAACTGATCCTGCCATAGAATGCGCGGGTGAAGATCTGCATCGTCTCCGATAGCCACGACCGCGCCGATGCGCTCGCGCAGGCGGTGCGCGAGGCAATGGCGCTGGGCGCCGAGGCGGTGATCCATTGCGGCGATCTCATCGGCGCGCAGACGATCAAGCCGGCGCTCGCGCTGGGATTGCCGATGCACCTCATTCACGGCAACAACGTCGGAGATACCCAGGCCCTGCACCGTCAATCGCGCGCGGGCGGCGGGCTGCTGCAGTACCACGGGGCGGACGCGCGCCTCGAGCTCGCCGGCCGGCGGGTCTTCGTCGTGCACTACGACGACTACGGCTACGCCATGGCGTGCACCGGCGACTGGGCGCTGGTGTGCTGCGGGCACTCGCACAAGGCCGAGGCACGCAAGGTACTGGGCGTCAACGGAAACGAGACCTGGCTGGTGAATCCCGGGACCGTGGCGGGGCTCGCCGCGCCCGCGACCTGGGTGCTGGGCGACCTCGCGGCGATGCGCTTCGAGATTTGCGCATTGAACGCCTCTATAAGCGCATAGCGAAGTCTGAGGCGGGCGCCGGCGGACGGCGCTTAGAATCCTCGGCGGACCGGTGAGGAGACAAGCACATGTTCAGCATCAACCCGTTCGCCGCGCTGTCGGCGTCCATTGCGCCCGCGGTCATGCAGGCCTACGCCGTCGTCATGATCGCCCTGGTCGCGGTCGGGACGCTGTTCGACGTCGTGCACAAGGGCAGCGCCAAGTATTTCTTCCAGAACTGGCGCAAGTCGAAGGCGAAGGGGGTGAAGCCGGTCGGCGGCGGCGAGCTGGTGTCGATCGCCATCAAGACCGGCGTCGTGGACGTGCTCGCCTCCGGGGAGTTCTGCAACGCGCGCCGCCGGGTCGCCCATCTGCTGACCATGTACGGCTTCGTGATCTACGTGGTCGCGACCGCGGTGATGATCTTCGCCTATCCGACGCCCGCGACGCCGACGCCCGCCCTCCTGCCGCAGCTCTGGTGGCTCGGCGGCCTGATGGCCTGCCTGGGCGGCTACTGGTTCTGGTTCTTCATCCGCGTCGACGTCCTCGCCGAGGGCAATTCGCCGTTGCGCATCGTGCGCGCGGACCTGTTCATCCTCTCGCTGCTGGCGAGCGTGACGCTGGGCCTCGCCTGGGCCTGGCTGCAGGCGCGCGGCAGCGCCGGCGCGGGCGTGCTCTTCGGCCTGTACATCCTCGCCACGACGGTGCTGTTCGCCGGCGTGCCGTGGTCCAAGTTCGCCCACATGTTCTTCAAGCCCGCGGCGGCATTCGAGAAGCGGGTGTCCTACGCGAACGAGACGCGCAGCAACCTGCCCGCGCCGGCAGACAAGCCCGAGCAGTTCGGCATCGCGCGCCAGCAACCCAAGCACTACTGAGCAAGCCCTCGTCGGCCATCACTTCGGAAGACAACGAAACCCATGCCAACCTTCGTTTACATGACCCGGTGCGACGGCTGCGGGCATTGTGTCGACATCTGCCCGTCCGACATCATGCACATCGACAAGACCTATCGGCGCGCCTACAACATCGAGCCGAACATGTGCTGGGAGTGCTACGCCTGCGTCAAGGCCTGTCCGCAACACGCCATCGATTGCCGCGGCTATGCCGACTTCGCGCCGCTGGGCCACAGTGTGCGGGTGCTGCGGGAGGAGGCCAAGGCAACGATCTCGTGGAAGCTCAAATTCCGCGACGGCCGCGAGAAGAACTTCGAGTCTCCGATCCGCACGACGCCGTGGGGATCGATCAAGGGGCCGGCCGAGTACGACGCGCCCCGCCCCGAAGATTTCG
>JBBDXL010000171.1:0-2049 GCA_040902335.1 Burkholderiales bacterium
ACTGGCTTCCCTGGCCCAGGTAGCGCGCCTCGACCACGTCGCCCGGGACCACGCGTAGCAAGAGGAAGATGAGCACCGCGACCCCGAGCAGGGTCGGGATCATCAGCAGCATCCGCTTGATGATATAGACGGTCATCGGCATTCAGCCCGACGGCGCTTGCCGCGCCGCCGGGACCGTACGCATCACTCCGATAACCAGACCGTGTCCAGCGTGTTGTTGAGGTAGTGGCTCGGCGTCACCGTCCAGCCCTTCACCTTGGAGGAGTGCGGGATGATCCGGTGCCATTGCAGCGTCATGAGGTAGTGCGCTTCCTCGTCCAGCAGGCGCTTCTCGAACTGCTTGATGAGCTTCTTGCGCTCTTCGGCGTTGGTGGCACGGCTCTGCTTGTCGTAGAGCTCGTCCAGCTCGCGGTCCGTATAGCGCCCGTAGTTGGCCGGGTTGCGGTCCACCGACAGGAACTTGTACATGTCGAGGTCGGGCTCGACGATGTAGCCGCACTGGAAGTCCATGAACACCTGCGCGTCGCCCTTGCGGATCACGCCGTAGTAGGCGGCCGGCTCGATCACCTGCTGTTGGACGTTCAGGCCCACCTGGCGCCACTGATCGATCATCCACACGCCGAGCGGCTCGTAGGGCATGGGAATGCCGCGGTTGGTGAAGGTGAAAGAGAAGCCCTCGGGCACCCCGGCCTCCTTCAGCAGGCGGCGCGCCTCGGCGCGCGACTTGTTGATGTCGGTCCAGTAGCCGGCGAGCTTGTTAAGCTCTTCGGGCGGCGTAGCGAACGGCGTGCCCGGCAC
This sequence comes from Burkholderiales bacterium, assembly GCA_040902335.1. Lineage (GTDB taxonomy): Bacteria > Pseudomonadota > Gammaproteobacteria > Burkholderiales > SG8-39 > JAABQT01. The sequence continues at coordinate 799 of JBBDXL010000171.1, forward strand.
CTGCACCCCGGCGACCGACTTCACGATCGCGATCTTGGAGAGCGATTCCGAGGCCTGATGCCGGTCGAGCGCGAGCGTCAACGCCCGGCGCACGCGCTTGTCGTCGAACGGCTTCTTCTCATGGTTGATGGCGACGAGCAGGATGCAGTCCCACGCCGACTCCTGCACCGTGATTTTGTCGCCGAGCGCCGCCTTAAGGTTTTCGCGATCGGCCGGGGTAAAGCCGCGGAACTGGATGTGCGCGCGCTCACCGCGCACCGCGGCGACCTGCGCCGAAGAGCTGCGGATGAAGATCGCGCGGAAGCCATCCAGGTACGGCTTGCCCTTGTCCCAGTAGTTGGCGAACTTCTTGCCAACCACGTGCGAGCCCTTGACGTGCTCTACGAACGTGAACGGGCCCGTGCCCATGACGTTCTTCTCGTACCAGTTCATGTCCTTCGCCAGGATGTCGGCCTTGTAGATGAAGTTGTAGGGCGACAGGAGCGAAGCCATGAAGGAGCCGGAAGCGTTCTTCAGGCGGAACACGACGGTGTAGGCATCGGGCGCTTGCACAGCTTCGACCACCGCGTACTGGCCCTTGCGGCTCGAGCCCACGCCCGCCGGCGGGAAGATGATCTTGTCGTATGAGGCCTTGACGTCCTTCGAGGTCATCTCGGAGCCGTCGTGGAACTTCACGCCCCGGCGCAGCTTGAAGGTGTAGGTCTTGCCGTCCGCCGACACCGTCCAGCTCTCGGCGAGCGACGGGTAGGGCTTGGTGCCGCCCTTGTCGAACGGATCGACCCGCAGCAGCGTGTTGTAGAACGGCGCGAAGGGATGGATCAGGCCGAAGGTTTCCTCCCGATGGCCGTCGTACGAGGGCGGCTCAGAGGGAACCGGAAACACCAGCTCGCCGCCGGAACGCGGCGTCTGCGCCTGCAGGGGGAAAGCGAGCACTGCACTGACCGCAACGGCCAGCAGACCCGCGAGTCGCTTCATCATGTTGCACCTCCTCCTCGAAATTGCGGGGCCCCCTGCAATTTGGGGGAGCCTCTGCTTGGATATGGACAGCAAACGGCTACTTAAGGGAGATCATTCCATTATGTCAAGCAAGATGGCACGCCGCCCAGTGTCCCGGGCGGATTTCCCGCAGCGGCGGAATTTCCGCACTGCAGCGAGCGACCGCGATCGGGCAGCGCGGGTGGAACACGCACCCGGACGGCGGGTTGAGCGGGCTCGGCACCTCGCCGCGCACCACCATTCGCTTGCGCTTGG
>JBBDXL010000172.1:0-13914 GCA_040902335.1 Burkholderiales bacterium
AGCCGCCGATTGGCGAGCGAGGGTGCCTTGCCGAGCGTGATCATCGGCTCCACCACGCGGCGCAGCGCCTTCGCCTTGGGCAGCGTGGTCTTGATCTCCTCGTGGCGCAGCAGCGAAACCATCATGTTGCGCAGCATCGCGAGCCGGTGGCTCGTCGTGCGGTTGAGCTTTCTGAGGCCTAGTCCGTGACGCATGGCGCCCTCAGCCGCGGTGATGCTCGAGCCCGGCCGGCGGCCAGTTCTCGAGCTTCATGCCCAGGGTCAGCCCGCGCGAGGCGAGCACTTCCTTGATCTCGTTGAGCGACTTGCGGCCCAGGTTCGGCGTCTTCAAGAGCTCCGTTTCGCTGCGCTGGATCAGGTCGCCGATGTAATAGATGTTCTCGGCCTTGAGGCAGTTGGCCGAGCGCACGGTGAGCTCCAGGTCGTCCACCGGGCGCAGCAGGATCGGGTCCACCGTGGGCGACTTGGGCGCTTCCGTGGGCATGGCCGTGCCCTCCAGTTGCGCGAACACCGACAGCTGGTCGACCAGGACGCGCGCCGCGTAGCGGATCGCCTCCTCGGGCTCGATCGAGCCGTTGGTCTCGATGTCCATGATCAGCTTGTCGAGGTCGGTGCGCTGCTCGACGCGCGCCGATTCCACGGCGTAGGACACGCGGCGCACGGGACTGAACGAAGCGTCGAGGATGACGCGCCCGATGCCCTTGGTCTCCTCGGGCAGGAAGCGCATGTTGCCCGGCACGTAGCCGCGCCCCGATTCCACCTTGATCTGCATCTCCAGCTTGCCCGTGGCGGACAGGTGGGCGATGACGTGCTCGGGGTTCACGATCTCCACGTCGTGCGAGGGCTCGATATCCGCGGCGGTCACCGGCCCCTCGCCCTTCTTCTTCAGGCTGAGGATCGCTTCCTGGCGGTTATGCAGCCGGAAGACGACGCCCTTGAGGTTGAGCAGGATGTCGACCACGTCCTCGCGCACGCCGTCCATGGTCGAGTACTCGTGCACGACGCCGGCGATCTGCACCTCCGTCGGCGCGTAGCCGGGCATGGAGGACAGCAGCACGCGACGCAGCGCGTTGCCGAGCGTGTGGCCGTAGCCGCGCTCGAACGGCTCCATGGTGACCTTGGCGTGCGCGGTCGACAGGTTCTGTACGTCGACGATGCGCGGCTTGAGAAATCCGGATTGCGGCATGTTCGTGTTTTCCCGTTACTTCGAATACAACTCGATGATCAGGCTTTCGTTGACCGTGGAGGGCAGGTCGGCGCGCGCCGGCAGGGACTTGAAAGTGCCCTTCAGGGCCTTCGCGTCCACTTCCAGCCACTCCGGGAAGCCGCGCCCCTCGGCGGCTTCGCTCGCCGCCTTGACGCGCAGCTGCTCCTTCGCCTTGCCGGTCACCTCGACCACGTCCCCGGGGCGCACCTGGTACGACGGAATGTTGACGCGCTTGCCGTTGACGTGGATGCCGTTGTGGCGCACCACCTGGCGCGCCTCGGTGCGCGAGGCGCCGAAGCCCATGCGGTAGGCGACGTTGTCCAGGCGCGTCTCGAGGAGCTGGAGCAGCCGCTCGCCGGTGATGCCTTTCGAGCGCGACGCTTCGGCGTAGGTGTTGCGGAACTGGCGCTCGAGCACGCCATAGGTGCGGCGCAGTTTCTGCTTCTCGCGCAGCTGCTTGCCGAAATCGGACATGCGGCTGCCGCTCTTCTGCCCGTGCTGGCCGGGGGCGTAGCCGCGCCGCTCGACCGCGCAGCGGTCGGTGAAGCACTTCTCGCCCTTCAGGAAGAGCTTCTCGCCCTCCCTGCGGCACTGCCGGCACTTGGGGCCGAGGTCTCTGGCCATGCGTTCTCCTTGCCTTTCAGACGCGCCGGCGCTTGGGCGCGCGGCAGCCGTTGTGCGGAACCGGGGTCACGTCCGCGATGCTGGCGATCTTGAGGCCGATCGCGTTGAGCGCGCGCACCGCGGATTCGCGGCCGGGCCCCGGACCCTTGATGCGCACTTCGATGTTCTTCACGCCGCATTCCTGCGCCGCGCGGCCGGCGCGCTCGGCGGCGACCTGCGCCGCGAACGGCGTCGACTTGCGCGAGCCCTTGAAGCCGGCGTTGCCGGAGGTGGCCCAGGCGAGCGCGTTGCCCTGGCGGTCGGTGATGGTAACGATGGTATTGTTGAAGGAGGCGTGGATGTGCGCGATGCCCTCGGCCACGTTCTTCTTGACCTTCTTGCGCGCGCGCGCCGACGCCGTCTGCTGCAGCTGCTGCTGGGAGGGGGTAGTCCTGGTGGCCATGGTCGCGCTCCCGGGTTACGCGGCTTTGCCGACCGGCACGTTCAACTTGATCGCCGCCTTGCGCGGCCCCTTGCGCGTGCGCGCATTGGTGCGCGTGCGCTGCCCGCGCACCGGCAGGCCCTTGCGATGGCGCTGGCCGCGGTAGCAGCTCAGGTCCATCAGCCGCTTGATCGACATGGAAACCTCGCGCCGCAGATCGCCCTCGAGCGTGAGGCGCGTCACCTGCTCGCGCAGGCGCTCCATCTCCGCGTCGCTCAGGTCCTTGATCTTGCGGTTGCGCTCCAAGCCCGCGGCGGCGCACAGCGCCTGCGCGCGCGCCCGGCCGATGCCGAAAATCGCCGTCAGCGCGATTTCCGCGTGCTGGTGGTTCGGGATGTTGATGCCTGCAATGCGTGCCATGAGGGTCCCGGGAAAACCTGGAATTATACCTGTTTCGTCAAGGCGTTATCAACCCTGCCGCTGCTTGTGGCGCGGATCCGAGCAGATGACGCGCACCACGCGCTTGCGCCGCACGATCTTGCACTTGCGGCAGATTTTCTTTACCGATGCCATCACTTTCATAGTGCAGCTCCCCGTCTCTTGCGACCGTCAACGTGCGGGCAACCCGCCCTTGAAGTTCGCCTTGCGCAGCAGGCTCTCGTACTGGTGCGTCATGACGTAGGCCTGCACCTGCGACATGAAGTCCATCGTCACCACGACGATGATGAGCAGCGACGTGCCGCCGAAGTAAAACGGCACGTTCCAGCGCAGGATCAGGAACTCGGGCAGCAGGGCGACCGCGGTGACGTAGATCGCCCCGGCAAGCGTCAGGCGCGTCAGGATCTTCTCCAGGTAGCGCGCGGTCTGCTCGCCCGGCCGGATGCCCGGCACGAAGGCGCCCGACTTCTTCAGGTTGTCCGCGGTCTCCCTGGGGTTGTACTGCAGCGCCGTGTAGAAGAAGCAGAAGAAGATGATGAGTCCCCCGTACATCAGCACGTAGATCGGCTGGCCGGGCGTGAGCGTGGCGGCGATGTCGCGCAGCCAGTTCATGCCCTCGGCCGCGCCGAACCAGCCCATCAGCGTTGCCGGGAAAAGGATGAGGGAGCTCGCGAAGATCAGCGGGATGACCCCCGCCATGTTCAGCTTGAACGGCAGGTGCGAGCTTTGGCCGCCGTAAACCCGGTTGCCGACCTGGCGCTTGGCATAGTTGACCAGGATCTTCCTCTGCCCGCGCTCGACGAACACCACGACGGCCGTCACCAGCAGCACCGCCGCCGCGATCAGCAGCGCGGTGAGCGGATGCATGGCGCCGGTGCGCACCAGTTCCAGCGTCCCCGCGATCGCGCTCGGCAGCCCGGCCGCGATCCCCGCAAAAATGATGAGGGAGATGCCGTTGCCCAGGCCGCGCTCGGTGATCTGCTCGCCGAGCCACATCAGGAACATGGTGCCCGTGACCAGGGTGGTCACCGTGGTGACGCGGAACATGAGTCCGGGCTCGAGCACCAGGCCGGCCTGGGACTCGAGCGCCACCGAGATGCCGGTGGCCTGGAACAGCGACAGGAACACGGTGCCGTAGCGCGTGTACTGGGTGATCTTGCGGCGCCCCGACTCGCCTTCCTTGCGCAACTGATCCAGGTGCGGGCTCACCGCGGTCATCAGCTGCATGATGATCGAGGCCGAGATGTACGGCATGATGCCCAGGGCGAAGATGGTGAAGCGCGACAGCGCGCCGCCCGAGAACATGTTGAACATGCCCAGGATCCCGCCCTGCTGGCTCTTGAACAGGTCGGCGAGTACGTTGGGATCGATGCCGGGCACCGGGATGTGCGCGCCGATGCGGAACACCACCAGGGCGCCCAGCAGGAACAACAGGCGCCGCTTCAGGTCGCCGTAGCGCCCGGACTTGCCTGCGGTGGGAAGCGCGGTCGCCAAGCCTCAGTCCCCCGTCGGCTGCGCCGCGGGAGCGGCGTCCTCGACCTTGCCGCCGGCGGACTCGATCGCGGCACGTGCGCCCTTGCTGGCCTTGATGCCCTTAAGGGTGACGCTGCGCGTGAGCTTTCCGGACAGGATGACTTTCGCCACCCGCGCCTCCCGCGGCACGATGCCCTGCGCCTTGAGCGCGCCCAGATCGATGTCGCCGGGCTTCATCCCCTGCAGTTCCGACAGGCGCACTTCCGCGGTGTGCGTGCGCGTGGGCGAGGCGAAGCCGCGCTTCGGCAGGCGCCGGTGCAGCGGCATCTGGCCGCCCTCGAAACCGACCTTGTGGTAGCCGCCCGAGCGCGCGCGCTGGCCCTTGTGGCCGCGCCCCGCGGTCTTGCCCCAGCCCGAGCCGATGCCGCGACCGACGCGGTGGCGCGACTGCTTCGCGCCGGGCGCCGGTTTGAGAGAGTTCAAGCGCATCTGCCTATCCTTCCACCCGCACGAGGTAAGAAACTTTTTCGATCATGCCGCGCACCGACGGCGTGTCCGCGAGCTCCACGGTCTGGCGGATCTTGCGCAGCCCGAGGCCGCGCACCGTGGCGCGGTGATCCGCGTCGCAGCCGGCCGTGCTCTTCACCAGCGTCACCTTGATTTTACCGTCCGCCATGGCCGCCCCTAGGAGGTGATTTCCTCGACCGTCTTGCCGCGCTTGGCCGCGATCTCGGCGGGCGTGCTCATGGCCTGCAGACCCTGCAGCGTCGCGCGCACCACGTTGTACGGATTGGTCGAGCCGAAGCATTTCGCCAGGACGTTGCTGACGCCCATGACCTCGAATACCGCGCGCATCGGGCCGCCCGCGATGATGCCTGTGCCCTCGTGCGCCGGCTGCATCAGTACCGTGGCCGCGCCGTGATGCCCGATGACGGCGTGGTGCAGCGTGCCGTTCTTGAGCTTGACCTTGAACAGCTTCCTGCGCGCTTCCTCCATGGCCTTCTGCACCGCCACGGGCACCTCGCGCGCCTTGCCTTTGCCCATGCCAATGCCGCCGTCGCCGTCGCCGACCACGGTCAGCGCGGCGAAGCCGAGCACGCGCCCGCCCTTCACGACCTTGGTGACGCGGTTCACCGACACCATCTTTTCACGCAGGCCGTCGGTGCGTTCCTCGCTATGCTGCATTCTGGGCTTCATTTTTGCCATGTCGTGTCCTTAGAACTTCAGTCCGCCGGCGCGCGCGGCCTCGGCGAGCGCCTTTACGCGCCCGTGATAACGGTAGCCGGCGCGATCGAACGCGACGCTGTCGATGCCGGCCTGCTTCGCCTTCTGCGCGATGCGCGCGCCCACGGCTTCGGCGGCCCTGCGATTGCCGCCGTTCTTGAGCTGCTCGCGCACCTCCTTTTCCAGCGTCGAAGCCGACGCGAGCACCCGGTCGCCGGCGCTCGAGGTGAGCTGCGCGTAGATGTGGCTATTGGTACGGTGCACCGTGAGACGCACCGCGCCGATCTCGCGGATCTTGAGGCGCGTCTGGCGGGCGCGTCGCACTCGGGCTTCGTTCTTGTCTCGCATATCGGGGCTCCGCTACTTCTTCTTCGTCTCTTTCAGGACGACGGTTTCGTCGGCATAGCGCACGCCCTTGCCCTTGTAGGGCTCAGGCGGCTTGGTGTCGCGGATCTCCGCGGCGACCTGGCCGACGAGCTGCTTGTCGATGCCGCTCACCACCACCTCGGTCTGCGTCGGCGTCACCACCTTCACGCCCTTGGGCATCTGGTGCACCACCGGGTGCGAGAAGCCGACCGACAGGTTGAGCTTGTCGCCCTGCGCCTGCGCCCGGTAGCCCACGCCCGCCAGCGCCAGCTTCTTCTCGAAGCCCTTGGTCACGCCGGTGACCATGTTGGCGACCAGCGCGCGCAGCGTGCCGGACATGGCGGTGGCATGGTGCGAGTTGCCGAGCGCCTTGCATACCAGCGTGTCGCCTTCCTTCTGGATGCCCACGTTCGGATCCAGCGGCCGCGCCATGGTGCCGAGCGGGCCCTTCACCGAGATGGTGCCGGCGGCGAGCGTCACCTCGACGCCCTTCGGCAGCGAAATCGGAACCTTGGCGATGCGGGACATGGCCTTCTCCTTACGCCACGATGCAAAGCACTTCGCCGCCCACGCCGTCGGCGCGCGCCTTGCGGTCCGTCATCACGCCGCGCGAGGTCGAGACGATGGCCACGCCCAGCCCGTTCATGACGCGGGGAATGTCGTCGCGGCCCTTGTAGACGCGCAGCCCCGGCTTGGACACCCGCTCCAGGCGCTCGATGACGGGCCGGCCCGCGTAGTACTTCAGGCCGATGCGCAGCAGCTTCATCGGCTTGTTCTCGCCCACGGCGTAGTCCTCGATGTAGCCCTCGTCCTTCAACACCTTGGCGATGGAAACCTTCAGCTTCGAGCAGGGCATGCTGACCTCCGCGTGCCCCACCATCTGGGCATTGCGGATGCGGGTCAGCATGTCGGCGATCGGATCGGTCATGCTCATGCGCGGTTCTCCTTACCAGCTCGCCTTGATCACGCCCGGCACCTCGCCGCGCAGCGCCAGCTCGCGCAGCTTGTTGCGCCCCAGGCCGAACTTCCGGTAGACGCCGCGCGGGCGCCCCGTGATCGCGCAGCGGTTGCGCAGCCGCGTCGGCGACGCGTCGCGCGGCAGCTTCTGCAGCTTTTCGCGCGCGGCTTCGCGGTCCTCGTCCTGGGCTCGGGGGTCGCGGATCACGTCGAGCAGCGCCTGGCGCCGGACCTTGAACTTGGCCACGGTCTGGCGGCGCTTCTGTTCGCGGAGTTTTACGGAGAGTTTTGCCATCTTCAGGTCCCTCAGTGCTTGAACGGGAAGCGGAACGCGGCGAGCAGGGCTCTTGCCTCGTCGTCCGTCTTCGCCGTCGTGGTAATCGCGATGTTCATGCCCCGCAGCGCGTCGATCTTGTCGTACTCGATTTCCGGGAAGATGATCTGCTCGCGCACGCCCAGGCTGTAGTTGCCGCGCCCGTCGAAGGCGCGGTTCGATACGCCGCGGAAGTCGCGGATGCGCGGGATGGCGATGTTGACCAGGCGATCGAGGAATTCGTACATGCGCGACCCGCGCAGGGTCACCATGCAGCCGATCGGAAACCCGGCGCGCAGCTTGAAGTTCGCGATCGAGCGGCGCGCCTTGGTGATCACCGGCTTCTGCCCGGCGATCCGTGCCATGTCCGCCACGGCGTTGTCGAGGGTCTTCTTGTCGGCCACCGTTTCGCCCACGCCCATGTTGAGCGTGATCTTGCGGATGCGCGGCACCTGCATCGTGGTCTTGTAGCCGAACTTCGTCACCAGCTCCGGCACCACTTTCTCGCGGTAGTAGGCCGCCAGCCGCGCCGGCGGCACGGGCAGCGCCGGCCGCGCCGACTTGACCGGCTTCTCCGCCGGCTTGGCCTCGGCCTTGGCGGCCTTCGCCGGTTTCTCCACCGGCCGCTCCTGCGCCTTGGGGGGCTGTTCGGTCTTGGGGGTCTTGTCCTTCGCCATCCGGTTCACCCTATGCGTCGACCTGCTCGCCGTTCGACTTGAATACGCGCACCTTGCGCCCGTCCTGCAATTGCTTGAAACCGACGCGGTCGGCCTTCTGCGTCGCGGGATTGAACAGCGCGAGGTTCGAACCGTGGATCGGCATGTCCTTGTCGACGATGCCGCCCGTGACGCCCTTCATCGGGTTCGGCCGCTGGTGCTTCTTGACGCGGTTCACCCCCTCGACCACCAGAAACTCGGCGTTCACGCGGCGCACAACGGTGCCGCGCTTGCCCTTGTCCCGGCCGGAGATGACGACGACCTCGTCGCCTTTGCGGATGCGTTGCATGGCTATCTTCCCGTGGACGCGCTCAGAGAACTTCGGGCGCCAGCGAAACGATCTTCATGAACCGTTCGGTGCGCAGCTCGCGCGTCACCGGTCCGAAGATACGGGTGCCGATCGGCTCGAACTTCGGCGTCAGCAGCACCGCCGCGTTGGAGTCGAAGCGGATCAGCGAGCCGTCGGCGCGCCGCACGCCTTTCGCGGTGCGCACGACCACGGCGTGATAGATCTCGCCCTTCTTCACGCGCCCACGCGGCGCCGCGTCCTTGACGCTCACCTTGATCACGTCGCCGATGCTGGCGTAGCGGCGCTTCGAGCCGCCCAGCACCTTGATGCACATGACGGCGCGCGCACCCGTGTTGTCGGCCACGTCCAGTATCGACTGCATCTGAATCATCGGTATTTCTCCATCCAACTTGCACCGTGCGTCGCGGCGCGCGGGCAGTTTTGGACCCCGTACGGGGCGAAAAGGCGCGAATTCTACCGTGAATCCGGCGCCCGGGGCAACGTCAGACCGCCTTCGACTTCTCGATCAGGCGCGTCACTTTCCACGACTTGGTACGCGAAATCGGGCGGCATTCGGCGATCTCGACCAGGTCGCCCTGGTGCGCCTCGCCGCTCTCCACGTGGGCGTGGTACTTCTTCGACAGCGTGATGGTCTTGCCCACCACCGGGTGCTTGACCCGGCGCTGCACCAGCACCGTCACCGTCTTTTGCATGCGGTCGCTCACCACGCGCCCGACCAGGGTGCGGGTACGGGCGGCCGGCGGGGCCTGCGTCGCTGGCTGGTTCATTTGCTCGCTTTCTCCTTCAGCACGGTGCGCACGCGCGCGATGTCGCGGCGCACCTTCTTGATCTGGCTGGTGTTGCCGAGCTGCTGGGTGGCGATCTGCATGCGCAGGCCGAACCGCGCCTTGAGCAGCTCGTTCAGCTCCTTTTGCAGCTCGTCACCATTCTTGGCGCGAAGTTCGCTCGGCTTCATGATCTACCCCAGCATCCTGTGCACGACGATCGTCTTGAACGGCAGCTTGGCCGAGGCCAGCGCGAATGCTTCCCTGGCGATCGCCGCGTCGACGCCGTCCATCTCGTAGATGATCTTGCCCGGCTGGATCTCGCACACGAAGTACTCCGGATTGCCCTTGCCGTTGCCCATGCGCACTTCCGCGGGCTTCTGCGAGATCGGCTTGTCCGGAAACACGCGGATCCAGATGCGCCCGCCGCGTTTGATATGCCGCGACAGCGCGCGCCGCGCGGCTTCCAGCTGGCGCGCCGTCAGGCGGCCGCGGCCGATCGCCTTCAGGCCGTACTCGCCGAACGAGACCTTGTTGCCGCGCGTGGCGATGCCCGTATTGCGGCCCTTCTGCTGCTTTCTGTATTTCGTGCGTGCCGGTTGCAGCATGGCTTACTCCTTGTTCTCGCCGCCGTCGCCCTTGACGACCTTCTTCGCGCGCTTCACGGTCGTCTTCGGCGCCGGGGCGTCCGGCTTCTTCGCCTTCTTCTCGCCGTCCGGCCTGGCGTGGGCAGGCGCGCGCCGCGCGCCCGGGCGCGGCGCCGGCTTCTTCGCGCGCTTGGGCGCCGCCGGTGCCTCCGCCGGTGCGGCCTCCGGCACGGCAGCGGGTTGCGCCGCCTGCGCCTCGGCCTTGGTCATCACTTCGCCCTTGTACACCCACACCTTGATGCCGATCACGCCGTAAGTGGTCTTCGCCTCGCCCATGCCGTAGTCGATATCGGCGCGCAGCGTGTGCAGCGGCACGCGCCCTTCGCGGTACCACTCGGTGCGCGCGATCTCGATGCCGTTCAGGCGCCCGGCGCTCATGATCTTGATGCCCTGGGCCCCCAGGCGCATGGCGTTCTGCATGGCGCGCTTCATGGCGCGGCGGAACATGATGCGCTTCTCCAGCTGCTGCGCGATGGAATCGGCGATCAGCTGCGCGTCGATCTCGGGCTTCCTGATTTCCTCGATGTTGACGTGCACCTGCTGCACGCCCATCAGGCGGCGCAGCTCGGCTTTCAGCGATTCGATCTCCTCGCCCTTCTTGCCGATGACGACGCCGGGGCGCGCGGAAAAAATGGTGATGCGGGCGTCCTTCGCCGGGCGCTCGATGAGCACCCGCCCGACCGAGGCGTGCGCCAGCTTCCTCTTCAGGAAGTCGCGCACCTTGATGTCCTCGGCGAGCATGCCCGCAAACTGGCGGCTGTTCGCGTACCAGCGCGAGCTCCAGTTGCGGTTGACCGCGAGCCGGAAGCCGATCGGATTGATCTTCTGTCCCATGTGCTTGGTCCCTAGTCGCCGACCGTGACGTAGATGTTGCAGCTGTGCTTCTGCACGCGCGTGCCGCGTCCCTTGGCGCGCGCGTGGAAGCGCTTGAGGATGGAGCCGCGCTCGACGAGCACGCTCTTCACTTTCAGGGCGTCGACGTCGGCGCCGTCGTTGTGCTCGGCGTTGGCGATCGCGGACTCGAGCAGCTTCTTCAGGATGCCGGCGCCTTTCTTGGGCGTGAAGGCGAGGATGTTGAGCGCCCTGTCCACCGGGTGGCCGCGGATCATGTCGGCGACCAGGCGGCCCTTCTGGGCCGAGAGTCGCGCGCTGCGCAGTATCGCTCGGGTTTCCATGTTCACTCCTTACTTCTTCGCCACGGGCGCTGCCGCCGGGGCCGCTGCCGGGGCCGCGGCGGGCGCTGCAGCGGGCGCCGCGGCGCCCGGAGCGCCGGCCGGCCTGCGGTCGGACCCGACCGCCTCGGCCGTGCGCTTGCCGACCGCCGAGTGGCTCTTGAAGATGCGCGTGAGGGCGAACTCGCCCAGCTTGTGGCCGACCATGTTCTCGGTGATGTACACCGGGATGTGCTGCTTGCCGTTGTGCACCGCCACCGTCAGCCCGATGAATTCCGGCATGACGGTGGAGCGACGCGACCAGGTCTTGATCGGACGCTTGTCGTTGCCGGCGCGTGCCGCGGCGACCTTGTCCAGAAGATGCCGGTCAACGAAGGGGCCTTTCTTGATTGAACGTGCCATGTCGAGCCTCTATTTCGTGCGCCGGTCGCGCACGATCATCACCTGCGTGCGCTTGTTGCGCCGGGTCTTGTAGCCTTTGGTCTGCACGCCCCAGGGCGATACCGGGGGCTGCGCCGCCGCGGTGCGGCCCTCGCCGCCGCCATGCGGATGATCGATCGGGTTCATCGCCACGCCGCGCACCGTTGGGCGCACGCCGCGCCAGCGCTTGCGGCCCGCCTTGCCGATCGACTCCAAATTATGCTCCTCGTTGCCGACCTCGCCGATGGTGGCGCGGCAGTCCACGTGCACTTTGCGGATCTCGCCGGAGCGCAGCCGCAGCTGCGCGTAGGAGCCTTCGCGCGCCAGCAACTGCGCCGAGGCGCCGGCGGAACGCGCCAGTTGCGCGCCTTTGCCCGGGAGCATCTCGATGCAATGCACCGTGGTGCCGACCGGGATGCTGCGCAGGGGCAGCGCGTTGCCGGCCTTGATGGGCGCTTCCACCCCGGACACCAGCTGGGCCCCGGCGCCGACGCCCTTCGGCGCGATCACATAGCGTCGCTCGCCGTCCGCGTAGAGCAGCAGCGCGAGGTGCGCGCTGCGGTTCGGGTCGTACTCGAGCCGTTCGACGCGCGCGGCGATGCCGTCCTTGTCGCGGCGGAAGTCGATCATGCGGTAGTGCTGCTTGTGGCCGCCGCCCTTGTGGCGCATGGTGATGCGCCCGTGGTTGTTGCGGCCGGTGGTCTTCGACTGGCTTGCGGTGAGCGGCCAGTGCGGCTCGCCCTTGTGCAGGCCGGGAGTGACGACCTTGACCAGCGCGCGCCGCCCCGGCGAGGTTGGTTTGACTTTGACTAGAGGCATGGCTTACTCCGCCGTCGCGAAATTGATTTCCTGGCCGGCCGCCAGGCGCACGTAGGCCTTCTTCCAGTTGCGCCGGCGTCCCATGAAGCGGCCGAAGCGCTTCGTCTTGCCCTTCACGTTGGACACGGTGACCGACTGCACCTTGGTCTTGAACAGGAGCTCGATCGCCGCCTTGACCTCGGGCTTGGTGGCGCTGTCGGCGACGCGGAACACGTACTGGCGGTTCTTGTCGGCGACCCGCGTGCTCTTCTCCGACACCACCGGCGCCAGCACCACGTTCATCAGCCGCTCGGCGGCGTACTTGCGGCTCGCCGTCATTTGAACATCTCCTCCAGGCGGGCCAGGGCCTTGCGCGTCAGCAGCACATGCGGGAAGCGCACCAGCGCGACCGGGTTCGCCTGGCGCACCGTGAGCACGGCGACGTTCGGCAGGTTGCGCGCCGACAGCTCCAGGGTCTGGTCAACCTCGTCGAGAATCACCAGCACCTCGTCGAAGCCCATCGCCTTCACCTTCTGCGCCAGGAGCTTGGTTTTCGGCGCCGCCAGCTTGAACTCGTCCACCACGCGGATGCGGTCTTCGCGGGCGAGTTGCGAAAGGATCGAGCTCATGCCGGCGCGCATCATCTTGCGGTTGACCTTGTGCGAAAAGTTCTCGTCCGGGCTGGCGGCGAAGATCTTGCCGCCGCCGCGCCACAGCGGGCTCGAGGCCATGCCGGCGCGCGCCCGCCCGGTGCCCTTCTGCCGCCAAGGCTTCTTCGTCGACTTGGCGATCTCGCTGCGCTCCTTCTGCTTGCGCGTGCCCTGGCGCGCGTTCGCCTGGTAGGCGACGACGACCTGGTGCACGAGCGATTCGTTGAACTCGCGCCCGAAAATAGCGTCCGCCGCGCTGGTGGTGCCGGCCGCGCCCTGGTCGCTGATGAGCTTCAGTTCCATGGGCGCCCTCAGGACTTCGCCGCCGGGCGCACGACCACGTCGCGCCCCTTCGAGCCGGGCACCGAGCCCCGCACCAGCAGCAATTGCCGCTCCGCATCGACACGCACCACCACGAGGTTGGGCACCGTACGCGTGACATTGCCCAGGTGGCCCGCCATGCGCTTGCCGGGGAACACGCGGCCCGGGCTCTGGTTCTGTCCCGTCGAGCCCGGCTTGTTGTGCGAAACGGAGTTGCCGTGCGTAGCGCGGTTCGAGGAGAAGTGGTGGCGCTTGATGACGCCGGCAAAGCCCTTGCCGATGGTCACCCCCTGCACGTCCACCTTCTGCCCGACCTTGAACAGGTCCGCTCCCAGCTTCGCGCCCACCTTGAGGCTGGCGAGGTCCTCGGCTTGCGCGCGAAACTCCTTCAGCAGGCCGCCGGCTTCGACGCCGGCCTTGGCGAGGTGGCCGGCCAGGGGCTTGCGCACGCGGCTCGCGCGGCGCTTGCCGAACGCGATCTGCACGGCGGCGTAGCCGTCCTTCTCCGGCGTCTTGATCTGCGTGATGCGGTTGTCGGAGACGTCGAGCACCGTCACCGGCAGCGTATTGCCGTCGTCAGTGAAGATGCGCGTCATGCCGACCTTGCGGCCGACCAGTCCAATCGTCATAAAGCCCTCTTCTGTTTGACCCGGCGCGCTTGCTGCGCGTCGCCGGGCGCCGGCTGCAATTGGCCGGCACTTCACCTCGTACCGCGTGCTACTGAACCTTGATTTCCACGTCCACGCCCGCCGGCAGATCGAGCTTCATGAGCGCGTCCACGGTCTTGTCGGTCGGGTCGATGATGTCCATCAGCCGCAAGTGCGTGCGGATCTCCAGCTGTTCGCGCGAGGCCTTGTCGATGTGCGGCGAGCGCAGCAGGTCGAAGCGCTGCTTGCGCGTGGGCAGCGGCACCGGGCCGCGCACCACCGCGCCCGTCCGCTTGGCGGTGTCGACGATCTCGAGCGCCGACTGGTCGATCAGCCGGTAGTCGAACGCCTTGAGGCGGATGCGGATGCGTTGATTCTGCATTTTGCGTTACTCGAGCACCTTGGCGACGACGCCGGCGCCGACGGTCTTGCCGCCCTCGCGGATGG
>JBBDXL010000173.1:0-1985 GCA_040902335.1 Burkholderiales bacterium
CGGCTTCGGCGGCGGCATGCTCGGGCCGACGGTGTTCGGCGCGGCGCTCGACCTCGCGGGCGGGCAGTCGAGCCTCTTCGCCTGGGCATGCGGCTATGCGGCAATCGGCGCCGGCTGCCTCGCCGCGCCGCTCGTCGTGCGGCTATTCGGAGCCCGGCGCTAGTATCATCCGTTCCGAGGAGGAGGACCCCATGGAACGCATCTGGCTGAAGAGCTACCCCCCGGGCATGCCCGCGGACGTGACCTGGAACGAGTTCAAGTCGGTGGGCGAGCTGTTCGAGAAGAGCTGCGCCAAGTTCGCCGGGCGCCCGGCGTTCCACTGCATGGGCAAGACGCTCTCCTTCGCGCAGATCGACAAGATGAGCCGCGACTTCGCCGCCTGGCTGCAGGCGAAGGGCCTGCCGAAGGGCGCGCGCGTCGCGATCATGATGCCCAACTGCCTGCAGTACCCGATCGCGCTCTTCGGCACGCTGCGCGCGGGCTACACCGTGGTGAACGTGAACCCGCTCTACACCGCGCGCGAGCTCGAGCACCAGCTGAAGGACTCCGGCGCGGAAGCGATCGTCATCCTGGAGAATTTCGCCCACACGCTGGAGGAAGTGCTGCCGCGCTCGCCCGTGAAGCACATCGTGGTGGCGGCGCTCGGCGATTCTCTCGGCGTGAAGGGCCTGATCGTCAATTTCGTGGTGCGTAACGTGAAGAAGATGGTGCCCGCGTTCGAGCTGCCGGGCGCCGAGCGCTTCAACGCGGTGCTGAAGCAGGGCGCGGGCCTGCCGATGAAGCCTTTCGCCACCGGCTTCGGCGACCTCGCCTTCCTGCAGTACACCGGCGGCACCACGGGCGTCTCCAAGGGCGCCATGCTCACCCACGAGAACATCCTCGCCAACATCGCGCAGACCGAGGCCAACCTGATGCACGCGGTGGGCGGCGAGACGCCGGTGATCATCACCGCGCTGCCGCTCTATCACATCTTCTCGCTCACGGTGAACTGCCTGCTGATGGCGAAGATGGGAGGGCAGAACATCCTCATCACCAACCCGCGCGACATCCCGGCGTTCGTGAAGGAGCTCGGCAAGCACCGCTACAACATGATCACGGGCGTGAACACGCTGTTCAACGCCTTCCTCAACAACCCGGAGTTCCACAAGCTGGATTTCTCGCACGTGAAGCTGTGCGTGGGCGGCGGCATGGCGGTGCAGAAGGCGGTCGCCGAGCGCTGGAAGCAGGTGACGGGCAGGGTGCTGATCGAAGGCTATGGCCTGACCGAGACCAGCCCGGTGGCCACCATGAACCCGCCGAGCCTCGCCGAGTTCAAGGGCTCGATCGGCTTTCCGGCGCCCTCGACCATGATCGAGATCCGCGACGACGACAACAAGCCCGTCGCGCTCGGCCAGCCGGGCGAGATCTGCATCAAGGGCCCGCAGGTGATGAAGGGCTACTGGCAGCGACCCGACGAAACGGCGAAGGTGATCGACGAGGGCGGCTTCCTGCACACCGGCGACGTCGGCGTGATGGACCCGGACGGCTTCATCCGCATCGTCGACCGCAAGAAGGACATGATCCTCGTCTCGGGCTTCAACGTGTACCCGAACGAGATCGAGCAGGTGGTCGCCATGCACCCGGGCGTGCTGGAGGTGGCGGCGATCGGCGTGGCCGACGAGCACTCGGGCGAAGTGCCGAAGCTCTTCATCGTGAAGAAGGACCCCGCGCTCACGGCCGAGGCGGTGCTGGAGTTCTGCAAGGACAAGCTCACCGGCTACAAGCGCCCGAAGCACGTGGAGTTCAGGTCGGAGCTGCCGAAGACCAACGTCGGCAAGATCCTCAGGCGCGCGCTCAGGGACGAAAAGAAAGCCGCATAATTACAACTTAAATGAGGTCTGTCGCCTTTGGCCTCGCGATCGAGGCCTGGCTGGGGCGCCGCTACGCGGCGATCGAGCTGGCGGGGGCGGCGGTGGTGATCGGGGCGTTGGTGGCGAATAACCTGT
>JBBDXL010000174.1:0-13684 GCA_040902335.1 Burkholderiales bacterium
GGCCTCGATCGACTGGATGACATGTTGCGTTCTGCCATCATGTCGGGAGTGCTTTCCGACATGCTCACCGCCAGCCTTGCTAGGCACTCGAGAGCTCTGGTGGAGAATGAGTACTTTAACGGCCATCCAGACTTGGTAGTAAGAGGGAAGTATTCAAATAACGCGATCAAGTCAGGCGAGCACGGCGTCGAGATCAAGACCACACGCAAGGCCGGCGGCGCTGTGGACACGCATGGCGCCAGGGAACAATGGATGTGTGTATTCGTCTACAGGATCGATAGCGATACCGAGCCTTCCACTGATCGGGACCCCCTCACTTTCACTGAGGTCTACTTGGGCAAAGTGACGGTCAACGATTTTCGGAAGAATCCCCGCGGTGAACTGGGTACAAGGACCGCGACCCTGCACGCAAAGGGAATAGCGAAGCTCAGAGAGAGCTGGGTTTACCGGCTTTAGACGCCGTTGAGCTTCAAGCGAGCAAGAGTTGGAACTGCTTGCTGTGCGATTCGGTAGTACTCCGGGTCCTTCTCGACCCCAATACTTGCATAACCGACTGCCTCAGCAGCAGCCAAGGTCGAGCCCGATCCAGCGAATGGATCGAGCACAATCCCTTTGGCAAGAGGCAATACTCCCCTCACCAACTGTCGCAGGAATGCCTGGGGCTTAAGGCTCGGGTGAGGTGCTAGTGTCCGCTCGTTAGGCCGCGTCGGCGACGAGTCAATTACGTCACCAAACGGGCGATCCTCTGAAATCCGCCGGAATCCGCCAGTACCCCATTTCCTCAGATTGTCTTGAACGCGACCATCAAGTGGTTTTCGGAACACCAGCCAAGGCTCCCACATAGAGCGCGGCATGACGCTCACATGCGCAAACTCCACGTGAGCGTCTTTCGGACGATCGCCACCCCGCATTGTCATTACAAGGCGCACGATCTCGCCTCGCCGTTCCAATCCAGCCTTCGACAAAGCGCCGGAAACAAGATAGGACAGAAGTGGATTGCTTGCCACAACGACATTGGCGCCAGGTACAACCACTCCGATCAATCGTCGGGCCCAGGTAAAGAAAAAACTCTCTACAGCATCAAGATCTGCAGGCTTAAGCACCGTAAACCGCGGCAATGGCGCGCGCTTCGAGCCATCGAACGACGGCGGAATCCTCCATACGCCGCCTCTTCCGTTGCGCAGCTTCTTCTGCTCATCCTCCGAATACTCAAGTAGCCCGTATGGAGGATCGGTGACCACCGCATGGAATGAGTTAGGTGGTTGCTGCTCAAGCCACGCAATGCAGTCCGCGTTAAATAGCGTCGACTTCCCAATGACAATCGATCTAGCCGGGGCTAGCGCCCGATCATTCAGTGGCCGGTCGAGAAACTCCTTCAGTACATATTGCGCTCGATCCATCCGGGCAAACAGGCCGGGCGTATTGAGTTGGAGGTACGAACGAACCGACGAGGCAGGAACATCACCAATCAGCGCCGAGACTTCGCTCTTGATTGCAGCTACGGTCGCGCCGCGCGGCTTGTCGCCAAGCACCGAGACAATTGCATCGCGAACTTCTCCGGGACGTCTTTTCATCTCTTGGCTCTACGGTGCTGTATATAAACACATGCTAGCCGATTAGACGTCCAGACGTCAATAGCTACTTCAAGGTGTCCAGATTGAAGTCGACGGCCAGGTTTGCACTGCTAAACCACACCTGCCCTTCCTGTACCGTGCACTGCAGTTGCATGGCGCGCTCCGCAAGCCCTCCCGCAGATTCACTCGCATCTGTCGGCACCCGCCACACTGCCAGATTCTTCGCGCGCCGCAACCGTTCGCGATTCGCCTCCCACCAAAGATCCGCCCCTCTGCCGTAGGTGTACACCGTCACGCGGTCCGCCTTTCCACTGGCGCGAATCAACCGCTTCTCATCCGGCAGCCCGACCTCGATCCAGTGCACGATCGATCCGGTCAGGTCTTTCTGCCAGAGGTCGGGCTCGTCCGTATCCGACAGGCCTTTCCCGAACTCGAGACGCTCATGCGCGTTGAGCGCGAACGCCAGCAGGCGCATCATCATGCGCTCATCGGTCTCTGAAGGATGCCGCGCCAGGGTCAGCGAGTGTTCGCCGTAGTAGTTCCGGTCCATGTCCGAAACCTGCAGGCTGGCCTTGAAGATCGTTGCCTTGAGCGCCATGCCGGCACTCTAACGTCAGTCCCCGCTATCGGGTGCGCCTGCAGCCGAAGCCAGATCCTCCTGCTTCACCTTCTCGGTATTGAACTTCGCCGCCCGCCCGATCATCGTCTTCAGCACGTCCTCAAGCGCCGGCGGCTCGCCCTGCATGAAGCGCAGCGGATTGATGCGCGCCACCACGAACGCGCGCAGGTACGGGCTCACGAAGCCGCGATCCTTCAGCTTCTTGATCACCTCCGCCACCCGCTCATCCAACTCCTGAAGCATCCCGGCGTGCTTCTCGTGCGACTTCAGGGCCATCGACAATGGTTCGTCCGCAAACTTCTCCAGCCGCCGCACCACCGAGTTGTACGCACCCCCGGCAAAGCGCGGATTGTTCTCGTAGCACAACCCCATGGTGACGAAGGACGCCTCCTCCAGATAGAAGGAGAACCCGGACTCCGGGCGCGCCGCATCTTCGTCGATCAGCCCGCGATAGATGCGGATGACCTCCAGGGATTTCTCCTTCAGGTTGTGCGCCTTCTCGGTGTTCAAAGCGAGGATCTGCCACGCCACCTCGCGCTTGGGCACCACCAGCGCGGTTACCGACTTCGCCCCGAGCCGGCGCAAGGCCGCCAGGCGATGCATGCCGTTCGGCGTCCAGAAACCCTCCTTGGGCGCCGTTACGCAGATGATGGGGTCGAGAAACATCCCGGTCTTGTCGATGACGTCCGCCAGCTTCTTGTGGTGCGTGTCCGACAGGTCGCGCTGGAACGGCGTGGGCTCGACTTCCGAGATGGGCAGGATGCAGGACAGCAGGGCACCCCCGCCCAGCGGATCCTTGTAGGTCCCGATCACCTCGCCGCCCGCCTGCTTCACGCGCTCGCGCACCTCCTCGGCGGCGCCGGAGAGCATGTCGAGCCGGCATTCGGCAGGGGTCAGCCCCCGCGATAGCGCCTTCGCCTTCTTCGCCCGGCGCTTGGCAGGCGCGCGCTTGATACCGCTCTTGGCCATACGAAACTCCCCAAAGACGTGCTAGCGCCGGATTATGGCGGCATACTTGGTTGTTGACACCGCAAGGAGGAGTCCATGAGAAGTGTTCTGATTGTCCTGCTCGCCGTCCCTGTCGCCGCCGCCGCCCGCCTGACAAACTAGGAACGTCGGCCGAACGTCAGCGCAGCCGGGCCAGCTTGTCCAGCCCCGCTGCGACCTTCCTGCAGGCATCAATCAGGTCGGCGACGATGCGCGCGTCGACCTCGAGGTCCCCCTCGTACTCGCCGCGATTGCGGATCTCGTGTCCTTTCGCCAGTACACGCCAGACGTCCGGACCCAGGCCGAGCGTATGCGGCAGGACCTGGAAAACGATGTACCGATTCTTCGCCCGGTAGCCTCGATGGCGCAGGGCCGCAAGGCTCAATGCGTGCGCCGCGCCATAGGCGAGGTCGAAGCGGCTTTCCAGCGACAGGTCCGCATTCCCTGCGTCCTTCAATCTCGAAAGTCCCGCTTTGCGCAGCCCCGAGAACTCCTTTGCGTCGGGCGGCTCCGGCGCCAGGTCGCCCAACCGTTCAAGCGCCGAGGTCACGCTCGTTCCCGATGACCCAGATCTTCGGCTGCTCCAGCACGCGCCGCGCAAAGGCGCTCCCCCCCTTGAGCCTGCGGGCCAGCTCCGCCCGCCCGAGGACCGTCGGGTTCACCGTTCTTCCGAGCTTCGACTGCAGCGGCTCAAGCACTTTGTACAGGTCCGCATAAGAAAGCTTTTCGCTCACCACCATGAGATCGATATCGCTGCGCGCGGTGTCACTCCTCTTCGCCACGGAACCATAGATGAACGCCGCCGCGATGCGCCGTGCCAGCGGCTGGAGCGCCTGCCTCACAGGCCCGGCCAGCCCCACGGTCTTGCGCGCGATTCCGACCAGTTCTTCGTAGAGCGGCGAATGCGGGTTAGCCTGGTAGTGCCTGCGATTGCCGATGGCGCGCACCGTGACCAGGCCGCTCTGCTCGAGCCGCGCGAGCTCCCGTTGTATCGCCCCGGAACCGCCTCCGGCAAGCGCGATGAGCTCGGTGGCGTAGTAGCTTCGGCCGGGCTGCCCGAAAAGCAGCCCAAGCACGCGCTGCTGCGTGGTCGAGAACAGCGCGTCCGCGAGTCCGCTGGCCGCCGCAGCTCTGGTTTTCGTACCCATTCTGGGCATCTTACTACCCATTCTGGGTATCCGGCAATCCGGCTGCGAAACGCGGACGATACCCGCCCGCGGGCGGCGTAGCATGTGCGCCGCATGTCCTCCCGCCCGGACCCCCTCCTCCTCTCGGTCTGCGCGCTCGGCGTCACGCAGATCACCGCCTGGGGCACGAGCTACTACTGCCTCGGCGTGCTCGCCAACCCGATCGCGAAAGACACCGGCTGGAGCCTGAGCCTCATCTACTTCGGCTTCACCGTGTCGCTGCTCGTGATGGGCGCCGTCTCGGCGTGGGCGGGACGCGCCATCGACCGGTTCGGCGCGCAGCGCGTGATGAGCGCCGGCACCGTGCTGGTGTCGGCGGGCCTGCTGCTGCTTTCGCTCGCCAGGAGCGAAGCTGCCTATCTCGCGGTGTGGGCCTTCCTCGGCGTAGGCATGCGCCTGTGCCTCTACGACGCCGCCTTTGCAGCGCTGGTGCAGGTGGTGCCCTCGCGCGGCCGGCGCGCGATTTCCTACCTGACGCTGTTCGGCGCGTTCGCGTCCACCGTGTTCTGGGTCGTCGGCCACTACTTGAACGAGGCGCTCGGCTGGCGCGAGACGCTCGCCTGGTTCGCGCTCATCAACCTCGCCGTCTGCCTGCCGCTCAACTGGCTCGGCCTCGCGCGCCGCGAAGCACCCGGCGGCCACGAGGCCGCGGCGGCGAAGCCTTCGCCCGACGGGGCGCCGCTCCAGGGTCGCGTGCGCACCATCGCCATCGCGCTCTTCGCGCTGGTGATGTCGCTGAACGGCTTCGTCTTCGGCGTGGTGACGGTGCAGCTCGTGCCGCTGCTGGAAGCCGCGGGCCTCGCCACCGCGGCCGCGGTATGGGTCGCCTCGATGAAGGGCTTCGCGCAGTTCGGCGGGCGCGTGGTGGAGATCGTCTTCGGGCGCAAGCTGCGCGCCATCACGGTGGCGCGCATCGCCATCGGCGTGCTGCCGATTTCGTTCGCGGTGCTCCTGCTTTCCGGCGGCAGCGTTCAGGCCGTCGTCGCTTTCACGCTGCTGATGGGCGCTTCGCAGGGCGTGATCACGATCGTGCGCGGCGCGGTGCCGCTCGCGCTGTTCGGCGCCGCCGGCTACGGCACGGTGCTCGGCGTGCTCGCCACGCCGATCCTCATCGTCAACGCAGCTTCGCCGACGCTGTTCGCGCTGATCGTGGACGCCTGGGGCTGGCGCACCGCCGAAGGCGTGCTGCTCGCCGCCGCGGCCGCTTCCTGGCTGGCGATGGAGGCGATGTCGCGCTGGTACGAGCGGCGCCGCGGCTAGGCGAGGTGTTGCCGGAAGAACGCCACGGTGCGCTCCCAGGCGAGCTTGGCCGCCGCTTCCCGGTAGCGCGGCGTGGAGTTGTTGTGGAAGCCGTGCTCTGTGCCGGGATACCTGTGCATCTCGTAGCGCACCTTGGCGGCCTTGAGGGCCGCCTCGAACGCAGGCCACATGGCGTTGATGCGTGGATCGGTCTCCGCGAGCTGGATGAGGAGCGGGGCCTTGATCTTCGGCACGTCCTCGCTCGCGGCGGCAGCGCCGTAGAACGGGACTCCGGCGTGCAGGTCCGCCCCCAGCGTCACGGCGAGATGGTTCACCGCGCCGCCGCCCCAGCAAAAGCCCGTGGCGCCGAGCTTGCCGCTGGACAAGCGGTGCGTCTTGAGAAACCGAGCGCTGTTCGCGATGTCGAGGAGCAGCTTCGACTGGTCGAGGCCCGCCTGCAGCGAGCGGCCGTCGTCGTCGTTGCCGGGATAGCCGCCGGCCGGGTGCAGGCCGTCGGGCGCGAGGGCGAGGAAGCCCTCGGCCGCGGCGCGGCGCGCCACATCTTCGATGTAGGGATTGAGGCCCCGGTTCTCGTGGATCACCAGCACCGCTGGAAACGGCCCCGCCCCCGAGGGTTGCACGAGGTAGCCGCGCATCGAGCCCGAGTTG
This sequence comes from Burkholderiales bacterium, assembly GCA_040902335.1. Classification (GTDB taxonomy): domain Bacteria; phylum Pseudomonadota; class Gammaproteobacteria; order Burkholderiales; family SG8-39; genus JAABQT01. The sequence goes on from JBBDXL010000174.1 coordinate 6,276, forward strand.
CCGCCGCGCGACTCGTAGACTAAGTACTGCGCGCGAATGCGCGGATCGGTGAAGGACACGGTCTGCGCGCGCGCGTAGCGCGGCAGCAGCGCCTGCGCCATCGCCAGGCCGCCGGCCGCGAGGGCCGCGGCGCGCAGCAGGAACTCGCGCCGGTCGATCCCGCCGTGGCAGTACTCGTCGTAGAGCTCATAGACGCGCGCGTCGATGTGCATCAGCCCACCTGCAGCGGTAGGAACAGGCGCCGCTCGCCGCGCTGCACGAGGAGCGCGATGGTCTTTGCCGAGCGCGTCGCCGCGCGCAGGTCCTCCACGCTCTTCACGGGCTTGCCGCCCGCCTGCAGCACGATGTCGCCCGGCGCGACGCCGGCGCGCGCCGCGGGGCCGTTCACGCCCTGCACCAGCAGCCCGCCGGAAACGTTGGCCGCCTCCTGCTCCTGCGGCGAGAGCGGGCGCACCGCGAGGCCGAGACGGCCCTTGTCCGCCGCCTCGTCGGCAGCGGCGCGCTGCGCCGACGGGTCGACCGCGGTGCCGAGCGTCGCGGCGAGCGTGCGCCGCACGCCCTTGCGCAGCACCTCGAGCTGCACCTTTGCGCCGGGCGCCGATTCGCCCACCATCGCGGCCAGCTCGCCGGAATCGCCGACCGGACGGCCGTTGAACTTGAGCACCACGTCGCCCGGCTGCAGCCCGGCCTTCTCGGCCGCACTGTCCGGCGCCACGGCGGCGACCAGCGCGCCTTCCGGGCGCTGCAGGCCGAAAGACTCGGCGAGCGCCTGGTTCATGCCCTGCACCTCGACGCCAAGGCGCGCGTGCGAGGCGTGCCCGGTGGCAACGATCTGGTCCTTGACGCGCAGCGCCATGTCGATGGGAATGGCGAACGACAGGCCCTGGTAGCCGCCCGAGCGGCTGTAGATCTGCGAGTTGATGCCGATCACCTTGCCGTCGAGGCTGAACAGCGGCCCGCCGGAGTTGCCGGGGTTCACCGCCACGTCGGTCTGGATGAAGGGCACGTGGACGTCGCCCGGCAGCGAGCGGCCCTTGGCGGAGACGATGCCCGCCGTGACGCTGTTCTCGAAGCCGAAGGGCGAGCCGATGGCCACCACCCAGTCGCCCACGCGCGCCTGCGCCGGATCGCCGAGCTCGACCACCGGGAGGTCGCGCGCGTCGATGCGCAGCACCGCGATATCGGTCGCCGGGTCGGCGCCCAGCACCTCGGCGCGGAACTCGCGCCGGTCGGTGAGCTTGACCGTGACCTCGCTTGCGTTCTGCACGACGTGGGCATTGGTGAGCACGATGCCGTCGGCGCTCAGGATGAAGCCCGAGCCCTGCCCCTGCACCGGCATCTCGGGCAGCGGCGTGCCGAACTGGAACGGCAGTCCCCGGAAGAATTCCGGCAAGGGGACCTGCGCTGCGCCCGCCTTGCGCGTGCCCGAGGTGGTAATGTTGACGACCGCCGGGCCGTATTGCTGCACGATCGACGCGAAGTCCGGCAGCTGCGTGGTGCGCGTTGCGCTCGCCACGGGCGCGGGCTGCGGCGTGCCCGTCTGCAGATACTGCGCGCCGGCAAGCGCACCCACCGAGAGCATCGCCAGCGCGGCCAGCAAGGCCATGATTTTTCTGGTCTGCATGTTCGACTCCTGCAAATTTCGGATGTCGCTTGGACCGGGGGCGCGCGCGGCGGTTCCCGGCGCCGGGACGGCGCCCGCGCATTTGGGCATAATGCGCGGCATTCGCTGCCAACGAGCGTTCTCGAGGGAGGCTAGAGTGAAAAGAACCGCAATCCTGATCGCTGCCCTGGCGGGCGCGCTGCTCGCGACCCATGTTCAGGCGCAGCAGCCCGGGCAGGGTGGCTACCTGGGCATCGGCTACGGCAGCGTCTGGTCCGACGGCGGATCGTTCTTCGCCAATACGATCAACGAGGACACCGTCGCCGGCGCCAAGATCTACGCGGGGTACATGACGAGCGAGTACCTGGGCTTGGAGGTCGGCCTGCACAACCTGGGGAAGTACGAAGTCTTCCTGCTCGGGACGAAGACCGATGAGTTCAAGACCACGGCCGTGTCCGTGGCCGGTGTCCTCTCGGTTCCCGTGGGCGGCGGTTACTACTTCAACGGGCGCCTCGGCCTGGCGTTCACCAATGTCGAGTACGACTGCCTGCAGGGATGCGGAGTCGCTCCCCTCGTCGACACCAAGAAGCGGGGCACCTCCGGCCTGCTCGGCCTGGGCCTCGGCGCCAAACTCGGGCAGAGCGCCGAGGTGCGCATCGACTTCGACCACTTCGGCAGCGTGCACCACGCCGTCGGCACCACCGAGTACAAGGACTCCTACGACATCCTCTCCGTGAATCTTGTGCTCCTGTTCTGACATCCCGGAGCAAGCTCTTGTTTTGATTGACGGAAACCCGCCGCCCCTGTATAAAGGCTCGGCAGGATTCTCAAGTAGAGAAATCGCTGGTCCGCTGGCGGCAGGTGCGCCGCGCTGTTCAGGCGTTTGTTTCCCTTCCTTGACCATTCCGCAGGGCGTCAGCCCTTTTCATCCACAACGAGGGAAGCAAGACATGAGCGCAGGCACGGTAAAGTGGTTCAACGACGCAAAAGGCTTTGGCTTCATCACGCCGGACGACGGCGGCAAGGATCTGTTCGTGCATTTCTCGGCGATCCAGGGCGGCGGCTTCAAGACGCTGAAAGAGAACGACAAGGTGCAGTTCGACGTGGTGCAGGGGCCCAAGGGCGCCCAGGCCACCAACGTCAGGCCCGCCTGATCGCAACCACTGCCGGACGAGCCCGGTGCTGCCGGGCTTTTTTTGTTGCCGCGGGGATCGGACATGGACAAGCGCAAGCTGTGGCGTGAGCAGGAGCAGCGGGTCGTGGAGCGCTGGAACGCGGCGGAAGCCCGCTACCGCGAGCTGCACGCAGCGCTGCAGCGCCAGGCGGGCAGCGGCGCCGAAGCCGACGCCCTGAAGCAGGAAGTCGAGCGCGCGCGCGCCGACATCGAAGCCGTGAGGCGGCAGGTGGCGCGCCTCAAGGTCGAATTCACATCGGGAAAGAGATACTGAATGAACACGCGAAACAACCTGTCGCGCGGCCGCGCCGCGCTTTGGACCAAGGACAAGATCGATCTGCTGACGACGCCGGAAGTGCGCAACCTGCACGCCAACGCCGAGCGGCTCCTCGAGACCGAGATCGCCGCGCTGTGCATCGAGGTGCTGGGCACACGCCCGCGCAGCGGCGTCCCGGCGCCCGCCAAGCCCGCGGCCGCGCCACGCGCCAGGCGCGCGAAAGTGAAGGCCGAGGAAGCGGCCTAGCGGCGCGAGCGCGCTACACTGCGGCTCGCCATGTGCGGCCGCTATGTGAGTCCCGAGCAGGCGTCGATCGAGCGCGCGTGGAAGATCGACCGCACCAGCAGCAACCCCTTCCCGCGCCGCTTCAATGTGCAGCCCACCACTGCGGTGCCGGTGCTGCTGCTCGAAGACGGCGCGCGCAGGCTGCGCGGCGCGCGCTGGGGGCTGATCCCGCACTGGTGGAAGCAGGACAAGCCGCCCGGCTTCACCATCAACGCGCGGCTCGAGGAGATCTCGGGCAAGCCCATGTGGCGCGACCCGATCCGCCGCTCGCGCTGCCTGCTGCCGGCCGAAGGCTGGTACGAATGGCAGGAAACCCCGGGCGGCAAGCAGCCGCACTACATCACGCGGCGCGACCGCCGCCCGTTCTGCTTCGCCGGGCTCCACGCCCTCTGGCGCGACACGCTGAGCTGCGCCATCCTCACCACGCAGGCGCTCGGCCCAGCCGCGGAGGTGCACGAGCGCATGCCGGTGGTGCTGCCCGAGGAGGACCACGCCGCGTGGCTCGAGCCCACGATGCACGACGCCGCGGTGGCGACCGCGATGGCGCTGGAGCCGATGGCGCCGGAGCAATTCGAGCACTTCCCCGTCAGCCGGCGCGTGAACAACGCGCGCAACGAAGGCCCGGACCTGATCGAGCCGCTGCGCTCGTAGGCGGCCGCAGGCTAGCGCTTGCGCGCGGCGGCGGCGCGTTCCTTCCGCGCCGCCATGATCTTCTCGTAGCACTCGGCGCACACTTCGCGCCGGCGCTCGCCGCCGGGCAGCACGCGGAACTGGGCGCGCGGCTTCGAGTGCTGGCCGTGCATGCAGAACTTGAGAGGGCTGAGGTTGGGCATGGTCGGGGGCGCCGCGGCCGCGCCGCTATAATCGCGCGGCGGACCCAATCGACGCTGCGAGCACCGTAACACATGTGGCCGCTACACCGAAACCTTCGCGTGCCCCTCCTGGCCGCGCTCGCCCTCGGCCAGGCGTGCGCCGCGCAGGCCTTCGACCTGCAGGGGCACCGCGGCGCCCGCGGCGCCGCCCCCGAGAACACGCTGGCGGGGTTCGCCGCGGCACTGGCCGTCGGCGTCGCCACGCTGGAGCTGGACACCGGCGTGACTCGCGACGGCGCCGTCGTCATCCACCACGACCGGCGCCTCAACCCGGACATCGCGCGCGGCCCTGACGGCCGCTGGATCGACGCCCCGGGGCCGCTGCTGCGCGAGCTCGATTTCCAGGCACTGCGGCGCTTCGACGTCGGACGGCTACGCCCGGGGAGCGAATACGCCGCGCGCTTTCCCGAGCAGGCGCCGGCGGACGGGGCGCGCGTGCCGCGCCTTGCCGAGCTGTTCGCGCTGGTGCGCAAGGCCGGCAACGACCAGGTGCGCTTCAACATCGAGACCAAGATTTCGCCCGCCGCCCCGGCCGAGACGCTGCCGCCCGAGGAGTTCGCGCGAGCGCTGATCGCCGATATCCGCGCCGCGGGCGTGGCCGCGCGCACCACGGTGCAGTCGTTCGACTGGCGCACGCTGCACGCCGTCGAGCGCGCGGCGCCCGAGATCGCCACCGTCTACCTCACCGGCCGGCGCCGCGGCGGCTCGCAGCCGAAGGCGGTGCACGCCGCGGGCGGCAGGATCTGGTCGCCCAACTACGAAGAGCTGGATTCGGCCGCGCTGATCGAGGCCCGCGCCCTCGGGCTGAAGGTCGTGCCCTGGACCGTGAACGAGCCGGGATTCATCGTGCGCTTTCTCGACCTGGGCGTCGACGGCATCATCACCGATTACCCGGAGCGCGTGCGCGCCGAGCTCGCGCGGCGCGGCATGCCTTTGCCCGCGCCCACGCCGGTGGAGCCCTGAGGGTGCCGCCGGTCACCGGCGCGCTGCTCGGCGCCAACGTCCTCATCTTCATGCTGCAGCTCGCGGGCGGCCTGCCGCTCGTAGAGCACTTCGCGCTGTGGCCGCCCGCCATCTCGGGGCCGCGCAGCGGCCCGGGTTTCGAGCTGTGGCAGCTCGTGAGCTACAGCTTCCTGCACGGCAGCCTGCTGCACCTGATGTTCAACATGCTCGCCCTGTACACCTTCGGGCGCGACGTCGAGCGCCTGTTCGGCTCTCAGTGGTACCTGCAGTTCTACTTCGCCAGCGTGGTGGCGGCGGCGCTGTCGCATCTCGTGGTCACGGGCTGGATGGGCGGGCCGCCGGTGCCGACGGTGGGCGCTTCAGGCGGCGTGTACGGGCTGCTCCTCGCCTACGGCATCTATTTTCCGCGGCGCACGGTGCTGCTGCTGTTTCCGCCGATCCCGCTGCCGGCGCGCGTCTTTGTGGTGCTGTTCGCGGCGCTGGAGCTGTATTTCGGCGTTACCGGCACGGCTTCCGGCGTCGCGCACTTCGCGCATCTCGGCGGCATGCTCGGCGGTTGGCTGATGATTCGCAGCCGGAGGCGCCGCCGCGGCTAGTTATGGTGTATAAGAGGGGTCTATGGTCAGAGTACTCCCCGGTCAGCAGTCCCGCAGCCGATTCATGGTCGGCAAGTACGAAGTGATCGCCCAGCCCATCCCCGGATCGGCGCACATGCTGCGCTACACGGTGTTCTTCAAGGGCACGCGCATCGGCGCCATGGCGAGCGTGCCCACGGAGTCCGATTGCCGTTTCCTCGAGAACCCGCCGCCGGTGCCGCCGGTGAAGCCGTTCCAGGTGTTCTACCGCCCGGGCCGGCCGAAAAAGGGCAGCCAGCCCGCCAGCGCCGCCGATCGCGCGCTCGGCGGCACGCCGCACGAGGACCTGCCCGCGGGCCTCGCCATCCCGGCCCTGGAGAAGTCCGCCGAGTAGCAACATCCTGTTGCAATTTGAACCAGTTTTAGGGCGATTGCGGACGGGCTAGCGCGGTACAAGGTGGGCGGAGGCACCGCCCATGAGAAAACTCATCATTGCCCTGCTCGCGGTCCTCGCCACGGCGTCCGCGGCGCTGGCGCAGGAACGCGGGGACTACTCCCAGGCCGAGCTCGACCAGATGCTCGCGCCCATCGCGCTGTATCCCGACGCGCTGCTGTCGCAGGTGCTGATGGCCTCGACCTACCCGCTCGAGGTGGTCGAAGCCGCGCGCTGGTCGCGCGCCCATCCCGGGCTGCAGGGCGACGAGGCCGTGAACCGGGTCGCCGGCGAGGACTGGGACCCGAGCGTGAAGTCGCTCGTCGCCTTCCCCAACCAGCTCCTGCGCATGGACGAGAACCTGGCCTGGACTCGCAGCCTCGGCGAGGCATTCCTCGAGCAGGAACCGCACGTCATGGAGACTGTGCAGCAGCTGCGCCGCAAGGCGCAGGCCGCGGGCCAGCTGCTGCCCGACGATCGTCTGCGCGTGATCGCGGACGGCGACAGCATCGTCATCGAGCCGGCCGATCCGCATGTCGTTTACGTTCCCTGTTACGACCCCTGGATGGTGTACGGGTCCTGGTGGTGGTCCGCGTACCCGCCGGTGGCCTGGGCGCCGTGCCCGGGCTACTACGCCTACCGCCCGGGCTTCTGGTGGGGCGTGGGCATCGGCGTCTCGACGAACTTCTTCTTCGGCGGCGTGGATTGGCATCACCGCCACGTGAAGGTGGTGCACGTGAACAACTTCTTCGTGCGTCCGTTGCACGGACGTGTGATTCGTCCCCTCCACGTCGGCAAGTGGCAGCACGTGCCGCCGCAGCGGCGCCGGTTCCGCAGCCATGTCGAGCGCCCGGCGCACGTCGTGCCGCTGGCGCGGCCGATGCCGCCTGCGCTCAGCACTTCGCCGCCGGCGCGGCGCGTCGAGCGGTCCCGCCGCATAGAGCAGCCCCGACGCATCGAGGCGCAGCGCCCGCAACCGCGGATGGAAGCATCGCGCGCCGTGCAGCCGAGAATGGAGGTGCAGCAGCCCCAGCGCCGCATGGAGTCGCGCCCGCAGATGCGCGTGGAAGCGGCACGGCCGCAACCCGGAGTCGAGGTGCAGCGCCCGCAGCCGCGGACGGCAGCGCCGCGCGCCGTGCAACCGGGAATGGGGATGCAGCGGTCGCAACCGCGCATCGAGTCGCGCCCGCAGATGCGCGGGGAAGCGCGCGGTGGTGGCAACGGCGG
>JBBDXL010000175.1:0-1959 GCA_040902335.1 Burkholderiales bacterium
TACGGCATCGCCTGGGGCGCGCTCGGCGCGGCCGAGGATTGCTTCCACCGGGCGCGCCAGTACGTCCTCGATCGCAAGCAGTTCGGCCGCCCGCTCGCCGCCAACCAGCTGATCCAGAAAAAGCTCGCCGACATGCAGACCGAGATCGCGCTGGGGCTTCAGGCCTGCCTGCGCCTGGGGCGCATGAAGGACGAAGGCACCGCCTCGCCCGAGATCACCTCGATCCTGAAGAGAAACTCCTGCGGCAAAGCGCTCGACATCGCGCGCGCCGCGAGGGACATGCTCGGCGGCAACGGCATCTCGGACGAGTTCGGCGTCATCCGCCACGTGGTGAACCTGGAAGTCGTCAACACCTACGAGGGCACGCACGACATCCACGCGCTGATCCTGGGGCGGGCGATCACGGGGATTCAGGCGTTCAGCTAGCGTCGTGCACGAAGCCGATGCGGCGGCGCCTCGGCGGCTCCGCGGGCTGCGTAAGCTGGCGAATCGCCTGAAGGATCTCGACGATCGCGCGGTCGTGTGTCCCCACCTTGCGCTCCTGCTGCTCGAGGGAAAAATGGCTCTCACTTCGTCGAATATCAACTGAATTTCTTTACCCATCCCCAAATTGCGACATCAAACGCGCAAGCTCCTGATTGTTCAGTTGAAACATAAACTCCGGCGGAAAGCGCCGGCGATTGCGCCTGACCTGCTCATTGAGACGGCGGGTCTCTACGCCATAGAGCCGGGCCAGGTCGAAGTCCAGGATGACGCGTACGCTGCGCAGCAAGTGGATTCGTACGGTGAGGGCATCAGGTGAGTGCATAGCCCGCTTCTTTCTGCTCAAGACGATCCAAGGGGCTCTTGACCCCTCGCCCGCCCTTGTTGAGCACGTGCGTGTAGATCATGGTGGTGCTCACATCCGCGTGTCCGAGCAGCTCCTGCACCGTGCGGATGTCGTGCCCCGCCTCCAGCAGGTGCGTGGCGAACGAATGCCGCAGCGTGTGGCAGCTCACCGGCTTCACGATCCGCCCCGCCCTCGCCGCCGCCTTCACCGCGCGCTGCAGCGTGTCGGGGAACACATGGTGACGCCGGATCACTCCGGACTCAGGATCCGCGGACAGGTTCTTCGAGGGAAACACGAACCGCCAGTGCCACTCGCGCCCTGCCCGCGGGTACTTCCTCGACAGCGCTTTCGGTAACGACACCTCGCCGTGCCCTGCGGCGAGATCGCGCCGGTGCAGCCCACGCACGCGCCCCAGGTGCGCCTGCAGCGGCTGCACCACCTGCTCGGGCAGCATCGTCACCCGGTCCTTGCCGCCCTTGCCGTCGCGCACCGTGATCTGCCGGTAGGCGAAGTCCACGTCCTTCACCCGCAGCGACAGGCACTCGATCTGCCGCAACCCCGCGCCGTACAGCAGGCTCGCCATCAGCCATTTCACCCCCTGCAGCTGCTCGAGGAGCCGGCTCACCTCGGCCTGCGTCAGCACCACGGGCACGCGCACCGGCCGCTTGGCCCGCACCATGCTGGAGAACCAGGGGAGGTCCTGCCCGAGGACCTGCTTGTACAGAAACAGCAGCGCCGCCAACGCCTGATTCTGCGTGGCGGCCGCGACGTTGCGTTCCACCGCGAGCCAGCTCAGGAACCCTTCGACCTCGCGCGCGCCCAGCTCAGCGGGATGCCGCGTCCCGTTGTGGAAGATGAACCAGCGGATCCAGAACCAGTACGACTTCTCAGTCCTCCGGCTGTAGCCGCGCCTGCGAATCTCGGCGCGGAAGCGGTCGCGCAGCCGGGGTTGAGCTATCGCGTCGGAAGATACCCTCGGTGGTTCAGGGGCTTGTTCCATTTCCTGCGGCCTATCACGATTACTGGATATGCATACATACCCGTAACGCGTTGATTGCAGGAAGGGTTGACAGCGCTAGCGGAGGAACGGGTCTATGATAAGCGGCACTTTATGCTGGTTATTGAACGTT
>JBBDXL010000176.1:0-1949 GCA_040902335.1 Burkholderiales bacterium
CGGGAAACGACGTCGGGTAGGCCTTGATCTCAGCGATTCTCAGGTCGACGGACATTCCAGGCCTCCGGGTTGACGAGGTTTCTCGGTTTCTCGCCGGCGAGCATGCGCAGCGTCTCGTCGGCGGCGCGCACGCTGGCGCGCGCGCGCGACTCGCGCGTGCTGCCGGCGAGGTGCGGCGTGAGGAGCACGTTGTCCAGCGTAAGGAGCGGGTGCCCGGCCTCGATGCGATAGTGCTCGTAGACATCGAGCATGGCGCCGGCGATGCGCCGCGCGCGCAGCGCCTCGATGAGCGCTGCCTCGTCGATCACCGGGCCGCGGCCGACGTTGATCAGCCAGGCCGAGGACTTCATCGCGCCGAGCCGCGCGGCATCGAACAGGTGGTGCGTCTGCGGGTTGAGCGGGCAGGCGAGGACGATGAAGTCGGATTGCGCGACCAGGTCGTCGAGGTCCGTCCCTTGCGCCTCGGGCGGCAGGCGGTCCAGGCGGCGCTGGTTGCCGAGCACGCGCATGCCGAAGCCGCGCGCGCAGATCTGCGCCACGCGCCGGCCGATCGCACCGACGCCTACGATGCCCACCGTGAGGCCGCTGATCTCGCGCGCCGGGGCGGCGAGGCGCCGCGCTTCGTCCCAGGGCTGCGTGTGCATCGCCGCGTTGATGGCGGCGATGTTGCGCGCGAGCATCAGCATCGCCAGCACGCAGTACTCGGCGACCGACTGCGCGTTCTCGCCGGGCAGGTTGGCGACCAGCACGCCCCTGGCGTTGGCGGCGGCGAGCGGCACGAGGTCGATGCCGGTGCCGTGGATGGTGACGGCGCGCACGCGCGGCGCCGCCTCGAAGATGTCGTCGGGGAGCTTGGAGCGGATGATGACGCCGTCGGCCTCGGCCGCGAGGCGCTTCACCGTGGCGCTGCTGCCTTCGGGCGCGAGCACCACCTCGGCGCCGCGCGCGCGCAGCAACTCCACCCCCGACGCGTCGATCGGGTCGGTCAGCAGGACGCGCGGCACTATTCGCGGAACGACGGGTCGCGCCGGTCGAGCATCCTGAGCAGTGCCGGCCACTCCAGCTCGGTGATCTTCCGCCGCTTTCCGGGCGCATAGCGCTCGTTCGTGGTGCGGATCACATCCGCGCCAGGATGATTGAGCTCGGTGTTGCAGGCCATCGCCATCACCTGCGCCTGGCAGGCGCGCTCCAGCCAGTGCAGCACGACGAACGCCTCGCACACCGTGCGCCCGGCGGTGAGCAGGCCGTGGTTGCGCAGGATCATGGCCGATGCAGTGCCCAAATCACGCACCAGGCGCTGCTGCTCGTCGAGATCGATCGCCGGGCCTTCGTAGTCGTGGTACGCGAGCTCGCCGAAGAACATGGCGTTCTGCGTAAGCGGCAGCAGCCCGCACTTCAGCGCCGACACCGCCATGCCGGCGGGCGAATGCGTGTGGATGACGCAGGCGACGTCCTCGCGGCCGCGGTGGATCGCGCTGTGGATGACGAAGCCCGCCTGGTTGATGCCGTAGCCGGTGCCCGAATCGAGCACCACCTTGCCGTCGAAATCGATCTTCACCAGGCTCGAGGCGGTGACCTCCTCGTAGGCGTAGCCGTAGGCATTGATGAGGAAGCGGCCTTCCTCGCCCGGCACGCGCGCGGTGGCGTGGTTGTAGATCAGGTCGTTCATGCCGAAGTGCGCGATCAGCCGGTAGCAGGCGGCGAGGTCGACGCGCGCCTGCCATTCCTCGGCGCTCACTTGGCTCCGCAGGGACGGGATCTTCACGTTCGAGAGATCGGTCATAGCGTGTCCTTCGTTCCGAGAATCGCGGCCGATTATTGCAGAACTCCTGTGCAACAATCGAGCCGGCAGTCGAAATGCTCTCCCAGACCTCTCCGGTGGTGCGCGGCATGCTGTGGATGGCGGCCACGGGCTTCCTGTTCATCGTGCTGAACACGATCATGAAGCG